>JBCCAQ010000057.1:0-20860 GCA_039814735.1 Cyanobacteria bacterium P01_A01_bin.15
AACGCTACGGGGTGAAACAGCGGCTTGGGCAAGTGACGTCAACAGCACTCAGAGAGGGGTCGATTGGCAGATGAAGATTGACGATGCACGCTACAAGTTAGACTCTATCTATCCCAAAATTAAGTCTTGACGATGCACTAGGCTATTTTATTTACTTTAATGGATGGGTTGAGCCGCGTAGGAAAAGCGAATTTGGGTTAATTATGACTACCAAATCAGATGCAAAAATAGTCATTACAAGCCCTAATCTAACGGCAGTGCAAACCCTTTACCAAATTATATTTCGTCGTATAGAGTTCACCCAGATGGTTCACAAACCCATGGTTGTGAACATGTACACAGGTGCCATCATAGCTGACCGCTGAGATCTGTGCCGCTGGTTTAGTCTGGGACACCATAGACAAAATATCAATCTACGGTGAAGCCTTCGCCGCCGAGTATGGCTAAGGGATCAGGATTTTATAAGATCCAAACGTTAATGCTGGAGAAACGTTGCTTGCAACGTCTGTACATTCAATAGCAGAACCTAATTATTTTTGTTTCCTAAACGGCACAGCGACTGTCGACAAGGCGTCTGATAGCATGGATACGATATGGCCACAGTATGGACCCTATAGATACCATCATTCTCTCCCTAAAAATTACAGCTGTCTTTACAGATGCTTTAGATAGGTGCTTAAACCCATGTCCAACATGCAATGGGTGTTTGGATGCAATATCTAGCCATGGCCTAGCCAGCTGTTATGGCTGCTCATAAACAAGTCAAATGCCGTTGCCGATCTAAAAACCAGCGGCGGCATTTGACTTAAATCGTCACAGCCGCATTACAACCAGTTTTTAAATTGGCCATCAGGGCTTTGAGCTATGGCGAACGTCTCGATGCATTAGAACATTCGCGTGTCATATGAATCTCCATCACCTTAAACAGGCTTAGAAATCGCTGCGCGATACTACTAAAGTTTCTCATGGCTCTAAATATTGAAAACCACTTGAGAAATTGGTCCACGGCATCTTGTTCTAGTCAGTCATTGTGAGGTTGAATCACAGCTAAGGTCTTCTACCAATGATCCATCACGATTCAGACATATTGTTGTTAAGAGCGGTGCTACTAACTGTAGGCGCTGTAGCACTGGTAAAACTCTTGTGTAGTTGGTAGTCAAACAGACTCAACATAGTGAAATGTGAAATCGGGGACAGTCGAACACAAATTGTGTATCAATCGTTTTTGTTCTAGAGGAACCTATAGCATGAATATTTCTACTGCTCTATGGCTTATGCGCAGTATTGCGGGTCTGGGCATTTCTTTTCTAACCGTACTTTCTATATGTCTTTTTTCCAGTGCAGCCCAGGCTCGCGATATCCAAACAGCTGAGCAAAAAACTGATTCAGAATTACTTGCTCAGACTCAGCGAACGCAGGTAATTCGCCGCAGCGTTGTGCAGCAAACCAGTTTTACAGATCTTAGACAAGATTATTGGGCATCCAGTTTTATCTACCCCCTAAGTGAGCGAGGAGTGCTTGAGGGCTTTCCCAATGGAATGTTTATGCCCACCAACGGACTGACCCATGCCCAATTTTCAGCCTTAATCAATAAGGCATTTGACGTCAGACCAGTGCGGCAGGTATCGAACATTTCCGGCATTTCCCGTAGCTACTGGGCCTACAGTGCGATCCAAAAAGCTTATTCCATGGGCTTTATCGACCTCGAGAACATTGTTGCTAATCCAGAGCGACGGCTCACACGACTAGATGTGCTAGTTTCGTTGGCTCGTGGGTTGGGATATACTGAGATTGTTTCTGGCAAGAGTGTAACAGAAATTCTGAGTATCTATGAAGATGCTGAGACTATTCCAACGGAATACCGCTTGCTAATGGCGGCACTCACCGAGCGTGGCATCATTGTTAACTATCCCAATCGCCAGCGCCTCAACCTTTTCCAGGTGGTGAGTCGTTCCGAAGCGAGCAGCTTTGTGTACCAGTCCATGGCCAGCTTAGGGATTGTTGAGTATGTCCGTAATGAGTATGTTGCCGATGACTTTTTAGACATATTTATTACAATCAACAACAACGTTGATGTGGATGTCACCGTTGATGACGACGTCAGTCAAGAGGGCGACGACGGCGGCGATGACGACGACGACGACGATGACGACGACGATGATGACGACGACGATGATGACGATGACGATGATTAACTAAGCCGTCGTTGATTAAGGGGTGGTTAACCAGCTGCGAGGCGACAGTATCGCCTCGCAGCTGGCTTTTCAAATGCCTAATCAGTGATAGACATTAAAATTCTGCATAAATTCCAGCTGATTGTTGTTGAGCTAGTAGATACTATATCGATGGTCTTACGCTTGGGAGGTTTTTAACCTACTGGAGTCGTGGGCTATCAGTCCCTATGCTTTGAATGTACTTAGATGGAAGGTTTTTTAATACGTGCGGGCCGCGCTAGCCTGATAGCAGCGACGGGTTTATTGGCAGTAGCTCCTTTGATAGAAACTGTTGGGACTCAATTATTTCCAAATTTGGCAACGACTCATCGTCTGGATCTTCCTGCCTATGCCCAGAGCCCCAGTGAGCATACCCGTCAAATTTTTCAACAGGCCAACCCGGCTGTCGTCGAAGTACGCCTTGCCGACGGCAGAAAAGGCAGCGGTTTTGTTGTTGAATCAACCGGCCTAATTATTACAAATGCCCATGTTATCGGGCATCAAAGCAGTACCACAGCCACTGTTCGAATGGCCGACGGTCGTCAGTTTGAGGCCGATATTTTAGGCTATGACCGCCACGGTCAAGATCTGGCTGCCCTGAGGGTTTATCCTGACGGTGAGCTGCCCAGTCTAGGGCTGCTCACCACCTTTCCCAAAACAGGAGAGTCAGCCTATGCCATTGGATTTCCGTTTGATTTAGGGCGCACCCTCACGGTTGGCGTCATCAGCCAGGTTCTGCAAACGGAGGGATGGATTCAGACAGATGCTGATATCAACTCTGGAAATTCAGGGGGGCCGCTCTTAAATGAATATGGTGAGGTTATTGGTGTCAACACATGGTCGTATCAGCCTCTCCCTAATGCCGGTAGTGCAGGTCTAAATACGGCCATTGGGGCACGTCATATCAGCGAATTTCTGACGGATTTAGAGGCGGGAAATGTGGCCAGTCAGCCCACTATGGCCGATGGTCAACAGTGGCAGCGGCAGCCTTTGTTGCTTAGGGGGCAAACAATCACCGGACACTTTGGCGTCGGGGATCGGGTTCATGGAGACCAAAGCTACATTGACTACTACCATTTTGAAGGACAGGCCGGGCAACACCTGGTGGCTGCAATGGCCAGTGAGGATGTCGATGCATTTTTGTCGTTGCGTCAGATGACAGGCACTGGCGATAGCACCGATGAATCCCAATATACGACCCTAGCCTATGGGGACGATCTGTCCCCCACGGACACCACCGCTCGGATAGAAATCACGCTGCCAGCGGATGCTACCTATCGTTTGGATGCCAATACCTTCGATGGCCAACAGACTGGCTTTTATACCTTAAATGCCTACTTTAGCCATGAGCTTTCTAGACCTGATCCGGCTGGAGAGTCCCACTTTTTTTGTGGGACAAGCTATGACCAGGCTAGTGAAGAGCGTGTACCGGCCACCTATCGCTGGGAAAACAATACTAAAACGCCGCTTATCCGCTGGCAGTCTCAGTATTTTCAGATTCAAGGTCTAACCAATCAAACGCGCTGTGAAGAGGCATCTGCCTACTTTCAGCGAGCGTACGAAGAGGATAGGCTGTTGTTTCAGCCGGGTATTTGGTCTGAGAAAACGGTAATCTGTGCCGTGGCGGCCATTGATGATAGCTGTGAAGATCAGTATCTTTTTGAGCTCAAACCCAGCGACGATCCTGAGCTAATTGTAGATTGGCTAACTCGCTTTTTTGAGGGTACACAGCGTAGTTTAATTCTCTGAATATATCAGGGACTGGTTATCTAGTGAATGCTGCACTCAATGGTTAGTCCACGATCGCACATACTCTTTTCAAACAGATCGGTGGGCAAAATCCGCTCGACGGGCCATACCCCTGGCTGGGATAGCTGACCTGAAAGCACTAGTTGAGCAACGCTGCCGGTGCCATAGCCAGCGGCGGTGGCGGTATCCGGGTGGGTTCCCAGGGCCAGGTAGGTGGCCGCCTGCCCCCGGTGCTGTCCTTGAATCGCCAAACGCATGGCAATACCGGTCCCGCTAAAGCGGTCGGTCACTTGGGTCATGGCGTAGCTAACCTGGGAGAGAAACTCGATGGTGGCCGGCTGCTGTAGCCAGCCCGGTGGCAGCAGGGTCATGAGACCGGTCAGGCGGTTATAGGCATCGGGGAGTGAGCCAAACTTGGTAATCACCGTATCGAGCTGGGGAAATGACCGGGGCAGCGTCAGGGCTTCGATAGTGTTAAACCAGTACACACCGGCCCCCCGATTGTAGGGGTCTGGAAACGGTAACACCTCTCGCTCGCTATAGGGCCGGATAGCTATCCACCGGGCGTTGACCTTGGCCTCAAACGGGGTTTGTAGCTCCACAAACGTGGTCCGCATCACCGTTACCCCAGCGCCACCGGAGCCAGCCACCAAATAGCTAAGATGGACGTGGCTAGCTTGATCTAGCTGCTCAATGCCCTGACGAACCATACTGTTGGAAATACCGGGAAACACTCCGGTGCTGACAATACAGGTCACCCCGGCAGCCTGGGCAACCTCGCTAAAGGCCAGGGCCTCACCGACATAATCGGGACTATCGGCTACGTCCAGATAGGGGGTCTTTTGGGCAATGCACCGGGCCAGAAGGTCAAAGTCTCGGGTACGAAACGGTCCGGCACAGTGGATCACTAAATCATGGGCTGCGATCTCAGCCCTTACCCGCGCCCTATCCTCCAATCGCAAAGACTGATATTGCTGGCGAGAATGCAGCGCAAAGGATGGCTGGGGGCGTCTCCCCGTCAGGGTCATGCGCACATTGGTATGGCGCAACAAGTCAGCGGCGACGCGGCGACCAATGCGACCACCGCCGCCAATAATTAAAACCTGTTGGGACATAGGGCACAAAGACAGAGGAGAGTTGATCCAGCAGCCAGCTATGGCTGACAATAACGGTATTACACTACGTTGACACCCGCCCATGATCGCCGATGTATTTCGCACCTCCGGCCGCCCCCCACGCATTAGCGGCTGGACAGTTGCCGTATGGCTGATTGCCCTACTGGTGGCATTGCCGATATTCGTAGTCCTGGGTAGCGTATTCTCGCCGAGTGAGGGCGTCTTTAGCCATCTGGCCTCAACGGTGCTGACCCAGTATATTATCCATTCGCTATGGCTGATGGTGGGGGTGGGCATCGGCGTATTGCTCATCGGCGTTGGCACCGCCTGGCTCGTGACCATGGGTCGCTTTCCCGGCAGTCGCCTATTTGAATGGGCACTGCTGCTGCCCCTGGCCGCCCCCGCCTATCTGCTGGCCTACACCTACACCGACTGGCTCGATTATTTTGGACCGGTGCAGATTTGGCTGCGATCGCAATTTGGCTGGCAGTCGGTGAACGACTACTGGTTTCCCGATGTGCGCTCAGTCAGCGGCGCTATTGTCATGTTTAGCCTCACCCTCTATCCCTACGTTTACATGCTGGCGCGGGTAGCCTTTTTAGAACAATCAGTATGTACTCTAGAAGCCAGCCGCTCCCTTGGCTGTGGCCCCTGGCGTAGTTTTTTTAGGGTGGCCTTACCCCTGGCCCGTCCGGCCATCATCGCCGGACTGGCCCTCGCCCTCATGGAGACCCTCAGCGACTTTGGCACCGTAGATTACTTTGGTGTAAACACCTTTACCACTGGCATCTACCGCACCTGGTTTGGCATGGGGGCCCAGGTGGCGGCCGCCCAGCTCTCAGCCATGCTGATGGTGTTTATTTTGGTGCTAATTGTCCTAGAGCGCTGGTCGCGACGACAGGCAAAATACTACCAGGCCAAAAACAGCGCCCAGCGGCCCCAGCCCTACCACCTCAAAGGAATGCGAGCCCTTGGAGCCATGCTGGCCTGTGGTCTGCCCATCACCCTAGGGCTATTGCTACCCGGCGGTATTTTGGCCCATATGACCCTGACCCATCTCGAAGAAACCCTAGACGATCGGTTTTTAGAGCTGGCCCAGCATAGTCTGATTTTAGCCGGACTCACCGCCGGGCTAGCCGTCGTTGTTGCCCTAGTGCTTGGCTATGGCGAACGGCTGAGCAAACAGACCGCCGTCGCCCTAGGGGTACGTTTGGCCGCCATGGGCTATGCCGTTCCCGGTGCCGTCATTGCCGTGGGTATTTTAATTCCTGTAGTCAGACTGGACCGGGGTTTAGCCACCTGGGTTGAAACCGCTACCGGCAACAATATTGGCCTGTTGTTTAGCGGCACCATTACCGCCCTGGTGTTTGCCTATTTGGTCAGATTTCTTGCCGTCGCCCTGGGCACCGTGGAAACAGGTCTCAGTAAAATTCGCCCCACCCTGGACGATGCCGCCCGCAGCCTCGGTTGTTCCCCCACCCAAACCCTCGTAAAAATTCACACCCCGCTAATGGCCAGCAGCCTGCTAACGGCTCTCATGCTGGTATTTGTAGACGTCATGAAAGAGCTGCCCGCCACCCTGGTCATGCGACCATTTAACTTTGACACCCTAGCCGTTCGGGTATACCAATATGCCTCCGATGAACGGCTCATAGAAGCCTCAGCCCCAGCATTAATGATTTTATTCGTGGGACTGGTGCCGGTAATTTTACTCAGCTGGCGCATTGCCCGAGAGCAATAAATACCGCCATCATTAGCGTTGGTTTTGTCCCTGGGTAAACCTTCTATCTCTGGGTAAACCTATGGAGTAGCCCATCAAGATCTTGTAAAGCCGATCCAAGTACCCACAGTAAATTCATCTCTAAACGCCTGGATATACGCATGTGGTTCTGCGTATAAAAAACCACAATATCTACAGGTGCATCAAATAAAAGTCTCCATTGGCTTTAGAGAATTAATTTTCAAGTATTTAGGTTGGTTGGATTATGTACAGATCTCTTTCTTTAGGGGTGCTGACCGCTTTAGCATCAGTTTTTTCTAGCGGTACTGCCCTGGCAGCTGATTTCGATAACGATGATACATCGTTGCCCATCTATGGTGAAGCCACCATTGGCGGCATCACCGCAAAGGTAACCCAGGGAATCAATCCCGACGATCGCGGAAGTGCATCAGGCGCATTTTCTGAGTTTTATGGTCAACAGACGCTCACCATTGACTTCAACTCACCCGGTACAAAGGTTGACACAAACAAGTACACCTTTGGTGACGCTCTAATTACCTACACCTTTGAAAACGGCTTGGCTACCGAGACAGGTAAAGGAACGGGGGTATATAACGATCGCTGGGCACCAGCCGGTGCCAATGGTGAGAAAAACGACTCAGACTACCTAGCGGTTTTCCAAGGTAATTCAGTCACCATCGACCTTGAGAAAGACCTCAACTACTTTGGTATTGATTGGGGTGCCCTCAGCCCTAACAACAACTTTTCATTTTTGAATGACGGCGCTGAGGTTGGCACTTTTACCTACACCGACATCAATCCTATCGCTCCTGTAAAAGCGGCCCACCAGAACAACGAAGGCAACGGCTATATTCACTTTTACGCTGACGCAGCAGAAAGTACCTTCAATCAAATTATCATTTCCCAATCCGGCAGTGGTGGATTTGAAACCGACAACCATTCCTTTCGCTTTGGCAGCAATGCATTTGACTTTGACGATACCACCCAGGATGTTCCTGAACCTACGGCCATGGTGGGACTAGTCGCCGTAGGGGCATTTCTGTTACGGCGTCGAGCAGTGGAGGCCTAACGCACCTCTTTTTTTATATTCACCCGATGCCCCCCGTAGAAATATTATCTACGGGGGGCATTAGCCGTAGGAAAGCGGCATCGGGTTGCCATCCACAGCAGCCAGCAGTGGATAAAAAAAGGCCCATACCCTAAGGTACAGGCCCGGTTGAGAGAGGAGAACCGACAAGCGGTCCCGCTGAGCAAACTTAAATGCCAGACTAGGCAATACTATCTAGGGCCTGATTGACTCGCTTAAAGTCAAATCCCATGGCTCGCAGGGCATGCCACAAATGTCCCTGTAGAAAGAAGAACCCTAAAAAGAAATGGGAATTGGCAAGCCAGCACCGGGCGGTGTGCGCCCCTAGCGGCAAAACGACCGTATCAGCAAAGTAGGGAGACACCCCCAACTTGACATCTAGGACAGGCCCATAGAACTCAACCGGATAGGCCAGCGTATTAACCGAACAAAAATAGGCAGCCACAAAGGCAGCCAGGGCAATCCCTCCCAAGGAATAGGAAAGAATCGCCTCCGCTGAAAAAGACAGCACCCGCTTGGCCCAAGTGAGCGGCGGTACAGCAATATGCCAAACCCCACCCAAAATTAGCAGGGCACCCACAAAGGCGTGACCCCCCACTAAATCTTCCAAACTATCGATACTGGCAAAGTTGGTCTGGTAGCCATAGATCGTAGCGACGTCTAAGGTGGGGTTGGTAATTAAGCGGACTTCACCCAGGGCCGGGTCGTACAGACCATGCCAGCGGGTAGCCCATAGGACCAGAACCAACGCACCCATCCCTAAAAATAAAAGATGATGGCCTAGGATAATACCGAGCTGTTTAGGATCGTCCCAATCAAAGTGGAACTTGCGCGCTCTGCCCGACGCATTACTTAAATCGGCTTCACCCTTAACTAGATGAAATAAAGCCCCGGCAGCCAATACAGCTGATGAGATCAGATGGACGGCACCCACTACAAAAGCCGGATACGTATTCACCAAACTGCCCCCACTAACCCCCAATCCCAGGGTGGCTAGGTGGGGTAATAAAATCAGTCCCTGTTCCCCCATGGGCAAGGACGGATCAAAGGTCGATAGCTCAAACAGGGTAAACGCACCTGCCCAAAAGGTAATCAGGGCGGCTTGAGCAGCGTGAGCTGAAATAAATAACCCCGATCGATCCGCAAAACGAGAATTGCCCGCCCACCAATCATAGGTAGGACTTGAGTCACCATACGCTTGCATAGTGATGCTGTCTCCGATAACAACTACATAAATTTCTACCGTCTAGGCAAGCTTGCCCTACGATCTAGAGTCTTGGCAACTAATGATACTCATTCTTAATAATGGTGATTTATGACACATTTTTTGAGATGTGGAAATCGGGATTTTTGTATAACTTAGGCTTCATTTTGATTATTTTCATCAAAATATGAGCTGTGAAACTATCTATGTTGATAGGAAAATTCCCAAAAAAAAGGGACGGCCGCAGCCATCCCTATAGAGAGGATATTTGGTTGGGAGCGATAAAAAACCTAGAACGCTCCTAGAAGGCTTTGGTAAAACACCCTTCTAGCCAGGTGGCGAGGTCCTGGCGGGACTTGGCCAAACGAGATGTCACACACCATACCTGGATGGCTTCACTTGCTGTGGTGACGTTAACCCACAGGGGCTGATAAATTTTACACTCGCAGGCGATTCCCAATTCTTGCAAACGAAAATACGCTTCCCAGCGATCGCAGCTGTCAATTTTAACCATGGGATTACTCAATAGCTCTCACGAGTAGGACAATATAGACATCACAAGGACCCCGAAGGGATAGTTAAAGCATTAATAGAAACTATGGGCAATGTTGCTAAAAAGATATTGGCTGAAAAGCCCGATACACCAAAGAACTTTGTGCCAGCTAAAGGATTTGTCTGCGGATTAATGCAAATTTTTTCTATATAGTTTCGATAAGCAATCTTGCAAATTAGAAATTAATTGTTATCGCTTTTTAATCAAAGCCAACCAGATAACTGGAAGCTACTTGCATCAGTAAAAAACTGAGCTTAATATCAGACATTTACACAACCGCCAGAACAACGTGATATGCGGTGACCCGGCACCGGTTACTATTAATAATTATTGCGAACGTATCCTATGTAACAAGGCTATGATCCTTATATATCAAGGTTTTTGACCGGCTATACTGAATTGATACGGGTAGTCAACGGTACGGAAATGCTGAAATTAGCATCCTGGCCGATTATTGCCATCTTTAGATCATCTTCTTAGGAGCCATCTATGGTTAGCTCATCCACATTGGTTACCCCCTTTGGGAACGTTACGGAAAATGCGATCGCATTAGAACAGTCCATTACAGCCCCAGTCTGTGAAGGATTAAACATTCTTTTAGCCAGCTTTCAAGCCCTCTATCTCCAGTATCAAAAGCATCACTTTGTCGTAGAAGGGGCCGAATTTTATCAGCTTCACAACTACTTCGAAGAAAGCTACGACGATGTTAGGGGCCATGTTCACGACATTGGCGAACGGTTGGACGGTCTGGGAGGTGTACCCGTGGCCAGCTTTAGCAAACTAGCCGAGCTGTGCTGTTTTGAGCCGGAGACCGATGGTATCTACCGCTGCCGTCAGATGATTGAAAACGATCTCGCGGGAGAACAGTCAGTCATCGCCGTTTTACGTCGTCAGACTGCCCAGGCAGAGAGCCTGGGGGATCGAGCCACACGCTATTTGTATGAAACGATCCTATTAAAAACAGAGGAACGTGCGTACCACCTCCACCACTTCTTGGCAAATGACACTCTGGTTGTGCTCAACAACTAAGTGGACCTGTAAACGGACCTGAAAAACAGTCCTTACAGAGAGCAACCTCCCCATCGGGGAGGTTTTTTTTGACCTCTATTTGACCTCTACTTGAAATATATTCCCAAGTTTGATCTAAAGTCAAACGAGAATAAATGTCAAGAAGTAAATTTTTAAAATTAAATGTACAGTGTGAACGCAATGGGTAGACCTGCGGTCAAAAAATGACCATAGGCCCCAATATGTATGCCCTGAGCCACAATAATTTTAACTAGATCGATACGTTATTTTATAAATAGATTCTATTAATAGGATTTTATCCTAACCCTAATCTAGTCAATTTTAGAAGAACTACTCTCAATAATCTTAAGGATTCGAGATAGACTGAAAGGGCTGAAGTTGGCGGGCGATTATGGCTAACGATAAACAGCTGTTCTCTTTAGAGGGTCAGTTTGAGGGGTTTACAGCGGGTGGCAAATCCCCTTTTAAGTATTTGAACCTGCGCACTGCTGCCGAGCAGGTATCTATCAAACTGCCTAAATCGGTGCGGCTGATGCTGTTTCGCTATTTACAGGTGGGCGACTGGATTCGCGTGGTCGGTGGTCAGTCTGTCGATACAGAAACGGGCGAGCCTAAGCTTAAAGCCAAGGAAGTGGTGCGGGTTAAACCCTTAGAGCTAGTGACCACTCCCCCGGTCACTGCCCCCAAACCCACACCAGCCGTCGCCACATCCCGCCCCAAACGCAAAGCACCCAAGATTTTAATCTGTCAGAAATCCTCCTGTCGTAAGCGGGGTGCCATGCAGGTGTGCGACGCGGTGGAAACGGCGCTGGCTGACCAGGGGCTAGCGGAGACGGTACAGGTCAAACTGACGGGCTGTATGGATAAGTGTAAGGCCGGTCCCAACATGGTAGTCATGCCCCACAAGCAGCGACACACCAAAGTGAAGCCGAAGCAGGTACCCGGTTTGATCGCTCAGAATTTTCAGCATGACGAAGTCGGTTAGCGGTCCCAACTATCGTCAAGCTAAGTCCGTGCAGGCAAGCCATCCAGCGGCGAATCGCCGCTGGGGGATTTTGATCTGGCTGTCGGTGGCGCTACATGGGGCGTTGCTCATGCTGCCAACACCGGGATTTCAACCGGCAGAGCCCGAACCGGAGGCCCCCATTGAGGAGAGCGGTGCGATCGCACTGACCACACTACCCACGATTGCCAAACCGGAACCAGCCGCCCCCGTGGACCCTGCTCCCCCCGCCGTCACACCCACCGCTCCGCTGACCCAAGTGCCGGAGGTGCTTCCCCCCGAAGTGTTGGAGGATACAACCGAGGTCAACGAGCTAGAGCCCGTCCCCGAGCTACCCCTGCAAACGACAGACCCTGAACCTGCAGACAGCGAGCCGGAGGGGGGAATAGCGGTTCAATTTAGCGCCGACTTTCCCCACCTGACCGGGTCACAATCGGGGTGCTACGGCCTAGACAACTGTCGTATTGCCGAAGGACAAAATTATACAGATGCCCTGAGGGAGATCAGCGAGCGGTTAGAAACCCAGGGATATACGCTAACGCCCTACACAGGCAACGATGATTCCGACGTGCGCAACCATCGAATTTTTGAAATGCGTCTGCCCAGCGACCCCGATGCTGATGTGAAATATCTCAACGTGTTTGGTGAGGGTCTAAAAACGGCGATCTATATTATTACCCCCCGTATTATTACCCAGGAAGACCTACAATCGCTGGAGGAAAATAGCCAGGGCAGCTAGCAGCCGTCTAGCTCAGGAGCATAGGCCGGTTGCTGGGGTGGGAGTTTTACCCGTGCAAGTTGGCTACGGTGTACACACAAGTATTGGAAACTAGCGTTTGCGGCTGTCTCACCCCCTCTAACTCCCCCTTACCAAGGGGGAGAACTAGAACTTCCCCCTTTGGTAAGGGGAGAACTAGAACTTCCCCCCTTGGCAAGGGGGGATTGAGGGGGGTAATGCAGGATTATGAGCCCCAGTCCGAGATGTGTGTACACGGTAGGTGCAAGTTGGGCAAACCGTACCCCACAGCAACAGCGGGTAGGCGCTACGCTAGCGAAGAAGGGTAAAGCCAAAGTCCCTTCTTGTTGTAAAGCCCTTTTTTCAGGAGCGCCCAATGCTGGACTCGTTTCTCAGTTTGTTTCAGCAGTTTGACCCATCGATGTTTGGCGACTTGAGCGAGTTAGACTGGACCAACATTGCCACCTACGGTGCCTTAACCGTGGCCTTTGCGGGCATTGTTTGGACTTCCTCTAAAAAGTTTGTGCGCTTCCTATGGCAAAAGACCGAAGGTGTAATCGGCTTTGCCGCCAGCACCCTGGTTGTAGTTGCCCTGTGGTATACCCTGCTGCGTGTCCACGTCAGTATCTCCTTCAACCTGGATAAAGAAGTCTTTGACGATCTCCTCTGGTTCTCGGCAGTTCTGTTTACACCCTATTATTTACTGCACTACAACCTGCTCACTGGTTTTGTTCTAGCTGTTGTCAGAAGTGTAGAACTACTGCTCGATTTGCTGGTGTTTTCCTGGTTTCCCCAAAAGGCTGAACAAAATAGAACAAAGTGGAAAACTCGCACGGGCAACGTCTACCAAACCTGGAAAGATCGGGTCAATGGTCTTAGGGGTCGCGAAGCAGCCCAAATGTCGGGTGTCGACGTTGTAAAACAGCCGGAATCTGCACCGCTAGAAACATTGGAGCCAGACAGTCCTGCGGGCACGGCTGAGGTGGGCTAATAGGCGGGGTTTATCTGGGTGCCTTTGTCCAACCGGCTGCGATCGCGTCTGCCTCAGAACAAAACCACCTCTCCCCTTCGTCGGGATAGATAGTTGTTTCCTCATAGTCTTTCATCCCCGGCAGGTGATAGAGTTTTCTACCGCTAGAAATCGAGATATTACCCTTGACGAGACAGTTTGGGTTTTCGGCTACGGTGAGCGGTCCGGATGAATCACTGGTGAAAAAAACCGAATGGAGAAAACCAATAATACCCATCGCTCCTATCGTCAAAATAGTCTCAAGCAATGTATTTTTTTTAGCTTTTTGTCTGGCTGGCCGAGACATTCTTCTGGCGGGTCTGCGCGTTTGAGTTGTTGCAGAGCGAGAAACAACCCCTTGAATCGAGGCACCGGTGGCGCAAACTTTACCATCCGCTCCCTGGCTAAGCCGATAAAAAATTATATCTCCGACCTTAGGGCGACGTCCGGTCGTTTTTACCTCGCTGATGTGCAAAAAGACATCTTTTCCAGTTTCACCGGATCTGATAAATCCAAATCCCCTATCGTCGTTCCATTTGACTAATGGTCCCTTGCTCAAACCCGGTTTCATCATTCACCTCCATCGGTCAGCTCAGCCTTAGATTGCACCACCTAAGCTATCCTACTGACTCGATTATCCTAAAAATGCTCCTCGACTAAAGTTGTATCTTTTTAAGCTTGACTACACAATAGGCTTCGCTGTACCTTAGATGCCATGCCCTGCGGGGCACCACTACAAAGCTCAATATTTAGCACCAGCGGCAGGTGATTCCACCCACCGTGCCGCTGGCTAGCCCCAGACTGAGACAAGCAGTCCGAGGATGTGGGTATTATCCCACTGTCACTCCGGTTTGCATCACGTTTATCGGGGTGGCTAGGTTTTGAGCTTTGGTTTCTTAAAAACCTGTACCGTTTGGAGACCAAAGCTTATGTTTGTTGAATCTACCCAGGGCGCGGTTGCGTCCACCCTTGGGCTTACCAGCGATCCGCTGCCGGATTATCAATACGAAACCGTGAGACACCTGCTATTTGGCAGCCTCACGGGGGTCCGACTCACTATTCAAGACTTGCACAGCAGGCGATACGCCGAACCCAATGATTGGAGTCAACCCATATCTACCGGGCGACCCAATGAGGTCATGGCCATCTTGACCAGGCGGGTACGGGTAGCCTAGCGATAAACCGCTAGGCCAAACCGACGATCGGCCGGGCTAAATATAGGTCACCCGGCTGATTTAGACCTATACCCAACCGGCCCGATCCATGATCTGTACCGCTTCGGGCTGGTTCTCCCCTAGAAGATTCACATTGACGGTGTCGGCCTTATAGGTACCAAATTCGCCAACGATGGGGTCAACGGGAGTCCCTTCAACAACGGGATATTCGTTGTTGCCTTGGGCGAAAAATGCCTGGGCCAACGGACTGGAGAGATATTCTAGGAACATGACGGCGCTCTCCTGGTTGGGGGCGGACTTGACCACACCAGCACCGCTAATGTTGACATGGGTACCGCGATCGTCCTGGTTGGGGAAGAAGACACCAATCTTTTCAAAAATGGCTTGCTTAGCGGGGTCTTCGTCCTTGGCGTAGCGGGGTAGGTAGTAGGTGTTTGCGATCGCAATCTCCCCAATCCCTGCGGCGGCAGCCTCAATCTGGGCACGGTCATTCCCTTCAGGGTCACGGGCAAAGTTGGCCACCAAAGCCTCGGCCCATTCCTCGGCACCGGCAGCCCCATGGGCCGCAATCACAGAGGCCGTCAGAGATTGGCTATAAATGTTGCCAGAAGACCGGGTTAAAATTTTACCCCGCCAGCGAGGGTCCGTCAGGGCTTCATAGGTGGATAGCTCTGAGGGATCCACCAGGTCTTTGTTGTACATCAGCACCCGCGCCCGCTTACTAAAGCCAAACCAGTGCCCATCGGGATGGCGCAAACTTGCAGGAATCCGCTCCTCCAGCGTGCTTGAAGAAACCGGCATAAAGATACCTTCTTCGTCCGCACGCCATAAACGCCCGGCATCCACGGTCATAAATACATCTGCCGGACTTCTATCCCCTTCTGCCTTAAGACGTTCTAGCAGCTCGTCCGCACTGCCTTCTAACAGATTTACTCGAATCCCCGTACGCTCAGTAAACGCATCGTAGAGAACATCATCGGTGTTGTAATGGCGGGATGAATACAGATTGACCTCACCCGTTTGGGCTCTGGCTTGCCGAGGTCTAACCAACTGAGTGGCAGCAAAAGCAGCTGTTGAGCCAGCACCGCTCATCAAAAGAGAACGTCGTGAAAATTTCATGGATTCTAAATTCTTATGGATTTACTACAGTTGAACAAAGCTACAAAAACTCTCGGACTCGTTAGAACTTAGCCCATCTGGATCAGACAAAAGCAGGACGACTAGGTACATCAAAGAACCCCTCGGGTCTTACCGTTAAAATGGCACTAAATTCCAAACAATCAGGAATCAAACTCTTTAATCACCAGGACAGCCCAGCAAGCTGATAACCAAAGCTCGAACTATTCACTGCTACATAAGAGCGTAGTCGCTCAGTATCAGCCATACTGTTGGGCTTAATTCTCAGTAGATTTACACATGCCTAACGATTGTCCCACAGAAGTCTATTGACATCAATAGCTAATAAAAATAAGTCTTTGAATCAACCAAGCAATAGGATGAAAACCTTCAAACACTTGTTTTGAAAGGGTTTCAAAAATAATTTATCGGTCAAGATATGGGGTAAAACGCTAACGAGTTTAACTAATTATTTTAGAAAGCTAATTTAGCTGACATTGAATATCACTATGATCCATGGGTGTCTCCATTAAAAATCAGACATGGAAACACAGGCAGGTTGGAATAATCTGCCTGTGTTCGTCGGACATGGAAATTACAGCTCAGCCCACTCTTCAGGGAGGACATTGGCCACCAGCGTAAAGCTACCATTCCCATCGGGGGTCAGCACGTAGGCTAGCCCCTGGGGATCGGGATAAATACCCGTGGCCGCTTCAAAAATATCGTCATGGCCAACGATGACGGTATTTTGACCACTTTCCGGCACCGCCGTCAGCAGGGGCATGACGTTGGCCTGCATTTCCTCGACCTGGGCATCGGTGTATTCCTCAAAGGGCAGAAAGTTTAGCTGCGGGTTTTTCTCATGGCGACCAAAGGCCAGGTCGGCGGTTTGCCAGGCTCGGCAGTACTCGCTAGAGATCACATCGCCCACCGGAATGTCCTGGGTTGTAAAGGCTGCACCAATGTCTGTAGCCTGCTGTATACCAACATCGCTAAGCTTGCGCTGGGTATCGCAGTCATTGAGATCCATATTCGGATCGGCCTGATCGGCGTAGTCTCGCTCGGTTTGGGCATGGCGGAAATAGATGACATGGCCCCCCTCCTGGAGCGCGCTGAGCAGATCAGGTCCGCTGAGCACATCCTCAAAATCAGCGTTGGCTTGTTCCCCGGCGCTATAGTCACTACCCTCTCCGCCTTCTCCGCCTTCTCCGCCTTCTCCGCCCTCAGCCACTACAGGAGCCTCGGGGGCAGGTTCAACAGCGGCCTCATCGGTCACCGCTGCGCCACCACAGGCCGCCACGGTGGTCGCAAGACCAACCGCTAAAAATAATTCAACCGCTTTTAATTTTTTCACCATGGGTACCTCGCAGTATTAAGAATCAGCTGGCCTAGATCTAAGCACATTTATTGCGAATTAATCTCAATGATAATTTTGATTTCATTAGTTTTTTTGCTCCCCCATTTGCCCCGATGTGGCCGCATATTGTTACGCATAGGCCGGCCATATCAATATGGGTAAAGGGCTGGCAGGTTTGCCCCTAGGCAATCATCAGTTCTCTCTGGTGAGCTTTGAGGGCCCGGTTGCTCACAAAGCGTTCTCGACCGGACCAGCGCACCAGTCCCTCCGCCTCCAGCTGTTTTATAAACCGAGTCACGGTAACGCGGGATGTGCCGATGGTCTCGGCAATTTCTTGATGGGTTAGCCGCACGGTGATCAGCCGTCCGTGGCTGGTGGGCTGGCCAAAGTTCTCCGCAAGCCAACAGCTAAACTGCAGCAGCCTTGTGTGCACCTGGCGACAGTGCATGATCTGTAACAGCCGGTTGATCTGGGCCGTATGTTGGAGCAGCATGGCCACCGTCAGGTCATAGTCCAGCGGCAGCTGGGCTAATTCAACCGCACTTAGACACTGCAGCTCGCAGGGTTCGACCTGGGTAATGGGTACTCCGAGCACGCTGCCTGGGGGCCACAGTCCCAACGGCACGACCTCGCCATCTTCCCCCCAGGTGACGGTGCGAACCAAACCGGAGCGTACTTGCCAAAGGGTGTGGGCATCAACGGAGATGCGATCGCGACGTTTGAGATGATAGCTAGGGGTTGCCCGTGATAAAGCCATGGTGGGTGCTAAGGGGTAAGGATTGGATAAGATCCAAGAATTAATGGTGGAGAGACGTTGCATGCAACGTCTGTACATCAAAACGTCTATACATCACATAGTGGAGCCTAATAAATTTTAGTTTCCTAAATTAATGCTGGCTTTGATTGAATGGCGAGTGCCGGGAACAGCTGCAGCCGGACAGCGCTGTTCTACCTGTTGCCAATGATCTAAAAGAGCGGTTTCTACCTGGCGCGGCTGGTCATAGTGAAAGAAATGATAGCTGTCCGGACAGGTCCAGATGCGATCGCTGGGTTTGAGCCACGGCTGCCACCGACTGGCGGCGTCTACAACAGCGTCCTGGGCACCACGACAAACCAGCAGCGGCGGCTCAACTTGAGCGGAGTCAATCGTTTGAGCCCCCGCCAAAGAATGGAGCGCCAGACCCATATCTAGATCTTGCTCTAATATCTGGATCAGCATACGGGTAATGTCGTAGCTGCAGGAGCCGAACAGCATGCGTACCATCTGAGCTAGAACAATTTCACGGCTACAGGGTAAAAGCTGCCGTAGCGCATAGTAGTGGGCCTGCCAGTTGACCGCCGGATTGGCATTGACTGACAGCAGGGTCAACGAGCGCACATGCTCCGGATAGCGCTGGGCATAGAGCCAGGCAACAACACCGCTAAGGCCATGACCCACCAGGTGTATAGGGGTATGAGAACAATGTTTCTGCAAGTATCCATGCAGCAGTTCGATGGCAATGTCCAAACAACAGGGTTCGTCTGCCGTTTGCATATATTCCCAACGGGCAATCGATACTCGCTTTGACAGACGACACAACAATCGCTGATCAAACCTCTTAAAAGCAGGGCTGACCGTTAACCATAGAGCAAAGGGAAGTTGAGACATAGAAAATAATAATTAGATGACAACCTAAGCTGCTGTCGATAGCCCTCTAAAGAACAGCGTGGGCACGCAAATACATCCCGCAGCCAGCTGGCGATGGCACCTATTCACAGACGCTGGCTGGACCCTTTTCTGACACCACCTTATTGAACACTAGTATCAATAAAGCTCGAAATCAGTATAGGTTACTTTTACTCAAATAGGAATAACTCTCGATAAATATTCGTTAAGTCCCTGGAACCCACAAGGCTGGCACGTGCTGGTGGGGCTGTAGATGTTGGGTATCAGGCGGTTTCTGGGCTGGCCGCAGCTGGGGAAGCCGCGTCGGTCCATCTTGGACTTAACGTCGCAGGGCCAATAAAATCAAAATCCACAGAGGTTGATAGATCGCTGAAAGCTATCTATATCAGGCCACCACAGCCCTTACTGTCCCTTTAGTGGACAGACCCTGTAGCGGTGGGGTTTTAACCCGGCGTGGGTGGATGCCTGAGGCGGTAGGAGGTCCGGTAGTTCGGAGGTGTCAATGATCAAAGGGTATCAAGCGCACTGCTCCGTGACCGGCAACGGCCACACACCCCGTAGAGCATCAGCTGACAGTCGAGCACATGGTAGCCCGAGTTGTCTGCCTGCCCCTGGCCGATGCGATCGATATTGTTTTCTTGAAACTCTACGGTCTGCCCACACTGGACACACACCAGATGATGGTGGTGATCCCGCAGGGGCCGGTTCAGCTCGTAATGTTTGTGCCCCTCGGCTAGCTCTAACTCACGTAGCAGCCCCATGTATACCATCAGGTGCAGGGTGCGATAGACCGTTGACAGGCTAATGCGCTCCCCGTCATCCCGCAAAACGTCGTGGAGATCCTCAGCACTCAGATGATTTCCCTGGGTGAGGGTCTGAAAAATATTGAGAATCTTTTGACGCTGAGGGGTAGAGCGGTAGCCCCTGGCATTGAGCTCGGATTTCAACGCATCATCGGAATAGAAGGACATGCGATCGCACCACTAAGGCTGATAGTAATTCTTATTTAGCAAGGCTGGCTGTGCCATATATATTTTTTGAAAGCATCTGACAACTATCGTTAAAATCCGTGTCAAGCAACGAATCTAGCGATTAACTGAGTTTATCTCAAACGAATAACTACAGTAATAAGGATCGATCGCCGATTAAGCAGTTAACTATAGTTTCTAATAAATGTACCAAATTACCTGTGCTGGTAGATACCATGTAACTAACAAAGATTTGCAATAGTGCTAGTCCCAAAGCGGTAGGCTCCCAACCCGCATCAACGGTAGTGGGTCTAAAAAAATGGGCATAGAAGAAATAGCATCTACCAACAGAATCCAGGTTATGTCCCAACTAGCACCCATTACCCTAGAGGACGGCACGGTTATCTATATTGAAGCCGCCGCTCGCAACGACATCCCCAGTGCGCCCGCCGAGTCATCAGGCCGAGTTTCTAAAGGGGTATTGTCGGCTGGACTACAGCGACAGCTCCCCACGGTCAAGCAAACCATTACCCAGTACACCCGCTATGTTCTCAATGCCTTTCGAGAAATGGGGAGCAGCAACGTGGACAAGGTGAACCTTGAATTTGGGCTCAAAATAGCCGGTACAGCGGGCGTTCCCTATATCACAGAGGGTCGGGCCGAGGCCAACCTGCAGATCACCGTTGAATGTTCATTTAAAGACTGAACAGGCCCACCGATCTATTTGTGGGGGCGTTCCATGGAACGCCCCCACAAATAGATCGGTGGAACGCCCCTACAATTTTTTTAGACGGTTATAAGGGCCCTGTCCCTCGGCTAGGAACCACCTTAGCCCGCAGCAGCAGCCTGTCCCCATGGTGATAGCCCACATGGCTAACGCGGACTAAGGCTCCAGACTGGGCCACGCCCCGAACCAGCTGGTGACGCTGGGGATCGTAGGAGAGTTCTTCTCCGACGGTGCCAATGGTGGTAACGCCCCAGCTTGCCACCAGTCGCTCTACGGGTTGCACCAGGGGCAGCAGTTTTTTAGCCTCTAGGCCCTGCTCGGTGGCGGCTTTGGCCGCCGTGGGCCAGTAGGTAAGCCAGGATTCAAGGATGCCGAGGGCCTCGACTTGAAACTGGTGCCGTAGGTCTTGGGC
>JBCCAQ010000121.1:0-14799 GCA_039814735.1 Cyanobacteria bacterium P01_A01_bin.15
ATCACGGAGATCAGCAGCAACTACAGACTATTTACAGAGATATGCAACGGAGCCATTTGACAGGATGAGCAGTATTGAAAAAATTGTTGAACAATCATTGCAGGACGGTTATCTGACCCCTGCTATGGAAGCTGAGGTGGGTCGTATCTGCGACACGGCATCCGAGCTTTCCATTGAGGAGTACATGGCCCTCGACCGACTCATGGGCTCACTACTTACCGGTGAAGTAGTTGCCGTTCCCCGGAAGCAATTTATTAACGTGATGGAGGAACTAGTGCTGACAGAAGCCATTGCCCGCGTTGCTGAAATTGAGGCTAGCAACGACTGTAGTCTGGATCTAGGCGATATTGCCGCCTATGCCCTCAACCGATTACCACCTCTTTATGCCACCACCGAAGAAGGGGCGGCGTATCAGCGAGATAAAGCCCATGATGAGCTATCCATTTTGATTGCTAACCAGGTTAAAGATGCGATTTCAAATAGTTTAGACCGCCCTGACTTCTTCCCCGAGCGCGAGAGCATTAAGCGCTCCAGCGATGGATTCCTCGGTCAGATGAACGACCTGCTCAAGGACTACGCCCACAAATTTGAACCTGCTCAAGCGGCTTAAGTCCCGCGGTCAGGTTTTTGGTAGCGCTCCTTGAGCGGAGCCCTGGAGAAGAGCTAGCTTTTCATTGGAAATGCTCTGTGAACGGCCAGCAGCAGAAGTATGGGACGGGTGTGATTTCGAAATATAAGCTTTTTAAAAAGCGCCGCTGAATTCAGCGGCGCTTTTTTTTGGGAGCCTAGAATAGCAGACAGGCCATGGGGGCTAAAGCGGTCGATACACTCGATAGTTGACATTGGGAAAAATGTTGTCAATCTCTTCTACTTTTTCCAGCCAGCCAGAGTCAATCTTGTCCGCTAAAATGTCATCCCTCAGCTTGTCAAAGCGTAGCAGGTGGGAGCGGGTACGTCTCACCGCATAGGGCACCATGGTACCTGTGCGCATGATAAATGCCCAATCAGACGATTGCGCCAGCAGCAGCTCTCGTGCCGCTTGGTTGAGGGCACGCCACTCCAGTTCATCTACGGGTTCGCGACGGGCCAGTTCAATCATCCGTTCCGCCGCTTTATGTAGATGGGGATAAACCCAGGCATTGGTCTCATTTAGCCAGTACTCGTGGAACCCTTTATACCCCCAGCTCGACTGGGAGGGACGACAAACCTGCTGGGTGGGATTTCCCCGGAGGTAGTCTGCTAGATGGGTCATTTCATAGGTGTCTTGATCAAACCAGGTTTTACGGAAGAGATAGTCAATAAACCAGGGGCCTTCATACCACCAGTGGCCAAATAGCTCGGCATCGTAGGGGGAAATCACAATGGGCTGGCGCTGCATCATGCCGTGGAGGTTGGCAATCTGCTGACCTCGGTTGTGCATAAAGTTGCCTGCGTGCTCGGCTGCTTTTTCCCTTGCCCAGTAGGGGTCGTACCAATCTTTGTCAGATAGCCCCAAATTTTTGCCAGTGATTTTGTGGTATTTGATACCCACGTTCTTACGCTGACCGTTGGGCATAATGTAGGGTTTGATATAGTCATACTCGGCATCCCAGCCCAAATCACGGTAAAACTCACGGTACTCCGAGGCCCCTGGGTAGCCAACTTTAGAGGACCATACCTGTTGAGATGACTCATGGTCTCGACCAAAAGCAGCCACACCGGTTTCGGTATAGATTGGTGCGTAGGCCCCAAACCGAGGCCGGGGACGGGCATAGAGAATACCGTGACCGTCGGTCAAAAAGTAGCGTAGACCGACATCGGCTACCATGCGTTCTAGCCTTTCATAGTAGGCACATTCTGGTAGCCAGATGCCCGTGGGGGCGCGGCCGAAGTTTTCTTCGTGGCTTTCGACGGCCACCTTAAGCTGAGCCCAGACGGCCTCGGGGTACATCTTCATCAGGGGCAGATAGCCATGGGTGGCCCCGCAGGTGATGATGTCTAGGTTATTGCTATCAACATATTGCTTAAAACCAGAGATTAGGTCTCCTTTGAGGTCTTCCCACACCTGACGGGTGTGGTTAAACTCATTGGCGTAATATTCCGCCAGATACTTTAGGTGGCCGCTATGCTCATTGCGTTCGATTTCTTGTTCGGTCAGTTCTTCAAGCGTTGCTAGGTGCTCGTCGTAGCGCTCCTGTAGCAGCGGATCCTTGAGCATCGCCACCAGGGGAGGCGTCATGCTCATGGTCATCTTGAAGTCGATGCCATCCCGCTTGAGACCATCAAACATGGTCAAAAGTGGAATATAGGTTTCAGTAATTGCCTCAAATAGCCACTCTTCTTCTAAAACAAAGTCACTCTCTGGGTGCCGGACAAAGGGCAGATGGGCGTGGAGAACCAGAGCAAGATATCCGAGAGACATAGGGCAACCTTTTATCGGGATGTGAGCTTTGAGAGATGAGCTTTTTATGAAAAATTACTAGGCTGAACTGAGCTGTCTATGCATGCCCTTAGAGGTTAAGGAACTGCCCGTATCACTCAGGTTCAGGTGCAGAGCCACCATCACTGTTAGGAAAAATACCAATGGGCAGCCAGCTGTGATACTGATGTCATCAATCGTAAACCAAAACTTTAGACTAATTTAAGCATTTCCTGAGCGCGGTAGAACACATGAAATCGTGCCACAGGACTTAATTGCCCAGTTGATCTGGAACCTGACTTTGGAGAAGAGAGCCAGAGACAGCTCGAAAGTGATGCTCAGCTATTGGGTGGCAACATTTGGCCTAGCTGCTGCTCCAACTGGTTTATCTGTTTTTGCAACTGTTTAAGGGTGCGGTGCATCTCGGGCAGACGGTTATAAATCGCTGACGACTTTAGGTAGGTGCGGTAAGGGCTAGCTGGGCTGCCCATCATGACACTGCCGGGGGGCACGTTACTGTGCAAACCGGCTTTGGATCCAGCCTGGGCACCCTGGCCGATTTTAGCGTTGTTAGCAACACCTACCTGTCCCCCTAGGACCACGAGCGAGTCTAGCTCCACCCCTCCGGCTAGACCCACCTGGGCCGCTAGAACGCAGTTATCAGCCAGCTGGCAGTTGTGGGCCACATGTACCAGGTTGTCTAGTTTGCTGTTGCGGCCAATGCGAGTTTCTCCTACAGCCGGTCGATCTACGGCTGTATTACAGCCTATTTCCACATGGTCTTCTAAGACAACGATGCCGGACTGGTGCATTTTTTCCCAGCCCTGGGCGGTGGGGACAAACCCAAAGCCCTCGGAGCCGATGACGGCTCCGGCATGGATGATGCAGTGCTCTCCTATTTGGGCTCGTTCGTGGATGACGCAGCTGGCGTGGAGGGTGGTGTGAGGCCCCACATGGGCTTCGGGATAGACCACTACTTGGGGATGAATGCAGGCGTTGTCACCGATGGTGGCCCCAGCATGGATAACGGCATAGGGGCCAATGGCCACATTGCTGCCGATGGTGGCGGTGGCGTCGATGATGGCGCTGGGATGAATGCCGGGTGCCAGATGAAAGGGCTGGTAAAACAGTGCGATCGCACGGGAAAATCCGAGCCTTGGTTCCCGCATACTGACCCAGGCTATGCCTCGCGCTGTGGCTTGGCGCTGCAGCGCCTCATCCACTGGCAAAATCAGTGCCGGATTAGAGGTCTGTGCAATATAGGGCGCAAACTTTTTGCCCTCAACATAGCTAATGGTGTCGGGACGTGGGTCTTGAACTGCGCTAATCCCAACAATCTCAGGATTTAGATCTGGCTGGGAGTCAAGGCTCGATACCTCAACAGCTCCTAGCTGCTCCACTATGTCGCTAAACTGCATTGATGCCTCGCTCATTCACCCTGGTCTCCAGCGTCAGGCTATCAAAAAATCACCTGCTCTAAAAAGGCCACACATTCTACATGGGCCGTTTGGGGAAAGAAATCCGCAGGCTGGACTGTCTTGAGGCCAAATCCCTGAGCGCACAGTATCTTTAAATCGCGGGCCAGGGTGGCTGGGTTACAGCTCATGTAAACGATGCGGGTCGGCTTGATTGCTATGAGGGCGTCAAGGACGGTGCGATCGCAGCCCTTGCGAGGCGGATCTAATACAATCACATCAATGGAGCGGTGGGCACTCACCTCTAGTAGCCGCTCTTCCACCGGCCCCACAAAAAATTCCGTATTGTTTAAACCGTTCAGTGCTGCATTTTGTCGGGCCTGGGCAACCGCTTCTGCTTGGGACTCAATTCCTAAGCAGCGCGCCGACCGCTGGGCAAGTGGCAACGATAGAGTGCCAATACCGCAGTAGGCATCAATCACAGTTTCGTTGCCCTGCAGCTGCAGCTGTTCTAAAACGATCTGCACCAGGGCTTCTGCCTGGGCCGTATGCACCTGAAAGAAGGTAGCTAGCTGAATACGTAGCCGTAGACCCAAAAATATTTCCTCTAGGTAAGGTTGGCCCGCCAGACACCGGGTTTCATGCCCAAACACTGCATTTGTCTGCTCAGAATTAATATTCAGACACACCCCCACCAAACTAGGATGCTCAGATAGCCATTGGTTTGCCTGCTTTTTGACCTCGGGGAGATAGCCGGTACTAACCAGTGTCAGCAGCATCTGCCCCGTATTTTGGCCTATCCGTAATGACAGGTGTCGCAGTCGTCCCTGGTGTTTTTTCTCGTTATATAAGCTCCAGTTCCGCAGTCTAATCCCGGCCTTGGCACTTGCCAGTAAAGGGTTCAGCGCATCATTTTGAATGGGGCATCGATTTAGATTCACAATTTGATGGGTGCCTTGCCGGTAGTACCCCACCTTGAGCGTGCCCCCGGTCCCCCGAGCCAGCGGATAGGTAGCCTTGTTGCGATATCCCAGCGCCTGGGGTGCTGCCAAAATTGGCTGTATTGGGACCGATTGAAAGCTACCGATACGCTCTAGCGCTGCTCGGACCTGAGTCTCCTTAGCCTGTAGCTGACGGTCGTAGGTCACCGTCTGCCACTGGCATCCACCACACTTGTCAGCCACGATACAGGCGGGACGTACCCGATGGGGGGAGGGGGCAGTAATCTGTAACGTCTTACCAAAACCATAGGTAGGCTTGATCCGGGTGAGACGCACCTGCAGCCGGTCCCCAGGCACCGCATTGGCCACGAATACAACTCGATCCTGCCAACGCCCCACCCCATCACCGTTGGTACTTAGTTCATCAATGGTGAGGTCAATTACCTGACCCTGCTGCCAGCGAGGGGGGTCTACAAGTACGGTCATGGTGAAGTTTACGTAAGAATGCGACCTGGGTAGCCAGTGGGATTTTAATTCTATGGCAGTCCCTCAGGTCTGCGAAATCCATGGGCAATTCCGGCTCTTTGTAAACTCTCTTAACATGATTCTCAGATTGATGAACACAGCCAGTTATTATTCAAGAGATAAAAAAACCTTTGGGCAAAGTAAAGTAATTCTTTCTTTGTGGACCCTAGAGTCGTTAAACTGTAGTTATTACGAGTCACCGCATTCACTAAGCTATGTCTGTCGTTAGCCAAGTAATTCTCAATGCAGATGATGAGCTGCGCTATCCTACCAGCGGCGAGCTTAAGGGTATCAAAGATTTTCTGCAGACAGGTCCCCAGCGCCTTACAATCGCTCAAATGCTGGCCGAAAATGAGAAAAAGATTGTAGATCAGGCCAGCAAGGCTCTGTGGCGTCGACGCCCAGACTTCATAGCACCGGGGGGGAATGCCTACGGTCAGAAGCAGCGAGCCCTCTGTCTGCGCGACTATGGCTGGTATCTGCGCCTAATAACCTACGGCATCATTGCCGGAGACAAGGATCCCATTGAAGATATCGGTCTAGTGGGTGTACGTGAAATGTACAACGCCCTTGATGTGCCTGTGCCAGGCATGGTGGCGGCCATTGAGTGCTTAAAAGATGCCTCTCTAGCACTGCTGACCGAGGCTCAATCTGCTGAAGCAGCTCCTTACTTTGACTACATCATCCAGGCGATGTCCAGCTAGTGGTTCCCTTGGGGTAGCCCCTTAGGTCAATCAGCCCATACCAACTGAATACAAATAGCAAGGGGAGTACATTTGATCGTGCTTCCCTTGCTATTTGTCGGTATGCTAAAAGCGCTGTCTATGCAGGACTATGTGATGGCTGCTAACCAAAGTCGCCGAGGTTGCAAGCTAGGTACCGTGGTGAAGTCAAACTCCCACTGTGACTATGTGGTGCAGCTAGATACTAATAGGGATGTCATCGATCCTCCCAATGCCAGTGATTACGGTTTTGGGCAGTTTGTCACCTTAGAGACTGAACAGCCACATTGGGTCGTGGGCATTATCTACAACTCGCAGCTGTTTAACCCTGCATTTTTAAGTAGCGGTCCCCAGCTCACCACTGCTCCCGATCCTTTATTTACCCCCGACTTGATTCAAGAAACTAGAACCCTGCTGAGTGTGGTGCTGGTGGGTAGCCTACACAGCCAGGGAAAACATGCCCACGGGCAGCAAGGCATCCCTCGCAGTGTAGTGCCTGTAAATACGCCGGTTTACTGCATGGGGGCCGCCAGTCGTCATCAGTTTCACCTCGGGGCTGATGGCCGCCCACAGTTTAAATACTACGGCCACCTGCTCAGCTGTGGTGGCACCTTTGCCACTCAGTTAACCCAGCAAGTACTCACGGATTTAGATGACTCAGGACTCTTTAAGGACAACGACCGACGGGCGTTGCAGGTGCTTTGTAAAGAACTCACCTGGAAAAATACGTTGGGGGCAATGGGATAGTGGTTGTCTATCAGTGAATACTAAATCAGACACCAATATTTCCGGGTATGTGTGATCGATATCAAAAAAAATGTGATCAAATGTGATCACAATCACAGGTAAACGATGACTTAGATCGCTCACCTCCCTGGGTAAATTCAGCATACTAAGGATGACTCAACTCTAGCCGAGTCATCTACAGGGAACACACAACCAGCCGATAGAACTCGCGGGAGTTCTGTCGGTTTTTTTTTAGAAATTAAGCGGTGGGTATGGGGCGACGGTTTAAGATCAAACCCTGTCAACCTCTGCCATCCCTATTAATGTCTACGACTGCATCCGCTCCGATTCCGTTTTCCGCTGAGGAAATTGCCTCTGAAGGATTAAAACCAGGCGAATACGATGAAATTGTCCAGCGTTTGGGGCGTCATCCGAACCGAGCTGAACTAGGAATGTTTGGCGTCATGTGGTCGGAGCACTGCTGTTACAAGAATTCTCGTTCTTTGCTCAAGCAGTTTCCCACGGAGGGACCGCGTATCTTGGTGGGGCCTGGCGAAAATGCGGGGGTTGTAGATGTGGGGCAGGGTCAGCGCCTGGTGTTTAAGATTGAGTCCCACAATCATCCCTCGGCGGTGGAGCCTTTTCAGGGAGCGGCTACAGGTGTGGGTGGCATTTTGCGTGACATTTTTACCATGGGGGCACGTCCAATTGCAGTTTTAAATGCTCTACGGTTTGGCACGCTAGATGACCCCAACACACGCCGGATCTTTACGGGGGTGGTTTCGGGGATTTCCCACTATGGCAACTGTTTTGGTGTGCCGACGGTGGGTGGAGAAATTTACTTTGATGGGGCCTACGCGGGCAACCCTTTGGTTAATGCCATGGCCATTGGCTTGATGGAAACCGAGGAGATTGTAAAATCTGGCGCTGCGGGGATAGGGAATCCAGTGCTCTATGTGGGTTCTACCACCGGACGCGATGGCATGGGCGGAGCCAGTTTTGCCAGTGCCGAACTCACGGATGAATCGGAGGCCGATCGGCCAGCGGTACAGGTGGGGGATCCGTTTCTAGAAAAATCCCTGGTGGAAGCCTGTCTAGAAGCATTTAAGACAGGGGCAGTTGTGGCTGCTCAGGATATGGGGGCGGCGGGTATTACCTGCTCGACGTCTGAGATGGCGGTCAATGGCGGTGTGGGTATTGAGCTAGATCTAGATCGAGTCCCCGTTCGGGAAACTAGCATGGTGCCCTATGAGTATTTGCTATCGGAGTCCCAAGAACGCATGCTATTTGTCGGTCAGAAGGGGCGTGAGCAGCAGCTGATCGATATCTTTGAACGCTGGGGACTACATGCGGTGGTGGCGGGTGAGGTGATTCAAGAACCCGTTGTCCGAATTTTGTTTCAAGGAGAGGTGGCGGCTGAGGTGCCGGCCTCCGCTCTGGCCGATAACACGCCGCTGTATGAGCGAGAGCTGCTGTCAGAGCCTCCCGCCTACGTTCAAACTGCCTGGATCTGGCAGGAGAGCATGTTGCCTGATTGCTCTGCTGCGGGTATCAACGGTCAGGCATGGAACCATGTCATGCTGGCGCTGCTCAGCACGCCGACCATTGCGTCTAAACAGTGGGTGTATCACCAGTATGACCACCAGGTACAAAACAACACTGTGATGCTGCCTGGTGGAGCTGATGCGGCGATTTTACGACTGCGACCCTTAGAAGGCGATGACGCCGGTAGCGGCAACTCTGGGGTGGCGGCTACGACTGACTGTAATGCTCGCTATGTGTATCTCAATCCCTATGGGGGCGGTTTGGCTGCAGTGGCAGAGGCCGCTCGTAACCTTAGCTGTGTCGGGGCAGAACCGATCGCCGTTACGGATAACTTGAATTTTGGTAGTCCGGAAAAGCCAGTGGGCTATTGGCAGCTAGCAGAAGCCTGTCGGGGGCTAGCCGAGGGCTGTCGTGCTTTTGATACGCCGGTTACTGGCGGCAATGTGTCTCTTTACAACGAGACGGTGGATGGTAATGGTAATCCTCAACCGATATATCCCACCCCGGTGGTCGGTATGGTGGGTGTCATTGATGACCTAGATCGGGTTTGCGGTCAAAGCTGGCAAACACCTGGCGATCAGATTTATCTATTGGGAACACCCCTAGGGGAAGAGGCTGATGGTGCGGTCACCTTAGGGGCATCGGAATATCTGAAGGTTATCCATGGCCAGGTGGCGGGACGTCCTCCCAGGGTAGATATTGACCTGGAGCTGGCGGTGCAGGCCGCCTGTCGCTATGGCATCCGTCAAGGGTGGATTACGGCGGCCCATGACTGCGCTGAGGGTGGGGTTGCGATCGCACTTGCCGAGTCCGCCATCGGCGGTAACCTGGGAGCTACTATTCTCCTTCCAGATAGCGCCCAGCGCCACGATACCCTGCTTTTTGGTGAAGGGGGGGCTCGCATTATTGTGACCGTAGCACCCATCCACAAAACAGCCTGGGAGACCTATCTGGCCACTCAGCTAAACCATCACCACTGGAGTATTTTGGGTACGGTTACCAGTGTCGATACGGCGTTAACGATCCAAACACCTGGTGCCACACCCTTGATCGATCTCCCAGTTACCGCCCTGGCCAACAGCTGGCGTTACGCTATAGAACATGCTTTAGAAAGCTAAAGAATTCTGGCTAATTGGCAGAGCGTGCTGCTTGCTTAGAATGCTAGGATCAAATGGATTAAGAAAATGTTAAATCCATCTTCCTTTTTTTCTCAGGCTTTCAAGCTGCTCATCGCTTAAGCCCATACCCATATCCCAGTTGTCCCCATCTGTTTTCCTATGAAAACAATCATCTATATGGAGACACCGTTCCGACCATTGGTCGCCTCTTTTTGCCATCATTAACGCTTAGTGGACTCACGATGTCTCTTCCTAATATGACTTTTTCGGACTCTTCTCCCGTGACTGTTCACCCCGACAAGCCAGAAGAAGCCTGCGGCGTATTCGCTGTTTTTTCCCCCATGGACGATGTAGCTACCCTGACCTACTTTGGTCTTTATGCGTTGCAGCATCGTGGACAAGAGTCGGCTGGTATTGCCACCTTTGATCACGGCAGCATCAATGTTCACAAAGATATGGGGCTTGTTTCCCAGGTCTTTGACGAAGAGGTACTAGAGCGCCTGCCGGGGCAGTGGGCCGTGGGCCATACCCGCTACTCCACCACCGGCTCTAGTCGGGTTGCCAATGCCCAACCGGCTGTCTTACCCACTCGACTCGGAGCCATGGCCCTCGCCCATAATGGCAATGTAGTCAATGCTGCCGAACTACGGGCAGAATTATTAACGCGCAACCATACCCTACTGACCACCACGGATACTGAACTGATCGCTCTGCTGATGGCAGACGCCGTTAATGATGGTAAGGATTGGATTGAAGCCGCTGTTCATGCCTGTGAACGCTGTGAGGGAGCTTTTAGTCTGACTATTGCCACCCCTGAGGGTATTTTGGCCATCCGTGACCCCAACGGTATCCGTCCCTTGGTTATAGGCTATTTTGGCGGTGATGATCCTAGCGATGGTCCCGGCCAGTATGCCGTTGCTTCTGAGACCTGTGGCCTTGATATCGTCAATGCCCACCATATTCGAGATGTTCAGCCTGGAGAACTAATCTGGATCAGCGAGGCCGGTATCAAATCGGTGCAGTGGGCCAAACCCGAACGCCGATTATGTATCTTTGAAATGGTCTATTTTGCGCGGCCCGACAGCATATATCACGGTGAGAGTCTATACAGCTATCGCAAGCGTCTAGGCAATATTTTGGCCCAAGAATCACCGGCAGATGTGGACTTGATTATGCCTGTTCCCGATTCCGGTATTCCTGCGGCCATCGGCTTTGCGGAAACCTCCGGCATCCCCTACGCAGAAGGTCTAATCAAAAATCGCTATGTAGGCCGCACCTTTATTCAGCCTACCCAAATGATGCGAGAGGCAGGTATTCGAATTAAGTTAAATCCTCTACGCGATGTATTGGAGGGCAAACGAATTTTGCTTGTAGACGACTCCATTGTGCGCGGCACCACTAGCGGCAAAATTGTAAAAGCCCTACGCGATGCTGGTGCCACCGCAGTCCATATGCGAATTTCTTCGCCGCCTGTTACCCACCCCTGCTTTTACGGTATCGATACCGATAATCAAGAACAGCTGATTGCAGCTACCAAGTCTGTCCAAGAAATTGAAACCCACATTGGTGTAGACTCCCTAGCCTATCTCAGTTGGGAGGGCATGTTGGCAGCGACCCAGCAAGACACCAAAACATTTTGCTCTGCCTGCTTTACCGGTAAATATCCCGTCGAGATCCCCACAACGTTTAAGCGATCAAAGCTGATGTTGGAAAAAACACCGGTAGAGGCATAAAACCTAATCCAACAAATCTAATAACCTCAACGCTACAGGGCCTCCGTAGGTGTGATTCCTACAGAGGCCCTGTAGCGTTGGGGGCAAGTAACCAGGGTTTTCTATAAAGAGGGAAACTGAAACTAATGCAAAAAGATAAGGGCCTCGCAAACTTGCGAGGCCCTTATCTTTCAGAAACCAGCCTAAGAGACCAGGTTAATCAGCCTAGAACGAGAAAGTAGAACGGATTACACCGTAGATTTCCTCGTCGGCACCATCGGGATCAACATATAGTACGGCAGGAGTTAGGCTCCAGTACTGGTTGACATCAACGGAGAAGTAAGCTTCAGCAATGAAGTCGTCATCAAAGTCTTCACCGATATAAGCACCAGCAGAGCTAGAACCAAAGAAGTCATTGACAGCAATACCACCCTGCCAGCTTTCGTCACCGTCTTGGTCAGCATAGTAGCCACCAACTTCAAAGCGACCTAGGTCAAGATTTAGAAGACCCGCAATGATATCGTCGACACCGTTGCCATCGCCAGCTTCACCGTTCATGTAAGTGATAGCAGCATCGATCAAGCCATCGCTCAGGTAGTTCAGCTGAACAATGTACTCATACTCGTTAAAGATGCCTCGGTCTGCATCTTGACCATCAGCGGTTGAATAACCAAGGTCAAGAATGATGTTGTCTGTGAAAGCAACGTTGAGGCCAACACCTAAGGAATCACCACCAACACCAAGCTGATCGTAGAAGACGGGACCACTGAAGTCAGCAACACCAGGACCATCAAACGGAACGATGGTGCTAGTTACAAAGTCATCAGATACAGTACTGTTGGCTGCAATGATGGCGGAGATGCGACTACCAATGGGGAAGGAGTAGTAAACGTCGTCTAGACGAACGTTATCTTCACCACCACTACCAGGGCCGCTGGTGCTAGCTAAACCACCGGAGAAATCACCCAGGCTGTTGTCACTGTCACTAGCTTGGAAACGAATACGCAAACGGTCTTCGCCAGTGAAGCTAGTGTCAAAGTTCAGACGAGCCCGATATTCAAAAGTAACCTCTTCAAAATCATCAGGAGCGTCGAAAGGAACGACTAGGTGGGCATCCAACTGACCTTTAAGCTTGGTCGTTGTGGAGAACTGGTTGGCCTCTAGCTCAGCTACGTCAGCCTCTAGAGTGTCAACGCGACCACGAATAGTGGCTAGCTCAGCAGCAAACTCCTCTTGCAAACGGCGAATAGTATCGAGGTCATCGCCATCGGTACCGCCGATTAGCTGAACGATAACGTCCAAGCAGGAGTTTAGACCGGCTGCAAACTCATAGCGAGTCATGGCGCGGTTGCCGCGGAAGGAACGGTCAGGATAGCCTTCAAGACAGCCGTACTCCTCAACCAGACGCTGCAGTGCAGTGTAGGCCCAGTCAGAAGGCAAGACATCAGACAGGTCAGAAACGCTGGTGACCTGAGCCAATTGAATGGAATCAGAATTGCTTAGCGCGTCAACACTTACGGTTTCAGCAGTCTCGGCCGCTGCAGCAGAGCTAGCGAGAGTTAGAGCTGAGCCCAGTACGAAAGGGGTAGCCAGTAAGGCGTTCCACAGATTAGACATTGTATTAATTCTCCTCACACCTAGGAAGAAAGTAGTAGTCAGCCAAATAACTGAACTACATCAGGACATCTTACCTGAATCACAGAACTTATGCACATTACCAATTGGCAAAAGCGAGCACTCTGCGATTTCTACAGCTAATGCTAGCAGATCTCTCTATTAAGAGCTAGCTAAGTAAACTACCTTTTGAACAACTTTAAATCGGTTGGTCGCTAAGCTGGTTTGTAGCTATATCCTGATACCTTATCGCGCGCTCTGAGCCGGAAGCCATAGCCTCTATGCCAGTTGGGAGAGTGTCTGGGCCAGGCTGAAATCTTTCTGGGTGAGTCCCCCTGCGTCGTGGGTGGTGAGGCCTATGGTGACTCGGTTGTAGGAAATTGACAGGTCGGGGTGGTGGCCTGCTGCTTCAGCCGGTTCGACAATTTTATTGATGTACTCAATGGCCTCGATAAAATTTTTGAAGGTCAAAACGGTTTTGATTGTAGTGCCCTCTAAATTCCAGTCAGGCAGATCGTCAAGGCGGGACTGAATTTCGGTGAAGCTAAGTAAATTGGACATAGGAAAAACCGGGCAATGAACGTGGGCAGTAGAGCCGGTGTAGCGCTCCGTCCACGTAAAAAAACGCTTTAAAAAAACTATCCGCTCCTATCAATAGAAGTGCAGCAGCAGCTTCAAAATAGGAGCGGTCTAGTTGGGTCTTAGGTTGAAACCAGACTGCCGGAAGGAACTCTAGCGGGTCAGTTTCAAAAGAATGAAGCTGGTTCTAGAGAACAGCCCCGGCGCGCAGCCGGCTCACGTCAACCTGAAGACCCACAAATATACAACTACTGTCACTCATGGGCATCACCTCCTTATCCCTAAACGGTTTTTGTACCAGGAGCACGTTGTGCTGACTAGAATATAGCACAGGCATTAGAAATAAGGGTGAGTAATGACTGGCAATAAGAAAGCCTCGGGTCAGCGACCCGAGGCTTTCTTGCTTGGATACTTGCTCTATTCCTGCTCTGTTACAGAGCGTTACCGCGAGGCAGTACCTCTTCGGGGAATACAAACTTCTCGTGGGGCTGGTCCTGGGGAGCCATCCACGCACGAATACCTTCATTAAGCAGAATGTTCTTGGTGTAGAACGTTTCGAATTCAGGGTCTTCCGCAGCGCGGGTTTCCTGGGAGACAAAGTCGTAAGCACGCAGGTTGAGTGCGAGCCCGACAATGCCAACGGCACTCATCCAGAGACCGGTGACCGGAACAAACAGCATGAAGAAGTGCAACCATCGCTTATTGGAGAAGGCGATACCGAAAATCTGAGACCAGAAACGGTTCGCGGTCACCATGGAGTAGGTTTCTTCAGCCTGGGTGGGTTCAAAGGCGCGGAAGGTGTTAGCACCGTCCCCATCTTCAAACAGGGTGTTTTCCACGGTCGCGCCATGAATGGCACAGAGGAGCGCTCCACCAAGGACACCGGCAACGCCCATCATGTGGAAGGGGTTGAGGGTCCAGTTGTGGAAGCCCTGTAGAAAGAGCAGGAATCGGAAGATAGCGGCAACACCAAAGCTGGGAGCAAAGAACCAGCTGGACTGTCCGAGGGGGTACATCAAGAATACGGAGACGAAGACGGCGATGGGAGCCGAAAACGCGATCGCATTGTAGGGACGTAAGCCGACGAGACGAGCGACCTCAAACTGGCGGAGCATAAAGCCAATGAGGGCGAAAGCGCCGTGGAGGGCGACGAAGGCCCACAGGCCGCCGACTTGGCACCAGCGGACGAAGTCGCCTTGAGCCTCAGGCCCCCAGAGGAGCAGCAGGGAGTGACCCATGCTGTCGGCAGGAGAGGAGACGGCGACGGTCAGAAAGTTAGCGCCTTCAAGGTAGGAAGACGCGAGGCCGTGGGTGTACCACGAGGTTACAAAGGTGGTGCCAGTGAGCCAGCCGCCAATGGCCAAAAAGGCGCAGGGGAACAGCAGCAAACCGGACCAGCCAACGAAGACAAATCTATCGCGCTTGAGCCAGTCATCGACGACGTCGAAGACGCCCCGATTGGCTCCAGCACGGCCCATTGCTATGGTCATTTCAAATCCTCTTA
>JBCCAQ010000286.1:0-6535 GCA_039814735.1 Cyanobacteria bacterium P01_A01_bin.15
AACGTCAGCGAGCTTTATATCGTTGCGGCTCCCCCCGATTTACCTAGCCTGCGGGGGGCGGTGGGTCTGATCGAGCTGACCTCGTTTTTTGATCGCAACAGCTTTGCCAAGGACAGTCTGACCCATTTTATTAACCCGGTTTTCCAAACAAATCCTGCTTTGGCCGCGACACAGCTAGAGTCTCAGCCCACGGCGCTGCTCCACTGGCGACCCATTGATGAGGTCATTCTCAAAGCGGCCGCGTTCTCGTCAGGTGGATTTGACGATCTAAACTTTGATGCGTTTGCGGGTGAGGTCGGTGTGAACCTTGGCAATCTGATTGTCCGGGGCACCTATGTGAATTCCACCGATGACGGCGATCGTGATGGCATTCCCGAGAGTTTTCAGCTGAGCCGCAACGGCGTGTTTGGCCCCCAGGAAGGCGACCGTGAGGAGGCCTATGGCATCAATGCCGAATGGTTTATCCCCCAGCTAAATGCGGGGCTGTTTGGTCGCTACGGTCACCACAGAAACCGTGATTTAGACATTTCAGGCGATACCTACAGTTTTGGGGTGAATTTTCTGGATCTGTTTATGGATGACGATCGCTTTGGGGTGGGCTACGGTCGCCAGCTGAGCGATGACGATCGTCGTCAGGGCGATCGCCCCGATGTGTTGGAAACGTTTTACGATATTCGGCTGGCCCCCAATACTCGAGCGGCCATTAGCTGGCAGCTGCGGGATGAATTTTCTGAGTCGGTGTTAGGTCTTCGTATTCGCGCCGATTGGGATCTCTTAGAGCTTTTTGATTAGGGCGATTCCCCTCTGAATATCTAGATGTATACGACGTAACGCATTTTACGTAGAAATTTATAGGAAGCATTATTGTTATGAACTGGTATCGTCGCACGCTGGGTCTGTGTCTCAGCTTCAACATACTCGCTACCGCGCCGCTGGTTTTAGCGCAGCCAGTGCTGGCCCAGCTGCCTAATTTAGACAATCAGCCCGCTTTGGTTCGAGAGGGTTACGAGCTATTTGAGCGGGGCTGGATCGATCCAGCCTTGGCTCGGTTTCGTCAGGCCGTGGAGCAGTATCCTGACTCTGCAGTGGCTCAGCTGGGGTTGGCACGGTCCTATTTGAGACTGGGACAGGATGCTAATGCGTTTGCAGCGTTTCGGCGGTTGATAGTTTTGGAGCCGACTAATATTGAAGCCCTCAATACCCTAGGGGTGTTGGGGAGCTATCGGCCCGAGTGGCGTCGTGTCGGGATTGAGGCGCTGACAACGCTGCTGGAGCAGCCGGGGTATGAACAGGATGGGGAGGTGCGAACTGACAAGTCAGCGCGTGCGCTATCGCAGCGTGCCCTGCTCTATTTCTACGACGGTCGCCTGGGCGAAGCCGTTGCCGACTATGACATTGCCCTTACCCAGCCCTATGGGTTGGATGTACAAATAGGAGCTGCCCAGGTATTTGCCTACGGCGGCCGGCCTGGGCAGGCGATAACGCTGTTTGAGGATTACATCGCCGCCGGGCAAACGTTAGAAATTTATGAGGCCCAGGCCTACGCCTTTGCTCTGCGTCAGCAGGGCAACCCCCAGGCGGCTGTAGACCTGCTGGAGCCCTTTCTCAATGCGGGCGATGCCACCGAACAGGTTCAGCTCAAGGCGGCCTTAGCCGCCACCTACGCTGCTAATGGTCAGGTTGAGCGCGGTTTGGCATTGCTTGAAACCATTGCAGGTCAGCCCTTGGTGGTCGCGCGAGCCCTAAGCGATATGACCCTATACACCGATGACCCAACGGTTCAAGCCCAGGCCATCGCCGCCTATAAAACGGTCTTAAGTGACCCCGGTTTGACGGTGGGCACCGCCCGTGAAGCCGCCGCCACCCTGGGAACTTACCCCAGCAGTCAGTCCGTCAGCCTGGCCACCTATCGGCAGCTGGCGGCCCGGTATCCCGACGACGTTAGCCTCTATGTACAGACCAGTATTTGGGAACGACAGCTGGCCCAAATCTCAGCCCAGGAACTACGGCAGCGCCTCTTCGGGATTACCCTGCCAGAGAATCCCACTCAGCTGAAGTACATTGCCCATGGTCTAGCGCGACTCGACCCTCCCGATGCACAGCTGATCTCGTTTTACCAGGCGGTGCTTACGGCCACCCCAGCGGAGCCCTTTCTCCACTATCGGCTAGGTCAGATTTATCTACAGCAAAACCAGCTAGACCTGGCCCAAGAGCAGCTGCAGCTTTATGCCGGGGATGACCCAGCCGTGCTGCTGTTCCAGGCCGAACAGGCCCGTCGTCAGGGCGATATTGATACCAGTGTGGTTATCTATCAGCAGCTCATTGACGACCCCACCAGCAGTAATGAGGTAGTCACGGGCGCACTACAGGGGCTAGCGGGTATCCGTCAAGGTCAGGGCTACTACGCAGAGGCACTGGCTCTATACGAGCGCATCATTGCCCTCAACCCTGGCAACGATGCCAAAATCCTAGGACAGACCAGCCTGGCCTACCAGGGGAAATTTATTTCAGTTGAAACGGCTGAATCGGTCCTTGAGCAGTGGTTGGCGGCCAATTCGGCCAATAAAAATCCGCCCGAACTCTATAGCCTGGTGGGGGCTTTACCCGCCGATGCTGACCGTAGCAGCCTCTACGAATCGCTTTTAGCGGCGAACCCAGGCTCCCTCGTGATCCGCCAGCGTCAGCTCCAGGTATTGGCCATGACCGACCCAGATGCCGCCAACGAAGCCGCTGCCCAGCTGGTGGCTGATAGTCCCGAGGCTCCGGAGGTTTACCTGCTACAGGGTCAGATCGCCCAAGACACGGATGAGCTATCGACGGCGGCGACCGCTTACAACACCGTGATCGAGCGCAACCCAGAACAGCTGGAGGCGATTGTAGGTCTGGCCGGGGTGCGATTTCGGCAGCGCCGCTATCAGGACGCGCGGCGTCTTTATGATCAAGCCATTGCCCTAGCGCCAGATGATCTCAACCTGCGTCAGGCCTCCATTGGTTTAACGGTGGCTCAAGACCGTCCCCTACAGGCCCTTGAGGAAATCAATGCGCTACAAAGTCAGATTCCCGCCAGCATTGGTTTAGAGCGTCAAGAGCGGCTGATTAAAGAAGGTCTGTTGCTACATCGAGGATTTCAGCCTGTGTGGGAGCGGTACTAAAAAAGGTATCCGTGGGTCGCAATGTCGTTTGTTAAACCAGACAAAAGGATGGTTAGAAGATGATATCGAGAGCATGCTTTAAATGGATGAAGCGTTGGAGCTGGTCAGTGCTGCTGGGGCTGCTGGTCAATATTGCGATCGCTAGCTGTCTGTCGGCGGTCCGTCTAGAGGCTGCCTATGAGCTACCGACCCAGCTACCGGCGTCCGTCCAGCTGGCCCCGTCAGTATCCAAGGCGGATCGTCCCTTTTTTGAGACCACCTGGCAGCGCTATCGCGATCGCTTTATTCAATCGGATGGTCGAGTCATTGATTGGGAAAATGACGATCAGCGCACCACCTCTGAAGGCCAGGCCTACGCCATGCTGCGAGCGGTACTGATTGATGATCCTGATACCTTTGATCAGGTGCTCACATGGGGAGAGCAAAATTTAGCCCGGTATACTCCAGAGGGTGAGCTGGTGGATCACCTGTGGGCCTGGCAGTGGGGGCCTGATACCTTGCCAGATGAGGCTGAACAGTGGGGAATTCTAGACCAAAATTTTGCCACAGACGCCGACATTGATGCTGTGACGGCTTTAATCATGGCGAATCGCCGTTGGCATAGTCCTGACTATCTAGACCTGGCTCAAACAAAGCTCAAGGATATTTGGGACTATTCCACAGCCGATATTGCACTCACCAACGATCTCTCAGGACATTACTTGTTGCCCGGACCGATAGAGGCATTTCACCCATCGCCGGAGATCTGGTATCTCAATCCGTCGTACATTGCCCCCTATGCCTTTCGGCTATTTGCCCAGATCGATCAACAGCACGACTGGCTAGAACTCGTGGATACGGGCTACAGGATGCTGGAGGGCAGCTCCCAGCTGTCAGATCTGGGTCTGCCCAGTGACTGGGTTTTGCTCCACAGCGAGACGCCCCACTACCGAGCCCTGCCAGCAACGGCCCCGATTAGGAGCCTATATGGATTTGACGCCTATCGAGTATGGTGGCGCGTGGCGCTTGATCTAACCTGGTTTAAGTCCGCTCCAGCAGGACACTATTTGAGCGATCATCTCTCAGCTCTCTTGGACCGGTGGCAACAGTTTCAACAGCTGCCAGCCCAGATCGATCTGAGCGGTCAGGCAATGGTCGACTATGGTGCCACGTCTCAATATGCAATGATCTACCAGGCGGCCCGCCACCTGGATGCTGAGGTGGCCGAGTCCATTCGGGAAAATACGCTGACCCTGGCAAACCCCAATGATTTTTGGGATGGCGATTCTGCCTACTACACCCAAAACCTGGCCTGGCTGGGGCTGTATCCACCGGAGTGGGTACCGACAGACTGGCTTAGTGCCGCCGAGTAAGCGATCCTAAAATGCTTTCACTAGCTCTACTGTGTCTCTGTCATCTATGGGGAGCAGATGAACACTGACCGCCTCTTCGCGGGCGGTCGGTAGTGATTTACCAATAAAGTTTGGATGAATGGGCAGCTGTCGATGCCCTCGATCAATCAGCACCGCCAGACGGATTAGGTTAGGCCGCCCATAATCAAGCACAGCATTGAGCGCTGCTCGAATAGTACGCCCGCTAAAAATAACGTCATCGACTAACACAACTGTTTTGCCAGTTAGATCGCAGGGCATTTCATTTTTGGCTGGCGTGCGGATACCAACTTTGTCGAGATCGTCTCGATAAAAGGTAATATCCAGCTCGCCCACGGGCACCTGAAGCCCCTCTAGCCGTTCCATCTGCTGGGCAATGGTGTGGGCCAGGGGGACCCCACGGGTGTGGATGCCAACTAGTACCAGATCCGCTAGGGGCTCGGTCCGTTCAATAATTTCAGAGGCCAACCGGTTCAGAGTCCGGCGAATCGCCTCTGCAGAGAGAATTTCAACTACCTGATCGGCCATGGTTACAGGGAAACGTGATGTAAACCCCATCTGGATTTTCCTTAAGGAAATCATGCTCCGGGGCAACGCTGTCTTAACCATAACCAAGAGTTAACCGTTGGCAAGGCTAAACCATAAAGTTTGTCTCTTCACCTTGGGCGGCTTGCCAGCTGCGGGCATCGTAATAAAGTTCTTCTAGGGAGATGCTGTAAAGTACCTCCCGCAGCTTTTCCTGGAGGCGTCGCCAGAGGGTGAGGGTGACCCAATCTTCTGCTTTTTCTGGGGCGTTTAGCTGTAGGGGGGTAATGGGCTCCCCCACGGCGTCTAAAATTTGCCCTAGGTAAATTTGGCTTGGCGCTTTGGCCAGACGATATCCTCCCCGCGCCCCGCGTACCGACTCGACTAAACCGGCGCGACGGAGTTGAATAAGCAATTTTTCTAAATAGGGGGCCGGGAGATTTTGCCGCTGGGCGATGAGTTTAACTGAGGCTAAACGGGGTTGCAAACTCATGTCTAGCATGGCCTTTACACTGTAATGTCCACGGGTTGTAAGTTTCATGGTTGGGGCTAGATCCTCAACCGGGTTTGAGGCTTAGAAAACGGGTGAATCTTGTCTAAGACAGATAGGATAGACCAGGTAGAATCAGAGAAAAATTAACATGAGAAGTCTCTATTATGGTCAGGGTCTGGGGATATTATTAGATAAACCAACTCTTAATACAATTATCAAGAAATAAATTCAAACGGCGTACACAAACGCATTTTAATCATGTATGATTCTGCTCGTTATCTATTTTCTAAACGTGTTCATCTTAGAGATATGTGTGAATGGCTAAACCGTCAAATTCAAATCCATTAACAGGTAAGACGCTACTTAAGAAAGTTAAAGACTTAGACCATCTCTCTAGAGAGGATAAGGCCAAAGCATGCGGCTATTACACGGTGACCAAGAATGACGTTGTCCGTGTAAACATGATGAAGTTTATGAATGCCCTCATTGATGCAGAGGGCATTCAATTAGATAGTGTCCAAACGGGCAACGGTCGAGGTGGACGTAGTGCTAGCTATCGGATCACCGTACAGTCCAACGGGAATTTGCTCATTGGTGCTGCCTATACAAAGCAAATGGGTCTACGCCCTGGGGATGAATTTGAAATTTCCCTAGGACGTAAGCATATCCGTTTGAAGCAGCTCAATGTTGATGGCGATGATAGTGATGATGAGGCCGATGAGTAGGTATCGGCTGATTTGCCCGCTCGCTAAAAGTTCCTAACTTTAATTCGAGAATATTATGGGGTTGCCAATAGTTTTAGATGTCGCAATTGGGCTGATATTCGTTTATATGGCCCTGGGGTTGATTGCCAGTGAAGTGCAAGAAATTATTAGTACCTTACTGCAGTGGCGGGCTGAGCATCTTAAGTATTCGATTGAGCAGCTGTTGGCGGGGGGACAGTCCGATGATGCCCGAGCGGCGCGTAAGCTAGCCGATCAGCTCTACAACAGCCC
>JBCCAQ010000080.1:0-18016 GCA_039814735.1 Cyanobacteria bacterium P01_A01_bin.15
CCTAGAGACCCAGACCCTTGCTTTGCGTCTAACAAGGCTGAGCAACGGTACTATGACCAGATTTGGTTTTCCCGTATTCGCTCAATACGATGTCAGACTTGAAATATCAGTGGGGGCATCTGAGATCTGTCAGGCAGTCAGGGCTCAGCTTTAGAGCCTGTTATTCAACATCTAGAACAACTACTTTCTGGACCTCCAGGCGATCGGGAAAAAGGTCCCATGCACGTTGATGGTGCATTTAATATCTTTCGGAAGAAGCACCCCGAACAGGTAACATTGATTGCCCAGCCTCAGATTGCTTGGCAACGCGCTTCCTTTAGTGATATTCACGGTGGCGGGTGGACTTCAATGCCAGCGGCACGTGTACTACTTAGCCCTGCTCGATCATTCAAAAACTATTTACAGAGAATAAGTCGATGATTGCAAGTCGGTCTGTTGAGACTATTATTAACCTTTTGCAAAAGGACTGTGCGATCGCTTTGCAGATTAAGGGTAACCGTAGCCTTGCGCACATAGTTCATAACAAAGATGGTCGCTGAAAGCTCTAGATAGCAACCGCTCTGTGCGGTGCAAACGGCTGAATACGTTCAGCCGTTTGCCATAGGTAAGAGGGAGCTACACCAGCCCTTTTACAAAATTGTTCTTTGCATGCGTTTAGGCCGATCGGTTTGCTGTAACAAAAACACAGCTCAAACCGATCGGCCAGACGTGGACTCATCGGAGCTTTTAAGCAATCAGCTGAGTAAAGGACGTATCGTCTAAGACGGTTGTTACGTTCTGAACTATGGCGAGGGTCTCACTGCCTGTACCTATCAGCAGGTCAGTGCCTTGCACTGTTTGGGTGATGGACCCAAAGCTCAGGTCTCCAATAAGACCAATTATATCGGTACCCACTTCAAAGTCAGTAATAATGTCGGTACCGTGACCCATGGCAAACGCAAAGGTGTCGCTACCTTGGCCACCGGAGAAGTTATCTCCAGTGAGGGTGTCATTGCCAAGACCACCCTGGAGCAGATCGTCGCCGTCGTCCCCCCAGATTTGATCGTCGCCTTCATCACCAAAGAGGAGGTCGTCGCCGCCCTTGCCGCCGATGCGGTCATTACCAGCACCACCAAAGATGGCATCATCTCCGTCTGCACGACCTTGGGGGTTTCTATTATTGCGGTCACCGCGGAGGACGTCGTCCCCATCACCACCGCTGATGCTTTGGTCACCATCGCCACCAGCCAAGGTATCAGCATCACCAGTACCTACCACGTCAGCATCGGGCTCAACGCCGCCGTCGCCAACATTACCACCGTCGCCACCGTCGCCGCCGTCAATGACAGAGTCCTCACGGAAGGCCAGGTTTTGAATGCGCTCGTCCTCGGCACGGGAGGTTTCCGCCTCGTTGTAGGGAGTCTCCGCAGTAAAGTTGTCAGCCAGGTACTCAGCCAGGGCGTCTTGCTCCGTACCATCGGTTGCAAAAGTGGCATCTCCGGTAAAGGATTCTTCAGCCGCCAGATCTACCCGGTTAATAGAGGCGTCCGTGGGGAAGGGATAACCGTCACCTCCGTCCGCCAGGAAGCCCAGGGTCACCATGCGGAATTCCCGGCTGGAATCGCCGACAATTTCGCCATCTTGTACCACGACATCAATATCGTTACCCTCTTCATCTTCGATGGCTAGGGATACAACCCGGTCACCGGGTTCGCGGGTCAGGTCGAAGCTAAAGGAAAAGCCAGCGATTTGAGGGAAACGTCCTTGGGTATTGGTGTCATCCAGACTGTTAGCGGCAACGGCGTGCTCCATAAGTTCCAACAATTCTTCTGCTGTGACGGTGAGCAGGGTCAAATCATTGTTGAAGGCCAGCGTATTGGCAATGTCAGTCTGGGAAATACCACCTTCGGGTTTTACTTCGTTGCCATCCGCATCAAAAACGGCCTCGTTAGGCAGCTCTTCGGCAGCACCGGTTCCACCCGCTGGAACCGAGACCTGACCGATATCGGCTCGGATGCCCCCGCCGTTTTTAAGGGAGATAACCACCGTATCATCGGCTTCCTGGGCTGCCACCAGGTTGGCATCCGCCGTCAGGTTACCAAGATTGGTTTCTTCGATCCGAACGCTGCCGCGAGTACCGTCTAAATAAACCTCGCTGACGCCAAAGACGTTGCTTTCAGCTTCGATAATGACGTCACGAAGGTCGTCTGTAATCGCTTGAATCTCAGGGTCAACCAAGCCTTCAGCACCCAGGTCAGCAACGCCCTGGTCATCGGTCGCATAGGCACCGCTAACCTCAGCATCATAGCTTTCAGGAATGATGTTGCCGTTTTCGTCAAATTCAATCACCAGACGACCCACATATTGATAATTGCCGTCGGTGTTAACGATGGCGACGGGTTCACCGTTGGCATCCTGGGTAAAGATGGGGTACTCACCCTGGGACTCATCACCGTCGCGCAGCCGATCGGTTTCGTCGGTCAGAAGAGTGTTTGAACCACCCGCAATGATGACATCAACACCGGTAAGGCGAATTGCCAGTTCCTGTTCGATGGCAATCTGCTGCATGTGGGACAACAGGATCACCTTATCCATATCGGGATTGGCTGCTAGTAAAGCATCCACATCTGTCTGGATTTCTGCGGCTAGGGCATCTAGCTGGGCATCGGTCGGGACACCGTCAAAATCTCCTGGCAGGATTGTAACGTCATCCGGACTGGCAATAGTGTCTATGGTGGGTGTAGTCGCGCCCACCACCCCAATGGATTCACCGTTGACATCAATAACGGTGCTGGCAGCAAGGCTATTACCCTGAGGAGCCTGGCCGTCTTCTATGACCAGCGGTGCCAAATTCTCATCGGTGCTAAAGTCCAGGTTGGAACTGAGGTAGGGGAAGGCTGTTCCCGCAAAGGACTCATCCACATCAGGGGTGGTCGGGTCGTCTTCTGCACCGGCAATCAGCCCTGCTAGAACTTCGGTGCCATTGTCAAACTCGTGGTTACCCAGGGCAATGGCATCAAAACCCAGCTCATTTTGAATCAAAATATCAGCTCGCCCCGCACCACCCAGGGTCTCTGCGGAGGCGTCGTAAACCAAACCTGGGATAAAGGCATCTCCAGAAGAGAGCACTAGGGTATTATCGGCTTCGCCATCATCACCGAGATCTTCAGCTTCTAGGGCATTGAGCACCGCTGAAAAGTTGGGGGCGTCATCTAGGGCAGCAATACCGGCCTCTTGGTCTGCGGCATGGAGAATTTCTAAGGTAAATGGGGATTCCATGGGGTCTTCTAGGGTAAATCGGGCTAGTATCGGTTCGTGGTCGCTAGCAACAACGGTGTCGGTAAATTGAGCGCCGTTGTCGTCGCGGGTAAAGTCGTTATTGACGTGGACGATGTCGAACTCGGCTCCGGCTAATAATGAGTCGGTGACGAATATGTGGTCGAGTACCTGGCTGTTGCCATCAAAGATGAAGGTATAGGCGTCATCATCGGCAACGGCCTGGTCCACCAGATTGGTCAGCACCTGTTCATCGCCGGTACCAGGCAGAATCTCGCTCAGGTCATCGGTAAATTCAAAGGTGTTGAGGTCACCCAGCACAATGACTTTGGCATCGGGATTGGTGGCCACAATGCCATCTACAAAGTCATTGAGGGCCTGGGCCTGGGCCTCTCGTTCTGTTTCACCTGCTTGTACAAAGGGCTGGGGACCGCCATAGACAGGGGAAGACCCAAAGCGAGAGGTGAGGTGGTTGTTGACCACGGTTACCGGGTTGCCGTTGAAGGTAAAGTTGGCCACTAGCGGATTGCGGGTGCCATCAAAGGCGGCATCCTGGTCGATGGCGCTAAAGGAGTCTAGCTCAACGCGCTCTGGGTTATACAGATAGGCGTTGCGGATGTTGCCACCGGGAACGCCGCCCTGGGTGTTGTTTTCGGGGGCAACGTCGAAGAACTCGTAGGTGGGGCCGCCAGCGGCTGCGATCGCATCCACCAGCGCCTGTAAAGTAGCCGTGGCATCCACCGTCCCGTCATCCGTCACGCCGCTGTCATCCTGAATCTCTTGCAAAGCAACAATGTCAGGACTGGCCAGATTGTTCACAATCTGCTGCGCCAGCAGGTCAAACTGTTCAACATCGGTACCATCCGCCGACAGGTTAAGTACGTTGTAGCTGGCAACGGTCAGTTCGCTATCGCCACCGGCCAGGTCAGTGACTTCCTGCTCTAGGCCGCTGGGGGTAATCTCAAACGCTTCGGTAACGTTGACCTCAAAGTTGCCAAAGCTATAGCCGACCACGCCGGTAACATCGCCGAGCCGATCGCCGACGGTCAGAGCCGGGGTGTCAAAGCCCTCGGGCATCAGGTTCGGGTTGAACTGGATCTGCACCCGCTCAGGGTTTTGGTCGCCCGTGTTGTCGGGGCCAGAGTCCAGGTTGATGCTGCCACGCCCAGTGAGGACATCCTCAGGTGTGGCCCCGGCTCCCTGGTTAGGTAGGGTCACTGCCTCAGCCGAAAAGCTACCAAAAACGCGGGTTGGCGATACGGCCACCGCGTCTTCAACGGTGACGCGCATGCCTTCCAGGCTTTCATAGAAGTCGATGGCGTCTTCTTCGGGGTCAAAGCTACCGGCAGTTTCCTGCAGATTGACCGGCAGCTCGTCGTCGCTGATGACAACTTCACTAGGAGCCAGACGACCGCTTTCGCCAATGATCACCGCCGTCGGTAGCTCATTATCAGAGGAGAGAACTACCACATCCGGGGCTCTCATCTGAGTTGTGGAGAGGTTGCCGGTGTCGGCTCCGCCGGGGATAAACTCGCTGACTTCGCCAAATAGCCGTACCTCATCGCCAACGCTGACCGTGGGGCTACCGCTGGTGGAGATAAACAGACCGTCAGAGGTGGCCTCGTTGCCATCGTCGGCACCCTGGACATAAAATCCACGGAAGTCAACCGCCGTAACGATGCCTTCGGTCTGTACTAGTTCCCCTTCTAGGGAAGACACGTGGCCTGCGCCCTGGATTTCAGAGATGGTGGCAGCGGCTATGTTGGTCTCGTACACTGCTAGCGTGCTGGACACTTCGTTTGCAACGGTCAGGATAGGCTGCCCCGTGGGACTGTCTTCTGCGGCGATAAAGGTAAGCCCCTCAGGCGCAATATCCTCATCGCTGCGGATATATTGTATAAATTCAGGACTGGTGGGGTCGCTCAGGTCGTAGACCAGCACGCCACCCCCCGCGCGCTCTAGCCCCACAAAGGCAAAGGGACGGCCACCAATTTCCCCGGTGGTAATGGCTTCGGGTTCAGCCCCCTTGTTATCTGAGCGGTTGTCCACCTCGGCTGGGTCGCCGTCGTTGGCATTAAATAGCTCGGGGGCTTGCTCAGCGGTGATGCGGGCAATTTGGTCGCCGCTGTCAAAGACCTGGTTCCCGCTGTCGTCCCAGACGGAAAAGGAGCGGCTGCCATAGACATACAGCTGGTCAATGTCACCGTCGCCGTCAGTGTCACCATCAATAGTAGAGGCTTCCAATCGACCCAGGTTTTCATCTTGCTGGAGTTCAGCTGCATTGGGGAAAGCCTCCGGATCTAGAACCAGGTCGCTGATGCGGGTATCTTCATCTCGGGCATCGCCTTCATTGGCGGTGATGTAATAGGTTTGGCCATCCACCTCAAAGGAAGCGATGGAATCGGGCATATACATGCCAAAGACGGGCTCGGTTTCAATGTTGATACCGCCGTCGCGATCGCTAGCATCTAACCCGTTGCCCTCCTGGCTGTGGTCCTTAAGACCGAGGGGGACAATGCCCTCAATTTCTTGGGTTTCTAGGTTGACAACGGCAACGGCGTTGTTTTCCTGCAGGGTAACAAAGGCCTGGGTGCCATCGGGGGAGACCGAGATGTATTCGGGTTCTACATCCTGGGAAACGCTGTTATCGGGGAAGATGCGCACACCCTCAGCCCGCAGGGCATCTTCACTACCGTTAAAGGCTGTAAAACCCAGGGTGGTAACGCTGTCTTGGGAGAGGCCGACCACGCCGTTGGCAACATCAATAATGCTGATGGAACCGTCGGGGTCAAAGTCGTCACCGGGTTCACCTTCATTGGCCGAGAGTACCTGGGTGCCATCGGGGGTGAATGTCACCATGTCCGGTAGAGCGCCCACCTGCACCACTGCAAATGCCGAGGTGTCACCGGCAACAACCGCATTAATATCGGCAACAGCTACATAGCCGGGGTCAGTTTCAGGGTCAGCGCTGATTGCGATCGCAACTAGCCCATTACTCACAGCCACGCTATTGACCCCATCAATACTGGGGATAAAATCAGCTACATCGAGCACACCCACGAGGCTTGGACTGCTGGGGTCAGCCAGGCTAATGGCCTGGACCTCGGTGTCACCGCTAACTAAAAATACCGTTTGGGTAGTCGGGTCGTAGGCGGTAATTTCAGCGCCAATATCACTGGTAAAACTACCAATCTTTTCTAAAAAATCTGCCATGGTTTTCCTAAAAATTAAACAGTCGCCATTAGAATCCGGCCCCCCTAGTCGACGGGGAGAAAATCAGCTGCCAGGAGGCTATTGAATTACGCGGGACCAGCGCTAGCTGGTTGAATGGAAGTAGCAGCGGGTCTGGGTACTGTCTAGAGCAGACGGCTGAGCAAGCGCTCCAGACTGAACATAGCCAAAAGCGGCATCAAACGTAGCGAATTTGGTGAGAACAAACGTTGGCATAACAAAACGACAGCCTGGGGTAGATGACAGGCAAAATGGTGACAATAAATAATCAAACAGGCAGCTCAGTTGAGCTGTGCCCCCCGATGGGCGGCGTCTACGACCCAACGCTCGGCATAGCGTGGTTAAGAAGACATTAAAACCACGCCCGTATTGCTGCGTTGACAGCGTATCGTGCGCCCGTCCGGTAGCGTAATCAACCCAGGTAAAGGTAGGTTTATGGGAACGTTATCGTCTAGTGGAAATTAGTCATAGCGACGACTATCTACCAACAGCTCAATCGCTTCCATCGCTTCGACAAGTTACTCCGACAGCCGCTGCCCCGACAACCGTCGATACAGTAAATAGGCAACCACAATCAAACTAAATGAAAACAGAGTTGTTAACGTCCCCAAGGCGTAGAGGGCAGGGGATGTCACGTTAGTTGTCATGCCAAAGATTTCAAGGGGCAGCGTATTGTACTGTCCAGACACCAGCGAGGTGCGCGTAAACTCATCATAGGACAGGGTAAATGTCAATAAGCTAATACCCACCAAACTGGGGGCAATCAGCGGTAGTACTATCTCCCAAAATGTGTTGGCATCATTTGCCCCCAGGTCCTTGGCCGCCTCCTCATAGGACGGATTAAACCGACTAAAGATACCCAGCATAATCAAAAAGGCAATGGGTAATGTCCAAGTGAGGTGGGCACCCAACCCAGAGCTGTACCATCTAGTCGGCCACTGCATTACCTGGAACATTACCCCCAGACCCAAGGAAATTAAAATGCTGGGTACAATCAGGCTGGCAATGCTCAGATAAAACAGCACCGTTGACCCCCTAAATCGCTGGCGAAAGGCCATCGCCGCTGACACCGCCATGCCGGTCACCAAAACGGTGACCAATCCCCCCAGCACCAGCGAACGCTGAAAGGGTTCCACAAAGTTACCAACCCGCTGCTCTTGAAATACCTGCCCTAGCCAGTAAACCCCAAAGCCCCGCACCGGAAATGTTAGATTTCCCTCCGGTCCCTGGAGAGACAAAATAAAAATGGCGATCATCGGGCCGTAGAGAAAAAGAATAAACAGCCCAAAAAATATGGCTAAAAGATAAAAGGACAGGGAGCGCTTTTTCATAGTTCTTTTCTAATATCCACCAGCCGTAAAATTGATATCACCAGTAGCAATGTCACCCCCAGCAGCACAATGGCATTAGCAGCGGCCAGGGGATACTGCAGACTGCCGATCTGGGTCTGAATCAGTTTGCCAATGGAAGCTGCCTGACCGCCGCCCATGAGCCTGACGGTAACAAATTCGCCCATCACCAGGGTGACAATAAAAATGGAACCAATGGCTACACCTGGGGCCGACAGCGGCAAGATTACCTCCCTTAAGACGCCCAACCCCGACGCGCCCATGTCCTCTGCGGCCGTAATTAAGGTGCGGTCAATGCGCATCAGGCTATTAAAAATCGGTGCAATCATAAAAATGATATAGAGATGCACCATACCCAGCACCACCGCAAAATCGGAATAGAGTAAAAATTCTAGCGGCTGTTGGATCAGTCCCGTTCCTAGCAGCAGCTGGTTGACTAGCCCCTCTTTTCCCAGTAGGGGCACCCAGGAAATCATGCGAATAATATTGGAGGTCCAAAAGGGGATGGTACACACCAAAAATAGCAACACCTGCCAGCGCAGCTTGGGCACGTGAAATGCCAGAAAGTAGGCGACCGGATAAGCAATCAGCAGGGTGGCTATCCAGACCAGTCCAACAAACTTGAGGGTATTGAGATAGGTCCTAAGGGTGACATCGGAGGTAAAAATGCCGATGTAGTTATCGAGGGTAAAAGCGGGAGTCATGGAATAACCATTAAACTCCCAAAAGCTCACCACGCCGATGAGAACAATAGGAAAAAGCAAAAACAGCCCCAACGCCAACGTTTGAGGTGTTGCCAAGAGATAGGGTTTTAGACGGGGCCAGGCTCTAGCCATAGAACGAATATAGGAAACGCCGTTTGTTTACCAAGCCATGGATGGGACAACAGACACCCCACAGGCATCTGTTGTCCCATCTATGGCCGTTAGAAATCTCCTATCTCAAAAATCTTGCCAGAAAAGAGAACTCCAACCTACGATGCAATAAACTCATTCCACTTTTGAACAAGATAGGTGTTCTCTTCCATGGTGGAGTTCCAGCAAACAATGTTGCCAAAGCGATCCTTAAAGGACCCGCCGTCGCGGACAGTGCCTGCCTTGGCGAGGGTCTTCTCGAAGGGGTCTACCATGTCGGTGGCAGCGGGTTTACCCTCATACCAAAAATCCCATTCCTCAGCGGACATAAACTTTTTAGCATTTTCGGGGGCGGCGCTATAGTAGCCCTGGCGGCCTAAAAATGCCCCTACCCAGCCATCTAGCATCCAGTTGAGGTATTCATAGGCGGCGTCTCGCTCAATCCCTTGAAGATTTTTTGAGAGACCAACGCCGCCGCCCCAGCCGCGATAGCCTTCTTTAAGTGGGGCATAGATACAATCGATGCCCTGGGCCTGTACGGCGGTTACAGCCGGGGACCACATCGACTGGATAATGACTTCCCCCGATGTCATCAGATTGACTGATTCATCAAAGTTTTTCCAGAAGGCTCGAAACTGTCCCTTGGCTTTTTGCTCTTTGAGAATATCCGTAATCTGGTCAATTTCTGCCCTGGTCATGTTGCCCTTATCCCCAAAGGTCATAAGACCCAGGGCTTCGGCCACCATGGCGGCGTCCATGATGCCAATCTGAGGAATATCCAGAATAGAGGTTTTCCCCTGGAATTCTTCATTAAAGAGTTCGCCCCAGCTTTCAATCGCACGACCGACTATGTCCGGACGGTAGCCGAGGGTATCGGCGTTGTACTGGAAGGGAATCAGCGTGGCAAAATCGGTGGGGGTGTCGGAGAATTCCGTGGAGTCTGCTCCGGTGAGGTACATCACTTTGTAGGGGGCTGTCCCTTGGGACGATTCGACCGGCATACCCTCAAATTCACCGGAGGTGAAAAAGGGAACAATTTTGTCCCAGTCACTGATTTTAGTCACATCAATGGGCTGCAAATTTCCCGAGGGTACCACCAGGGGCAGGCTAAAGTATTCACCGTCAAAGATGTCGTACTGGTCGGGTTGGGTAATGGCGATCTGATTGTTTTCTTCGGTGCTCAGGGCGCGCATTTCCAACTTGAAACCCAGGTCCTCTTGGGCCTTGTCGCGGATTTCGTTGATCTGGGAAACACCGGTACCAATTAGACGCAGGGTGACATCCTTGGTCTGGTTGGTATTGACCTCAGGTCCGGGGGCCGGATTGTTGGGGGTACCTTCGGGGGCAGCGCAGCGTGCCGTGGCGACGGCAGCTCCGGTGGCCAAACCAGTGTAGAGTAGCTTACGGCGAGTAATTTTAGTCATAGGTAACAGGTTAAAACAGGTTCAAGTGAGCTGATGAATCCGGTTGACCGGGCTTAGCCAGTTGTTTAATTGGCCGGAAATCCCAGATGTCGGTAGACTATCTGGGTAAAACGGTCTGACCTTCTCATGGGAAAAGGACTCATGGAACCAATTTGGCCTAAGTACTTATCCTGAGTTGGTTTAGTGGCAATAGTTTACTGGCCGATGCCACCAGGATTCGTAGCTAAAGGATCAATTTAGAAATAGGGGTACGGGGTGCCTAGATTGATTGGGCTTTTGATTGGTTGCGCTCTACCCTCAGTGGGCAAGGAACACGGTATCGTCAGCCGCAAACTTAACAACTACGCTGTGGCCTTCTTGCAGGCCAAGCCGGTTCCAATCTACCGTTCGTAGGGTATGCAGCAGGGGCTGCCCCGTAGCAGTTGCCATCAGTCCGACACGGGTGACAAACCCGGTGAGTTCTACCTGGGTGATGCGGGCGATTAGCCTATTGGTCAGGGGCGGATCAGACTCGGGGGAAGACTCTATTGTTGCTAGGGTGAGCAGATCAGGACGGATACAGCAGGCGGCGGCGGTGCCTGGCTGGGAGCTGTGGCCGGTGGCAAACATCAAACCAATACCGTCGACGTTGAGTTCGATCAGATCTTTGTCGCTGCCCTGGGGTGTGGCGGTGAGCACCGTACCGGAGAAAATATTGTTATCGCCAATAAACCTGGCAACAAACTGGGAGGCGGGGCTATTGAACAGCTGGGTAGGTGTGGCCACCTGGTCGATATGACCGTGGTTCATAACGACGATTTGATCCGATAGGGAAAACGCCTCTTCCACATGGTGGGTGACCTGAATAAATGTCAGACCAAACTGTTTTTGGATCTTACGTAGCTCGCCCCGCATCCGCACCCGGAGGTTTTCGTCTAGGGCGCTTAGGGGTTCGTCTAGCATGAGCACCTGGGGGCGGGTAACTAGAGCCCGCGCTAGGGCAATCCGCTGCTGTTGGCCACCGCTCAGCTGGTGGGGTTTGCGATGGGCGGTGTGGCTGAGACCCACCAGTTCTAAAATTTCTGTGACGCGATCGCAGCGCTCACCCTGGGAAACCCGCTGCATTTTTAACCCAAACTCTACGTTTTGCCAGACGGTTTTGTGGGGAAACAGCGCATAGTTTTGGAACATCATGGCGGTGTTTCGTTTGGCGGCGGGCAGCTCATTCACACAGCGATCGCCAATCAGCACCTGACCGCTGGTGACCGCTTCGTGACCTGAAATCATCCGCAGTGCCGTGGTCTTACCACAGCCGCTGGGGCCAAGCAAACAACAGTAGATACCCGCCGGGATATCCAGGGTCATGTTCTCAATGGCGGTGACGGTGCCGTACTTTTTGGTGACAGCGCGCAGCGCTACCCCTGCTGCTGTCTTGGCTGGCAGCGGCACCGCGGATCCTGGTGTTTGGGGGGCAAGTGGGGAAGGTCGATCGGCGCTAACCGCCATGGTGATTGGTTCCTACAGGGTCTACAAAAGGTAAGTCAGGGTTAAAAGGATTGTATAGGATCCAATCACTAAACTTTAGATTTCTGGACAGCGGCTGCGGGTATGGCCTCCCCTGCGGGCATAGCGTCGCCATCCTCGGGGCAGCGATAGTGCTGGTCTAGCTTGAGCAGGGTGTGCAGCAGTACATTGGCCCCCTGAATACAGTGCTCCGCCGTGGTGTATTCGGTTTCAGCGTGGCTGATGCCGCCCTGGCTAGGCACAAAGATCATGCCCATGTCGGTAATGTTGGCGATAATTTGAGCGTCGTGGCTGGCGCGACTGGGCAGGGCCTGGGTGGGCAGCTCTAGCTCGCAGCAGACCTGGGCAATGGCGTTGTAAATGTGAGAGTTAACGGGGACCGGCTCATTGCGAAGCTGGAGTTTGGTGTGGATTTGGGTGTCTGTGGTGGTTGCGATCGCGCCTATCTCCAGCTCCAATGCCGCTATCATCGCATCCAATCGCTGGTTGGAAAGGTCTCGAATATCCAGGGTCATCTCCACTCGACCGGGGATGGTATTGGCCACATTGGGAGAGAGCTCCATCGCTCCCACCGTCGCCACCTGTTCGCCATAGCCGTCACCTGTCCTACAGCCGATGCGATTGACCGCCAATATAATCTGGGAGGATGCCACCAGGGCATCCTGGCGCATGGCCATGGGGGTCGTACCCGCGTGGCTAGCGCTGCCGTCAATCGTAATCAAATAGCGCCGCTGACCCACAATACCGGTGACCAACCCCAGGGCATTTGCCGCCGCCTCCAGCACCGGCCCCTGCTCCACATGTAGCTCTACAAATGCCGCTAAACCATCCGTATCCCGTTGGGCTGAGGGCAGCCGCGACCAGTCGCCACCAATGTGGCCCAGGCTAATTTCAATCGGCTCATAGTGGGGATGGTCATAAAAATTGGGCTCCAAACTGGCCTTGCCCGCCATGGCTTTACTGCCAATCATCGTGCGCTCTTCATCGGCAAACACAATGACCTCAATGGGATGGTCGGGATAAATGCCACGATCGTGGAGGGTGCGAGCCGCTTCTACACCCGCTAGCACACCGTAGGTACCGTCATAGATACCCGCGTTGGGCACCGTATCCAAATGGGAGCCCGTGGCCAACGCCGGCGCATGGGGAAACCGCCCCCGGTAGCGCCCGATGATATTTCCAGCCGCATCGATTGTGACTGTCATGCCAGCTGCTTTCATCCAATGCTGCACCTGCTGCCTTGCCTGCCCATCCTCCGGGCCAAAAGCCAACCGTCGCACCCCACCGTTGGGTAACGCTCCGATGGCACCAATCGTGCCCATCATTTGCATGAGGCGCTCGCCGTTGATGGTTAGGGTATCAACCGACGCAGCCAGGGTATTCGACATAAGCGATGTGACCAATTAAAACAAACATCGTAAACCTGGGAGAACAGTTCCCAGACTCTAAAGTCAGAGTAGACATCAGTTTATAAATGCCCCGGTCTGAATATCTGTAACGACAGTTACCCAACCTCTTCGCCGTTAGCGACGTTCGCCAGGCAGCAAAATATTTAATACCAGCGCACATAGACCGCCGGTGGAAATCCCCGAGCCAAATATGTTTTTTGCTAGGACAGGTAACCCCGTTAGCAGGTCCGGTGCAAAGGTGACCCCCAACCCCAGCCCCAGTGAGGTGGCCAAAATGATTGTCTCCCGACGACCCAGCTCAATCGACGCAATAATTTTTAGACCAGCGGCCGCCACACTGCCAAACATAACAATAGTGGCCCCACCAAGCACCGGCTGAGGAATGGCCTGTAGCACCCCGCCGATAACTGGGAACAGCCCTAACAGGGCAAAAATACCCGCAATAAAAAATCCCACATAGCGGCTACCAATCCCTGTCAGCTGAATCACCCCGTTGTTTTGGCTAAAGGTGGTATTGGGAAATGTGTTGAAACAGGCCGCCAATAGAGAGTTAATACCGTCTCCCAAAACACCGCCGCGAATCCGCCGAAAATAGGTTTTGCCACGGATAGGCTGTCCTGTAACTACCGACGTGGCGGTCAGATCGCCAATGGACTCAATGGCCGTAATCAAATACAAAAAGGCAAAGGGAATAAACGCCGTCGGGTTAAACCCAAACCCATAGCGAAACGGAATGGGCAGGCTAAATATTGACATCTCACTTAAACGGCTCAGGTCAACAATGCCCATAAACAGACCGATGACATAGCCCACAATCAGACCGATGGCGATGGAGGCCATCCGCAAAAAGTTGTTGTTACTGGTGTTGAGAATGACAATAATTGCCAGTACCAGCAGGGACAAAAACAGATTTTGAGCGCTGCCGTAGGTCTCGTTCTGTCTGGCTAGAGCGCCTCCCCCCATGGCCAGGACCCCAGCATTGATCAAGGTCAAACCGATCAGCATGACGACAGTCCCCGTCACCAGCGGTGTAATCACCCGGCTAATCACCTCTAAAAACTGACTCAAGATCATCTCAATAAATGACCCCAAAAAGCACATGCCAAAAATTAGCCCCAATGCCTGGGTGGGTTCGGCCCCGCCTGCAATCGCCGCTGTTCCGGCCCCGATAATCGGCCCGATAAAAGCAAAGCTGGTACCCTGAATGCTCAGTAGGCCTGAACCCACCGGACCAATGCGACGCGCTTGAATAAAGGTGGCGATACCCGAAACAAACAGCGACATACTAATCAGGTAAGCTCGATCCTGGGGAGCTAGATCCAGTGCTCCCCCAATGATTAACGATGGGGTAATAATGCCAATAAAGCTGGCTAGCACATGCTGAACGGCTGCAAACAGTGTTTCCCGCAGGGGTGGCCTGTCCTCTAATCCATAGATTAGATCGGTGGAGACGGCCACAATTGGCTCAGGGGGGAGGTCTGCTGTCGTCTCATTGGGATGTTCAATATACTCGTGCTTACTCACCACACTGCTCCTGATTTTATAAAAGGCCTGCTAAGGTGATTTAGCCTCACCACCGCCCGCTCCTAATGTCGGGACTCAGGGTTAATTCTTCTGTCTATACAGTTAAATAGATATCTAGATCTCAGAATGTTTCTGTGTATACAGTTTGCATGTATTGTCTGTATTTGTACCTAGTGTAACGATGGCTTCGCCTTGCACTGGCCAGGGAATACCTTGCCTATCATGCTAGAAGCATCATGCATCTAACCTACTCATGTAAACGATAGGTGTTGCTTTTTGTTGGATTCGATGCAGCTTTCTACAGTGGGAGGGTAGCTAGCAGGAGAGCATTAATCATGAAATCCCCATGGACACCGTCGCAGTTGATCCAGATGAGTCAAAGCCTGGAGACAGCCTATGGAACACAGCCAATCCAACGGCCAATTCAGCGTAAGCAGGCTTCCCACTGGACGCAGCAGCAGCTGTTAGTCCTATCCGCCGCCAAATCATCCATCATCATCTAGCGGTCGGCTCTAGTCAGATTTATTCAACTTCACCAGGCTCATCCCCAAACTTTAGGGTTTGGCGGGCACCGCTGTCTCCTAAAAACGCCACTTAAAGAACGCCATGGAACCCGAGCAACTATCATCTCTACGGATCAACGGGGCTCGGTTAATGCAAACCATGACTCAGATGGGTGCCATCGGCGCGTTAGCTGACGGTGGGGTCAATCGGTTAGCCTTTACCCCTGCCGATAGGGAGGCGCGGCAGCTAGTGCAGCGTTGGATGGTAGATGCCGGGATGGCAGTGACCATCGACGCGGCGGGCAATATCATCGGTCGCTACCTCGGGCATGATGCGTTGGCCCCTGCCCTAGCAACGGGCTCCCATTTGGATACGGTGCCCAATGCGGGTATTTACGATGGTACCTACGGCGTACTGGCAGGGCTTGAAGTCGTCTACACCTTGAGTGAGCACAACAGGCGTCTTGATCACTCAATTGAGGTTATTGTGTTTGCCGATGAAGAGCGAACCATGATTGGCAGTAAGGCGATCGCAGGCAAGGCGAGCACCGATCCTGAGGTTTACCAGCATCCTCACCATGGCTCCATGCCGCTGAGCCTGCAGGCCATTGGCGGTGACTGGTCCCAGCTGGGGTTGGCAAAGCGCGACCCCGGCAGTCTGGCGGCTTTTGTGGAACTGCATGTGGAGCAGGGGCCGGTGTTAGAGGCAACGGGCTGTGAGATTGGCCTGGTCACTGGCATCGTGGGTCAGCGGCGCTACTTGATTACGATTGAGGGTAGCCCCAGCCACGCGGGCACAACCCCCATGGATATGCGCCAGGATGCCCTGGTGGCGGCCGCCCACATCACCCTAGCGGTGAATCAGCTAGGCATCGATGCAACGTTGCCCCAGGGGGGTGAGCAGGTGGCGACGGTGGGGGCCATGGCGCTATCCCCAAATGTTGGCAATACGATACCCGGACAGGTGGAGCTAACGGTAGACCTGCGGGATCTGTCCCATGGGTGCTTGGATGCCATGGTATCAAGATTGGAGCAGGCGGTGGCTGCGATCGCAGCTGCCACCCGCACCCATATCTCCCTCAAACCCCAGCTTCAAAACGCCCCCGTTCCCGTTAGCTCCCACATTTACAACACCGTTGCCCAGGTGTGCCAGCACCTCAGACTGAGCGCCCGTCCGCTGCCCAGCCGTGCTAGTCATGACGCTCAAAATATCGCCAGCATCACCGACATGGGTATGATCTTTGTCCCTAGTCAGGGCGGCATCAGCCACGCCGAGACCGAATACACCACGGCGGAGCACTGTATTCAAGGAGCCAATGTGCTGCTGCACACCCTGCTCAAGCTGGACCAGCACTATCGCTGTCCCCACATTCCCCACAAACGTAACAAAACGCAACCCAGCGTCCCCTAACTTTATCCCTGGTCGGTTAGAGTACAAACATCGGGTCTAGAATGCATAAGGGGTTTTTGTTGCTGAGTTCATCGTCCTCGCCGCCTCTGTACGAACGGGTTTACCTAACGCTGCGGGCCTCGATTTTAACCGGCGAGATTCGTCTGGGTGAGCGCCTGGTTGAAAGCCAGCTCGCCCAGCAGCTGGATGTCAGCCGCACCCCCGTCCGCGAGGCTATTCGCCGTCTGCAGCAAGAGCAGCTGATTACCGCTGACTCCCCCGATGGCCTTACCATTGTCGAAATTTCATTGGACAGCGCTATTCAGCTGTATGACTGTCGGATTGCCCTAGAGCAGCTGGCGGTAGAAAGCGCCTGTCACCGCGCTACCCCCGCCCAGATCCAGGCCCTCAAGCAAAATCTAGTCGCGTCAGGCACCCTGACTGAGCAGCCTGACGATAGTCAAACCTTAAAGCGGCTAGAGCTGAACTACGACTTCCATCATCTGGTGGCCCAAAGTTCTCAAAATCCCTGGCTAATTTCCCTTTTAGACCAGCTTTCTAACCAGGTCAAGCTGCTACGGCTGCAAATTTTACAGGCCCCCATGGATGTCGATGCCATCCAACAAGAGCATTGGCAAATTGTCGATGCCATTGCCCTGGGCGATGCCGAAACCGCCAAACAACACATTCGTCAGCATCTAGAACTTAGCCAGACTCGGATTGTCAATGTGTTTAAGCGCCACAGCTACAGACCCCAGACGTCACAGCTAGCCTGTCCTCGCTGCGGCTCTCACCGTCTGAGAAAAAATGGTCGTCGACAGCATCGACAAAATTATCGCTGTAAAGACTGTGGACGACAGTTTTTGACTAATCTGCAGCCAGGGAGCTGATGCCATCATCTGGAATTTTTCCGGGTAGCCGTCTCTGACCGCTACAGCATTTCCCCCGCCGCTCGTCCAGTTTTGGGTGAGTCAATCAGGGTCTCTAACAGCGCATAAACTGCTGGCGGCTGCAGGGCTTCTGCCAAAACGGCTACCCCTATCCGTCGTTCAATCGGTATCGGCAGCGAATAGACCCGTACGGCCTTTGGGATCGGCTCTGCTGCTAGCCGTGGCAGGATGGTACCCCCCAACCCCTGGGCAACAAGACTCACAATGGTGGCATCTGTTTTGATCTCATTGACCACATTAAGGCGATAGCCCAACCCGTTAATGTGGTCGTAGACAGGGCGCATCATAACATAATCCACCGGCGGCATAATCAAAGGCAGCGCCGCCAGCTGCGGCCAGGTTAACTGGTCATTATCTAGCTTTAGATCGGGGGGCAACAACACAATATATTCATCCTTGAGAAATTCCCAGGCCGTCAGTCCTTTACCCGTCGGCATTAAGGTAATGCCAATATCGGTTTGGCCCTCCCGCAACATCTGTTCCACCCGGTGATAGTTATCATATTCGGCAAGGTTGAGTCTAATGCCTGGAAACCGTCTATGAAACTGTGCCAATTTATTCGGTAATACATGGGTGGCAATGCTGCGAAACGTTGCAATCCTGACCTCGCCGCCCTCTAGACCA
>JBCCAQ010000234.1:0-8534 GCA_039814735.1 Cyanobacteria bacterium P01_A01_bin.15
ACCTGCTGGCGAAATGCAGCTGTCTGGGTGCCGTCTAAGATACCGCTGGGCTCAATTACATGAACACCTAAGTCCATAGATATTGTCATGGCTAAATTTCAATAATTTATAGTTTAGCTGTACAAATGTTCAAAACTAGAACTTTCACCTGGGGCATCAGCAGGAGCTAACGCACTAAGGCAATAGAAAAACAATGTCCCCTTATACATCAGGCTGCCCACCTTGATGGGGGTTGCCTGCTGTTTAGAACGTTTAATTCTTCAACAGAACTGAGATTGATCCGGTCGGTTGATTAACTGTTTGCCCATAGCTGGTGATTGCGATCGCATCAATGGATTGACTCCAGGGCTGCAAAACAGGCTGCAATAGGGAAAACCAGCGGTTACTCTCTAAGAGACGTTCTAGCTCAGCCCAGGTTCCATAGATATACCCCTGGTTAGGCTGGTCCATGGCCTGCACGGTGCGCTGAAATCGTTGGGTGTCTGGCAGTGGGTGCTCTGGAGCTGCTAGGGCAGCCGTCAGACCGGTAATGGAGGTTGCAAATACATCACAATCTCCAACGGCGGTGTGTAGCCCTATGATATCCGTTTCAACCGTAGTTTCTCGATTGCGGGTGTCTTTCCCCATCCGAGTTTTTAACCGACTCCAGGCGGTCACAGACCGGCCCTCGAGAGCTAGCCGACTAACCGTAAGTCCCTGCTGCTCGGCGATGCTATCCAACTGATTTACGGTGGCTGGGGTTGGTCCTAACACTGCCATAAGCCAGGTGCCATCGTCTAATTGACCAACCGCATAGTCGCCGGCCAAGAGCTGTAGAAGAGGCTCAGACAGCGCTTGAGCTAACCGGGTCGATAGCCACTGCTGACTGAGCGCAGCTGGCAGCCGCTGATAGCGACCCAGTTCATCCCGCACCCTGTGCCACAGAGGACGCAAATCATGACCCATTGCGGCCCAGGCTACCGATGCTGGCAAGTATTGTCCAGGGTGGTTGTCTGTAGCCTGCTGGTCTGGAGGTTTGGCCGTATCGGGTACAGCGATTCCTGGTCTAGCGGTGAGCTGGGTATCAATGGCGACGCGCTTTGGATGAATGATAGCCGTGGCGCTCAACTCTTGCCACTGGGGACCCGATTGCAACCGCATATCTAAGGGGGTAGCCAACCCCAGCCAATCAATAAAGTTAGGAATACGCAGGTGAACCCAGCCCGCTCCACAACAGTTGGGGCCTGATAGTTGCAGCGTAGGAGCCTGTGCTACCTGCAAACTCTGACGTAAAACTCGGACATCGTTGGCAATCAGTAGAGTGCTGCCACCGACAACTGCCGTTGCCAATGGTCGCCCTTCCCCAGCCACCACACCGGCAATGATTGGCACGCCGTTAACCTGCAGTAAGCTGGGTTTAGCCCCAGCGATAGCCTGGCGCTGCCAAAATAGCTCTAAAAATTCACGTAGCCGGTCGCCGTCGGTGGTGTCGGCTACCACTAGATAACCGACCTGACGCCCAGTCCTACGGTCGCGATCCACATCTTTGTCGGTAATGGCAAAGGCAATCTGGTCTCCTAACCAGGGACGAATATTTTCGTTTAGGTCAATGGCAAGCGGGGCCAGGAGCAAGTTTGCTGCCTGGGGTAAAGCCTCAGAAAGAGTTGACTGTAGGGTCTTTCCAGGTTTCACGGTGGTATCTAGAACCGTTGCCAAAAGAGACTGTTTGGGAACGAATTCCAGTATGTGGGCACGGTGGGAGACCTGCTCCGAACGCTCTGAAACGGACAGCTGCTGACAGCCGCTGGTACCCAGGCTACAGAACAGCAGCGCGGTCGCAACCACCAGCCGCCATCGCTGCCAGGGCTTCCCCAAAAAAATCACCATAGACACCTTGCTTGATCCCGTGCGCCTTTAGTTTAGTAGAGCAAAGGTCTCAGGAATTCAAAAAGGCGTCACCAGGAATGGGTAATGGTATTTATCATCCTGGTTACGATAGGTCAGCACTCCCAAAGCACAGCAGCAATGTATAAACGTCCTAAGGCACTAGGACATTTATACATTGCTGCACGCTGCAGCTAACTCAAATCTTGACTGCGCCAAACGGCTAAGAGACGTCCCTGAATATCAACCTCTTGGGCCCGGTAGACCATCGGTTCGTAGTTAGAATTTGCAGGCTTGAGCACCACATTCTCTCCCTGACGGTATAGGTATTTGAGCGTGGTTGCACTTTCTACGCGGGCGGCTACGATAGTTCCCTCGCGCACGCTGCCGGGATCTTCCACCGGACGCATAATCACAAAGTCCCCGTTGTCAATCAGGGCATCAATCATACTGTCTCCCCGCACTCGCAGGGCATAGTCCTGCGACTTGATTGGCAAGGAAGATAAATCGAGGCGCTCTTCACTTAGATCTTCAAACGCTTCCACCATAGAACCCGCAGCGATTGTGCCCTTGATGGGCACCCCGCCCCCCTGCAAAATACGAATTGTTCTCGCTTTGCCTTCATTCCAATCGATATAGCCTTTTTTCCTCAGGTGATCGAGACGGCTTTGGATGGGAGCCGGAGACTTTAGCTCCATGGCTCGCATCATTTGGCGAATGGAGGGAGAGTGCTGATGCTCACGGATGTAATCAGTTAACCAGTTATAAAGCTCCTCTTGAGCGCTAGTAAGGGGTTCCATAGGCTACTCATGGGACAGACTAATGAAGGGGAACAGACGTACCCCTACAAGAACAACAGTACCAACAAAACTGAGGTTTTGTCTACCCGGCTTTAAAAATGAATTATCTTTGCGCTCAAACAACACGGTCGGTGGCTGACCAACAGAAAAACGTACAAAAAAATGGGTTTGGGAATATATTCCCAAACCCATTTTTTTGTATTTCTAGACGTCAGGCTACACGCTCCTAACGGATATATTCCTTGAGGACACTGTTGCGATTGGGGTGACGTAACTTACGCAGCGCCTTAGCTTCAATCTGGCGGATACGCTCACGGGTCACATTAAAAATTTGACCAATCTCTTCCAACGTTTTCATACGACCGTCGTCTAACCCGTAGCGTAGTCGCAACACGTCACGCTCGCGGGGACTCAGCGTGCTCAGCACACCCTCTAAATCTTCACGTAAAAGGCTCTTGGATACCTCGTCCTCAGGTGTTTCACCATCTGACTCAATAAAGTCACCCAGACGGGAATCCTCTTCCTTACCAATTGGAGTTTCCAAAGAAATTGGTAGCTGGGCAGATTTAGCAATAAACCGCAGCTTTTCAATCGTCATCTCCATTCGAGTAGCGATTTCTTCCTCGGTGGGTTTACGACCTAGCTCCTGGGACAAAAGCTTAGTGGTTTTCTTGATCCGAGAAATTGTTTCGTACAGATGAACTGGTAGACGAATAGTGCGAGACTGATCGGCGATAGCACGGGTAATGGCCTGACGAATCCACCAGGTAGCATAGGTAGAAAACTTGTAGCCCTTTTCGTGGTCAAATTTTTCAGCGGCCCGAATCAGACCCAAACTGCCTTCTTGAATGAGATCCTGAAAAGACAGGCCGCGATTCATGTACTTCTTGGCAATGGAAACCACCAGCCGCAAATTGGACTGCACCATCTTATCTTTGGCACGACGTCCGAGGTGAAGACGACGACGAAACGCCGGTAGAGGCATATCGACAGCGGCTGCCCAATCGGCATCATCCGGCTCATGATCCATACCATCGGACAGATCGTCACGAATGCGCTCAAGCTCTAGAAGATCGGCGATTTTTCGAGCAAGTTCGATCTCTTCCTCAGCACGCAACAGACGAATGCGGCCAATTTCTTGCAAGTAGAGACGAATAGAATCTTCGGTGTAATGCTTCTTTTTTGACTGAGCTGATGAGCTACGGCGTCTCGACGCGCCTTTAGCAGCTTTTGTACCCGGGGCCTCTTCTTCGGAACTTGAAAAAGTCTTACCAGCCTCAGGATCAATTAGCGAATCCAGTTCGTTGCTAGGCCTCAAGTCCTCAAGAACAGTATTTGCTTGGGTCATGCCGCTTTCCTCGTATTCCTTAAATGCCACAGATCAATTTTAATCAAGACAGCAGTCACAAAATCTAACAGACCCATCCAAGAAGCTCAACAGTGAATAGCGTTAAGTCAGATGAATGGGCTTTATTAAGTCTGCTAATTAGTGAAATGCTGACCTGAAAATTTGCACAGAACACTCGACATACAGGCCCGACGTTTGCAGGGGTATTTACTTGCCAACACCTGGAATAGAGATCTCATAGTTAGCGAAGCTTGCAATGATTACCACTGATGTAAAAACGAGGGACTGGACTGTTAAGTCTATCCGTGTTTCTACAGTAGTAACATGCTTTTCCGTAAAACGCCCAGAGGAATTGCCCCGAGTTGTCAGAAATTCATAGCTTTCCCTGAACAGTGATTGGCCCAATTCCTTTAATTTCAAGGCTTGGGAGACTGTATCAATGTACACATTAATATTGTCTGTCAAAATCTAAATAAATTAGAAAAATTTACTTGTATTTGTGGTGTGATAGCTGATGTGATGGCAGCGGAGATGAAGCTGGGGGATTGGGTAGATAGTTTTTGAATGGCCCGCTGAGTAGAGCGGTCGCTATGGGCCTGTCCTTGAGGTTGATCCAAAGGTGGCAAACGCCTTGCTCATAGGTCACCAGGGTATCCGCACCCTGGTGCGCAAACTGACGAGCCTGCTGATAAAGCTGCTTTCGCTGGCTGTTGTCCAGGGTACAGATGCGTTCAAAAAGAGCCTGCTGGTACTGCATACCATCTTGCAAGCCCTGGTCAAACCAAAACTTAAATCGCCTAATTTGTTGAGACTTAGCCGTTTTTGCTACCACAATCCTGGGAACACAGACTACCCCTGCAATCATTTCGCTGCTAGAGCGATGGGGTATGTCCATATCTTAGAGGGATTGGAGCGTAAAGTATGACCATTTGCTGGACATCTTGAGATAACTCAAGGCGTTAGACGCTATCAGCTTATCTGCGCTGGTTAATGTTGGCTCTATGGCCTATTTTTTTGATAAAAAAGCTTGATGAGCCACTAGCTACGCTTGTCATGCGTACTGGCTAAAGTGTGGTTTTAGCAACGGCTGATTCAACTAGGAGATGCAGCACATCGCGGCTGAGGGGCTCAACTAGAAACCCATCAATTTCTGGATGTTCTTCTTGGGGTGACCAACTGGGCTCATGGGACTGGGTTAGGGCTACAATGGTCGTCCCTAAAGGTTTGACAGTCTCTCTGAGTCGATTTACAAAGGTTGGCGACCAGTTTTGATATGTGCCTGAGAGAATCACCAGGTAGGGAATACCCTGCTCGATACGGGCAACGGCCTGGTCGGTTGAATGGGCAACAAAAACGGTGCCCTCTACCTGGTTAGAAAGTGATTGGACTATTAAATCAGCGCTGTAGTGCTGATCTAGTAACAGAACATAACCCCTAGAGCTGTCCATATACCATTGCCCATTATGCCTACTTCAGCCACTTCAGTCTATGGGAGACTATTAGAGATTGAAGTTGGGTGAAAGGTATTGCAAAGCTTCTTAGGGTGAATTATTAAAGTTGAAAACTAATACATTCAAGTTAATGAATCGCAAGGTAGCCCCTAAATAGCGATTGCTTAGGGGGCAAGACGTGCTTTTTTGAGTCGAGTTGTTTCATACCAGGCTGCGATCGCAGGTACCCAGCTCTGGAAATGGGGCCAAATCACCTCGCATAGCTTTTGTGCTTCTAGCTGAGCGTCGGCTTTCCAGCGCAGATCCAGCAGGTGCATGAGCGCTCTCACATTGGCTGACATCACCCAGTGCTGTCTGACATCAAAGGGAATCAGCCCGCGGGCATGCTCTTCAGCAAACCCTTGATCAATATGACTTTTGTAACGTTGGCATGCCTCCAGGCACCAGGCAATATCCTGCTGCCGTAGGTCTTGGGTGTAGGTGTACTTTTTGCCTTGGCGATCGCTGTAGTCTCCCACTGGCCGCAGATAGAACACTTCTTCGACATCCCGCTTACCGGTTACCACATCTAGCAGCCGAGCGCCCGTGTAGCGAAACGACTGCACATCAAATGAAACACCGACTCGGTGGGTGCGAATCTGCTGCATGGTGGAATGGGGCAGCCAGCCACAGTTCAGAACGATTTGAGGATGCTCTAGCGGTCCGTAGTGACCCCGCCCGCCCTTGAGCAAATTTCGAATCACCAGGTCACCGCATTTTTCCTCCGGGGGCCAGTCAGAACGCTCATTCCACACAAATCCTTCAGCATAGTCTTGATGCATAGCGGCATAGATGGTCTGCTGGGGATTAGGGGTTTGGGAAATGACTTCGACGGTAAACCGTTGCATGGGCAATTATTAAAAAGGAACTGGTTTGTGAAAACGGCAGCTAGACTGATGTTTCTCTAGGAGAGATCGGGCTCAAACTCTTTAAGTGTTGGGGCTCTGTAGGTTTTTGGAGCCGGGATGGCCGGGGACTTCTGGCCTAACAGCCATGGGTAGACCGATATAGTCTATCGGCAGAGCAGCACCCGCTCAAGCCAGCCTATCAGAACGTATAGTTTCCTAACATCAATGACCGGATTGAGTGACCGGATTGAGTGACCGGATTGAGTGACCAGATCGAGGTGACGACAAAGTCTTTAGTGCTGCCCCTGGCCTCGACTGAGCTTTTGCCTGAGTTCATCCTTGAGCCGGGCCATGATAGACGCTTCATCTAAATCATCCATAATCTTGGTGATAAGTGCCTTGGGGCCCTGCTCTCCCCAGCTGGCACCGTTGATCAAATACGTGCGTGTGACCTGACCAATGGCATAGGTCGCCACCCCCGCTACGGCTGCCTGGGTTAGCGCCACTGAAAAATAGGGTGCCAAACTCAGCCCCCCTGTCGCTAGACCGGCGGCTCCTAAGATACTTTTGAGAGATCCCAGACCCAGGGTAATCAACAGTTCGCTGATGGAGAGGCTGCCGGTTGCGATCGCAACCGTCTGTAGCAGCTTGAGAGATTCTTGCTGGGTCATGGGTAGTCCATAGAGCTTTGACAAACCCACCACCAGCCCGAGATCCACCGCTACCCCCCCTACCATATCGGCCAGCAGTATCGGATTTACGGCCACCGCTACGGCCTTAGTCAGAGCGGTCTGCCAGATCAAGTCGTCGGCTCGCCGCTGACGAATTTCTAACTTGCGGGCGAGCAGCTTGGCCTGCACATCATCGGTATAGAGAAGCGTGTTGAGGGCAATCAAGGCTTTACCTTCTCGCTCCAACACGTCCAAAATTTTGAGCTTGAGGGCCTGCACATCCGGCGTCCCTCGGGTGCGCTGGTGGCGGTTCTCCCCACCACCAGCGGAGACTACGGTTGTCCGTAGGGGGGCCGCCGCTGCTAGCACAGTATCCTCAGGTAGGATACGTAGGGGAGCTACCCGCTGCTGTATTTTTTCTAGCAACAGTGCTTGTTCTGTTGGGGCATAGTGATCGGCTTTGTTTAAAACCAGCAAAATGGGTTTACCCACCTGACGCAGCCATCCTAGGGCATCGTATTCAACCTGGGTCAGATCGGCTGCGATCACAAATAGAATCAAATCTGCCTGCTGGGCTACGCGCTCTGCTAAAAGCTGGCGCTGCTCACCACCGACCTCGTCAATCCCTGGAGTGTCAATTAGCACCACCCTAGAGCCTGTTTTTCCGGCCAGGGCGACTTGGTGAATCGGCGTTGTGTCATCGAGCATCTGCCAGTCTGTGCTGTTTACCGTTTGGGTGACCCCGTGGAGAGGGCCGGTAACAAAAACAGGCTGGCCGACCAGGGCGTTGAGCAGGGACGATTTGCCTCGCCCAACCATGCCAAAAACGGCTAGGTGCAGGGTACCCTGCTCTAGCTTTTGTTGTAGCCCCATCAAGTTGTCAATTTCGGGCTGCAGACCTTGCTGCTCTCGGGGGGTGAGATCCAAACCATCAATTACCTGCTGGAGACTGGCCTGGGCCTGTCCATAGTAAAGTTCGGCAATCAGTGGCTCTACCGGGCTATCTGACAGGGAGTCTGCAGGGGGAGAGGGATCGGGCAAATTAGGCAATGTGGTATGACTTGATCTAATCATCACAGGCTCTCTAAGTTTAATACTGTCCTCGCTGGAGTAACATCATCAAGAAACTTTTGAGTACCTGTAAAACATAGGTGAGAGAATGTTGTTTGTATGGTGTCCCCATCTTCCCTAGTCGTCAACAGTCGTCAATCTTGCTACCGCTCCATGGATTTTCAAAGTTCAGCCCAGAAAACTTGCTACGATCGCATTGCCCCCTGGATGGATGAACTCTTTGGGGAGGCGACAGTAGCCTTTGAAGATGAGCCTTTATTTATTATTACGATTGGGTCGGCGGTAGCCTCCACCCGAGTGGTTCCTTGGGGAGACCATGAGGCGCTAATTACGACCCGCTCCTATGTCGTGACTGATGTGGATGCCACGTCTGAACTTGCCTATTATCTGCTGAGGGCCAATGACAATATCCTATTTGGCCGCTTTGCCCTTGATAGTGAAGA
>JBCCAQ010000336.1:0-4577 GCA_039814735.1 Cyanobacteria bacterium P01_A01_bin.15
GGAGGTGGCCGCTTCCTCAGTACCGCCACCACAGGCAGCAAGGACAAGGGCTGCCCCCAGACTCAAAACCGTATTTTTTAAAAAGTGTGACCGTTTCATAATGCCTAATGAAATCCTTAACGCTATTGTTTGACTGGTTCGACGATTGGGGTTAGGGCTAGGGGATCACCCCCTCGGTATACAAAACCGAATATAGACCGGATAGTAGTTTAAACTACCAGGAATTAAAAAACGGTGTCGTTTTTAGCCCAAATAATGTGATTTCAGCGCTATGATTCCAAATTAACGCGCTACCGATGGGGGCTTTGTGTCAGAAGCAGCAATTTACTTCGCAAATTTGCAAAAAAGTTACGGTGACCTGTTGGTCCTCCAAAGCATCAATGGCCAGATTCACCGAGGCGAAGTGGTAGCGATTATTGGCTCATCTGGCTGTGGCAAAAGTACGCTACTGCGCTGTTTTAATCGGCTAGAAACCGTCAGCGGTGGCCAGCTGATAGTGAATGATATTGATTTGTCAGCGGCCAACCTCAGTGCCAAATCTTTACAACAGCTGCGGGCCAAGGTGGGCATGGTGTTCCAGCAATTCAATCTCTATCCCCACATGAGTGTCTTAGAAAATCTGACGCTCTCACCCCGGAAGGTTTTGCGTCTAGCAACTTCAGAGGCTGAGGAACGAGCGCGAGTTTATTTAGCAAAAGTTGGCCTAGCCGAAAAGGCCGCTGCCTACCCCGATCAGCTCTCCGGCGGACAAAAACAGAGGGTGGCGATTGCCCGTTCCCTTTGTATGGAGCCCGATATTCTACTCTTTGATGAACCCACCAGCGCCCTAGATCCGGAGCTTGTGGGGGAGGTCCTACAGGTGATGCGCACCCTCGCAGAAGACGGCATGACCATGGCGGTGGTCACCCATGAGATGCAGTTTGCCAGGGAAGTCGCCAGTCGAGTGATGTTTCTAAATCAGGGTGTGGTTGAAGAAACCGGTGCTCCCCATGAGGTATTACGCAATCCCCAAAGCGATCGATTGCGCGCATTTCTCAGTCGCATGGGTGGCGTTGCGGCTTAGGTAAATCCCCGCGCTACAAACTCGCATCCGCGCTGATAAATTGTTTCGGCATAGTCGGTCCACTGACCCTGACCCCAGTAGCGAAAACAGCTGGTTTGTAGCAGTAGGTTGTGCAGCAGCGCCTGACGGTAGTTGGGGTTGAGTGCCAGATGAGGCTGTTGGCTGGTGGGCACCCGCTCAATTGCCTGGTGAAACTGAGCGCTCAGCCGCTCCATCGGACCAATCACATTGTCATAGCCCTCTACCCAGCTGCGGTCATTGGTCCAGGAACCACCGCTAAATGTGGTGTGCTGTTCGGCTAGGGTTGCGATCGCATCGCCTACCCGCTTCGGGCTGATCTCCATGCCCTCTAGGATCCGCCATAGCTGATGCTGACCAACGGCCTGGCAGGTGGGAAAATCTTTTTCTTCCACACCAGCAGCGGCCAACAGCTCCAAATACTCGGTGCCGTTGATCCCAGTGATACCCTGCTCGTGGCAAGCTTCATGCCAGGCCCGCTTAAACGCCCCCGGAAATTCATTCATCATCACACCACCGTTCTCGCCGTCGGAAATTTGGCTCACCAGTGGGGGCACTGACTGGTTGCCCAGGGCTTGCTGCCCCAGGGTCTTGGCCTCGTAGTAGGGTTGCATCTGGCCAATCAGCTTGGTGTCGGAGCCCTGGGTTTTGACAAGGGCGGTGATAGAAATTTCCTGTCCGTGACTGTTGCGGGCAATGAGCTGATGGGGCAGATGGGGCTGCTGAATGCCTTCACCCGTCAACAGTTCTACCGTGTGCTCCTGCACCATGACCCAGCGATAGCCGCTTTCTTTGAGGGCATAGATCAGCGTGTAAAGCGCATCGGGATGATTGGGCAGCTGCATCTCGGGCAGTGAAAACCCTCGCACTCGACCCAGGGCCTCTAGTCCAAAAATGCTAACAAACTGATGCTGCCAAGCCTGAATGTGCAGCTTAATATCGGGTAGCGGTGTGGCAGCGGCTACCGCATGGCCCCAAAATGTACCCAGCCATTCCACATGGGGCTGATATCTCGCATCGCAGGTAATGCCTTTGAGCTTATCGAGAATATCGTCGCGACCCATTTGCTGCAGCCCCCACAGCAAATTACCGGAGTAATCCAACATGACTCGCGGATTACATCCCTGGTCTACCAGTTCAGGGATAAAGTCCCCCATGCGGGCATAGCAGTAGGCAAACGGCCCAGCGTTGTGATTGTCTCCCTCGTAGGGATGCTCAAACATATACTGCAAATGACCAATCAGCTGCCCGGCTGGCCCGGCTGGTATGGTGGGCTGATGCATGTGAAGCGCGATCGCAAAACCAGCCGATAGATGACTGAGATTGAGATTGGTATGCTCTAGAAATACCGGTTGCTCAGATTGTCCCACGCCTTGAATGGAGGACTCCCAGCCGCATAGCGTAGGCAGCGCCTGGTCATAAATAGCTGGGGGAGATGGGGCAGCAAGCATGGTCTTTATGGCTTATTAAAGTGAGTTATTTCTTCTATAGCTAGTGTCCCAGCAGCAGGCTTTAAAATAGACCACCCTTATACAAAATATAACTATAGATTAACTATCCTTTTTCCCCTTGCTATTGAGACCCTACAGAACGCGCCGTTGGGCCTATGCTTACTGCCTATTTATTAATGACATTCTCAAAGGAGATAGCTAGCTCATCTTGTAGCCAGTTTAAAATCTGTAGCCGTTCTCCCTGGGTCAAATATAGGTGTCCGGTGTGTCGCAGGCGATCGTTGACGGCCTCCACATCAGACGGTGTCATTAGCCCAACCATAGAGCCAATGTTGTAAAGGGCATCGTCTCGTTCTTCCTGGGTGTGGCAGCCGTATCGGTAGCGCGAAATCTGGCGGCTAATGTACTGAAAAGCTTGAGGATCCGTCGCTTCTAGCCGTTGTTTCCGTTCGTCATCAATAGGCTCCCCGGCCACCATGGCGGCATAGTCGGTGTCTAGCATCGTCAGTTTGACGATTTTGGCTGGCTGCGTGGGTTTATGACTCACGGCGGTTAAAATCCCATATGTGCTCCGGTATGTCTAGCATTGTGCCTTTCCTACACGGAATTTGCCTGAAGCTTTGTCATTTCGCAACTGTCCGGTTGCAAATGTTTGCGCAATTGATCCATTGCGCTGGTGGCTTAGCTGGTGGCTAGGATGTTATCCGCATACTTAAATCTAGCCACGACGAGCGGGTAATTGGAGCACTGCTGGAGATATAGTCTACTCCGGTCATTGCGATCGCACGAATAGTCTTTAGGGTGACATTGCCCGATCCCTCGATTTTTACCTTAGGTCCGTGCTGTCGAATGATCCGCACCGCTTCAGCCATCGTAGCCGGAGCCATATTATCCAACATAATGATGTCTGCTCCATGGTCTAGGGCCGCTTGCACCTGTTCCAGATTTTCAGTCTCCACCTCCACCGTGAGTGGATAAGGCATCCTAGACCTGATCCGTGCAATTGCCTGCGCAATTCCCCCAGCAGCGGCAATGTGATTGTCCTTAATCATGACACCATCATCCAAACCCATCCGATGATTGGTGGCACCGCCGATGCGAGTGGCATATTTTTCCAATACCCTTAGCCCCGGTGTCGTCTTGCGAGTATCGACAAGCTGAGCTGGTAGATCTGCAATTTCATCTACATATTGACGTGTGGCGGTGGCAATACCGCTCATGTGCATAGCCAGGTTGAGGGCAACTCGTTCACCCATCAGTAAAGTGGCAAGGGAGCCACCGATCCGAGCGAGGGTGGTACCGGCTTCTACCCACTCACCCTCTGCAATACATAGCTCGAACTCTGTTGGCTCTGCCGATGCTCCGTTCACATCAGTCAAGATTGCAAAGACACGTTGGGCAACCGGCAATCCACAGATAACCCCTGGCGCTTTTGCCAGCCAATATCCCTGTCCTAGCTGGTTGCCCATGTCGGCCAAGCCCAGCGTCGTCTGATCGCCTCGGCCAATATCCTCCTGCAACCATCCCATTAGATCCTCATCTAGATTGATCCAGTTAATATTCACGCTGCCTACCTTCTACTCCACGCTGTCTTTTCCCGTCTATACATATCCGTCTATATGTACCCGTTTATATAGATAAGAGATGCAAGTGACTATCCTACCCGGCGAGCTAGCGTTCATCGATGCGCTTTCCCTATCGCCACGCTGGGAAGTGGAGCGATTCCCGGTCAGTTTTGATCCGGAATACCCAGAAATATCTGACCGAAACTTTATGCAAATATCTCTGTAAATCCCCAATAAGCCCACAAATAGCACATAAAAAAACGTCGAAACCCTTTAGCAAAAGGAGATTCGACGTTTTAAAAAGAAAAACTCAAAAAAGTGTTGACCAGTGCCGAACAAGCCGCTATATTAGTAAAGCGCTCGAGGGGGTTACTGGGAGACCGGGATTTCGGAGAGTGTAGAACCTAGACAGATGAATAGTTTGAGATTCTAGACATAATCCTGTTTAATTTCTTATTATTTGAAATTGGTTAAACTTTA
>JBCCAQ010000008.1:0-43055 GCA_039814735.1 Cyanobacteria bacterium P01_A01_bin.15
GGTCTGACCCTATACACATTGTGAAATACCGCATGCATGATGAAATGCTGCCCCGGACATCACAGCCCCAGACACTGCCGCGCCATCCAGCCCGTCACCTGCTGCACCTGCACCCGGTACCAGCCCCGCCCGGATTCACCCAATAGTGTGACCGTCGTATTGTCACGAAATGTGCCCAAAACGCTGTACTGGGTGCCACCGCCGCTACGCAAATTACAGGCATTGTAGCCAGCGGGTGTTTGAATCACCCGCCGCCGTTGAGCGCTGGCCGCATCCGTCAGCATCAAAAACAGTAGAGGAACCAAAATAAGACCGCTCCACCGCCGCCATGGGCCAAGGGTAAACGGTTGAGCCCGCTGACTGTCTGGGTTAAGAGTCATTGTTATACAAAACCTTTGCGAGATTTTACAGGGTGGTGTTCAACCCTAAAGTTTAGCCAACTTAGTCAACGATGTTTGATTCATCGTTTGATCCACCGCAGGTTAAGCGAATGATACATACACATCTAGAAGTATTACAAAATACATCATGCTGTTAAAGCTGTTAGCAAAATCAATAAACCCACAAAATTCCACTGATAGAATTAGGACTATTCCAGCAAAAATAGTTAAGGATCTACAGTATGCACTCATATCTCGTTGCGGTTGTAGATGGTACCCAGGCGCGCTTTTTTACCTTGGACGCCGGGGTCCCTGAGGAAACAGGATCGGGACCCCGGTTGGCCGAGCACAGTAGCCTCAACAATATTGAAAAGCCCATCGCCACAAAAGGGACGCTCAACAACCTGATTGGGCGTAAACACCACGGCAACCGCCACGAAAAGACAACCCAGTTTGCTGAACCCAACCGACGCTTTGCCAACAAAGTTTTACAGCATATCAGCCACATTACCCAGAGCTTTGCAGGCCAACATCTTATCCTGGTGGCTGAGCCCCACATTTTAGGCAATCTGCGGGAGTCGGTCTCTAGCCATGTGCCGTCTACCATGACCGTGAGCGAACTGACCAAAGATCTCTGTCGGCTCAATGCCCACGATCTCCACAAATATCTGACGGGTAAAGAAATGCTGCCCTGCCCAAAACGCAGGGGCGGTCGGTAAAGTAAACAAGACTCTCTACACCGTGAGACTCTTGCCCTCGGCGTCCAACGTTTTCACCAAAAACGCCCACTTATCCGCCACTTCCTCAATGATTTTGGCGGTGGGTTTTCCGGCCCCGTGCCCCGCTTTAGTATCAATGCGGATCAGCACGGGGTTGTCACCCTGGTGAACCGCCTGGAGCGCTGCGGCAAACTTAAAACTGTGGGCCGGTACCACCCGATCGTCATGGTCGGCGGTGGTAATTAGGGTGGCGGGGTAGCTGGCGGGGGCCAGGTTGTGTAAAGGAGAGTAGGCATAGAGGGCCTTAAATTCTTCAGGGTCCTGGGGAGAGCCATAGTCGCTCTCCCAGGCCCAGCCAATGGTGAACTGATTAAACCGCAGCATATCCATTACCCCCACCGCCGGTAGCACGGCTGCAAACAGATCGGGGCGCTGGATCATACAGGCTCCCACCAGCAGCCCGCCGTTGCTGCCCCCCATAATTGCCAGCTGTTGGGGGGTGGTGTATCCATTGTTGATCAGCCATTCCGCCGCCCCAATAAAGTCATCAAAAACAGTTTGTTTGGTGAGCTTGGTCCCGGCCTGGTGCCAGGTGGAGCCATATTCGCCGCCGCCCCGCAGATTGGCCACCGCATAGATACCCCCCAGCTCTAGCCACACCAGGTTACTCACCGAAAAGCTGGGGCTCAACGAAATATTAAATCCACCGTAGCCATAGAGCAGCGTCGGTGTTTGGCTATCGGGTGTAATCCCCTTTTTATGGGTGATAAACATGGGAACGCGGGTCCCATCCTGGCTAGTGTAAAACACCTGTTGGGTTTCATACTCGCTGGGGTCAAACGCCACCTCAGCCTGGCGAAACAGGCTTTGCTCTCCGGTCTCTAGGCTATAGCGATAGATGCGGCTGGGTACCGTAAAGCTGGAAAATCGATAAAATGTTTCCGTATCGTCTTTTTTACCATCAAACCCACCGGCAGAGCCAATACCCGGCAGCTCCACCGTGCGTAAAAACTGACCCTGGAGGTCAAAGATTTTAATGGTGGTGTATGCATCCTGGAGATAGTTGACAACAAACTGATGGTTGACCAACCCCACCGACTCCAAGGTCTCTTCTGCCTCGGGAATAATCTCTTTTGGAGTATTGCCGACGCTGAGATCCAGGGCAATCACCCGACCGCGCGCCGCGTCTAAATCTGTTTGGAACCAAAATGTAGTACCGTCACTGTCAATTAAACCGTAGAGGGCCTCAAAGTTGCTAACTAGCTCTGTTACGGTGCTGTTGGGATCCTGCAGGTCTTTATAAAAAACCAGGTTCTTGCGTTCGGTTCCCCGCCATACGGAAATAACAAGATAGCGCCCGTCGTTGGTCACCTGGCCGCGAAATCCCCATTCTTTTTGATCGGGCCGTTCATAGATCAGCACATCTTCGGACTGGGGGGTGCCGAGGCGATGGTAAAAGAGTTTTTGATAGTAGTTGACCGCCTCAAACTGGGCATCCGCTGCTGGCTCGTCGTAGCGGCTGTAGAAAAAGCCCTGGTGGTCATGACTCCAGGCGGCCCCGGAGAACTTACTCCACTGGAGATGGTCACCCAGGTCGGCTCCCGTTTCAATGTCGCGCACCCGCCACTCCAGCCAGTCTGAGCCGGAGCTAGAAAGACTATAGGCCAGGTAGCGACCGTTTTCACTCACGGCAATGCTGCTTAGGGCGACGGTGCCGTCCGCCGACAGCGTATTGGGGTCGAGCAAAATCTCAGGGTCCGCCTCTAGGTCCGCCTGGGTGTAGAGCACCGCCTGATTTTGCAAACCGTCGTTTTTGTAATAAAAATAGCGCCCGCCCCGCTTAAACGGGACGCTGTAGCGCTCATAGTTCCATAGCTCCGTCAGCCGCTGCTGGAGTGGTTCCACCGTCGGTAGCTGTTTTAGATAGCCAAAGGTAACTTCGTTTTGGGCCTCGATCCAGGCTTGGGTTTCGTCGGAGTTGGGGTCTTCGAGCCAGCGGTAGGGGTCTGGGACGGGGGTGCCGTGGTAGGTGTCGGTTTGGTCGCAGCGGCGGCTGGGGGGGTAGGGGAGGGGCATGGGAGTAGGGGGAAAGGGGGGAGGATTAGTCCTTTGTTGGGTAGTTTAGCGTGTCTATAATCAGGTCGGTAAAGCGGCGGGCGGCTCCGGAGGGACCGCGCAGGCTGCGTAGGGTTTGGCCCATGGCGGTTAGCTGTTCGGGGTGGCTGAGGTAGGTGGAGATGCGATCGCATACCTCTTCTGCCGTGATACGCCCTAGTAGCTCTGGCACCACTTCTTTTTTTGCCCAGATATTTGGCCAGGCAAACCGTCGCCCGGTGCGCTGGATATAGCGGACGGCCACGGTGTTGATTGCCCGCGTTAGCGATGGCCCCACAACGGGCAGCTGGCACAGCAACCCCCAAAAGCCATCCCAGGTGCGCATAGCCTCTAGCTGCTGGGTGGGGAGCAGCACCACCATGGGCACCGCCAAAGACCCTAGCTGGGCGGTATTGGCCCCGACGGTAGTGACACAAAGGGTGCAGCGTTTGAGTAGACCGTGGGCGGGAAAGTCGGTCCACAGCCAGACCTTGGGACCCGCTTGGATCTGCAGGTAGGGAAGCCCGTTTTGGGGGGTCACCAGCTCGGCGGCGGGACCGGCCATGACCTCGACGGTGGCATTCTGGGTGGGGTCGGCGTAGGTGGCCAGGGTAGCCGGGGTAACGGTGGGGGCCACCGGAATCACAAACTGGAGATCGGGGTGGGTGTGATGGAGACGATGTGCGATCGCAAGGGACAGCGGTACCCCCGGTCGCAGCTTATCCGGTTTTGACCCCGGCATTAGCCCAATGACCTGCGCTGCCGGTGCAAAGGGCAGCTCCACATCCGCTGCGGACTCCACATCCGCCATCAGGTCCCCCACCACCGTTAGCTTGGGGCGATACTTCGCCGCAATATTTTCCGTGGTGTCCCCCTGCATCATGCCAAAGCGATCCACCCGGCTGAGCCAGCGCGGCTCCCATTCCGCATAGACCACCGTCCGGTAGCCCAGCCGCCTGGCCGCCCACACCGCATACAGCTGGTCCCCCCCCAAAAAAACCACCACGCCCTGGCGATGCCAGTCCCAGTCCGCCGCCGTCTTCCCCCGCAGCAAAAAGCCAAAAAAGTCCTTTGGCCCCTGCACCCGGTCCACCTCAGGATAGGACCGTAGCGAGTCCGCCTCACCCCCAGAAGCATGGGGGCAGGGCGACAGCATGACCGACAGCCGCAGCTGCCCGTAGTCCGGCTCATGCTGGCGCAGCTGCTGCACCACCGGCTTTACCCAGGTAGCCACCTCCCCCGGCCCGTTGGTCAAAATCAGAACATCTACCGCCATTGGTATGCATTAAAAGGCCATAGCAACGCCAGGGTAGCACGCGGCCTTTCCCAGCTGGCTGAGCCGAGCCCAAGCCAGCCGCCCCATCCCCTAAAAAAACGCTAGCCTAGATGCGTTCTTCCATGTCTTCTCTGCCACCGTGACACAGCCTGCGGCCCTCCACGACCTACTCACCGCCGTTGCCCAGGGCCAGATCAGCCCAGACAGCGCCCTCACCAAACTCAAACACCTCGACTATCAGCCCGTTGATGACTTTGCCAAGGTCGACCATCACCGCACACTACGCACCGGCTTTCCCGAAGTTATCTGGGGACAGGACAAAACCGTCGAGCAGCTTGTCAAAATCTTTCAAGCCATGGCCGTCAAAAATTCGGTAGTGATCGCCACCCGAATTGCACCAGAGGTATACTCTCAGCTGCAGGCATCGCTACCAGCACTGCGCTACTACGACACCCCGCGCATCTGTGCCCTACAGCCCGAGACCGTCGCCGCTAACCACCCCGGCACCATCGCTATTCTCACCGCCGGTACCGCCGACTTACCCGTTGCCGAAGAAGCCGCCGTTACCCTAGAGCTATCCGAGTTTCGCGTAACCCGACTGTGGGACGTGGGCGTAGCCGGTATCCATCGGCTGCTAAACAACCGCGCGGTGATCGACAGCGCCGATGTGCTGATTGTGGTAGCCGGGATGGAAGGGGCTTTACCCAGCGTGGTGGCCGGGCTAGCCAGCTGTCCGGTAATTGCGGTGCCAACAAGCATTGGCTACGGGGCTAGCTTTGGTGGTGTATCGGCATTGCTGACGATGTTGAATTCTTGCGCGGCGGGGATTGGGGTGATGAATATTGACAATGGGTTTGGAGCAGCGGTGTTGGCGGGGCAGATTATTCGGACAGCGGAGAGGATTGGGGAGAAATAGTGGTTAGGTTGGGGGAAGGGGAAAGGGATCGCTAGAATCCTAGCATTTAGAGCATTGCAGCCTGCGTTGTTCCTCACTTATCAGTGGAACTTGGGGCATTGGTCATTCGCAAAATCAGCTGCTTGGGGTCTCTCCGAGTTCCCCAAACCCCCTGGGCAGGGCGTTCCACCGCCCTACAACCTGACGGAAGACCCTTTATGCTATCCCCAATAGCGTATTTGGACGGTTGGTGAGGCGGTTTAGGATTTTGCGCGCTGCGACAAAATCCTAAAAGGAGAAGTTGTCTCGTTCTCTGTTTGGCAAGATCACTATGGTCAAACTATGAGATTAATATTTAAAAAGCCCTAACGGCGATGATCCACTACCTTTTTTCTCAAAGCCGATCGGCGGACTGACGAATAAGGCCAAATCGATTCAGCATTTGGCTAAGGGGATCGCTGGATGTTTGCAGATTTTGAACGTAGTCGGTCACGCCATAGACACCTTCTGCTGTAAAGAAAAAGAACTGTACTAGGTCTACCTCAGGGAGGGCGCGATCTTCTATGGGCGAGGCTTTGGGTAGTAGGGTTTGGGCGATTTGAACAATCTCTTGAACAACACTAGCGACGGCTGGATCGCTGCCTAAACCGATAGAGCCACCCCCGACGGTGGGTTGAAAAGAGGCCTCACCGGATAAAAATGCGGTCAGTGACATGGCCCATTGCTCGGAGGTGGCCTCCTCCATCATGCCGACATCCATCAGGACGCCGTATACTTCGTCACTGCCTGTGAATGCCGCAGGCTCCAGGTTGAAAATAGTCTCACGCCATTGTCGGTAGTCGGGCGTGACCGTCATGCGGTAATAGGGTTCGGTGGATGGCCCAACGGCGGCGGCACCAACAAACTTTTTAATGGCGTGATAGGCATTGTCAACGCTGTCGCCATCATGCTGGTAGAACAGCGATTTGGGTTGGGCGTCTGCGGCGGTGAGCTTGAGGGTATAGGACCAGAGGGTGGCCCGGTTGCCATCTATTTTTTTGTATCGGCGTTTGCGGGTGCCGACGCTGACATTTTGTAGGGTAGACAGTGGAAATTGCCAGCGTTTTGTACCCAGGAGGCTGGTACGGGTACACCTGACCTCATTCGCTTCCTTATCAAAGGTCAGCGTTTCTGACTGTAGTACTTGGTAGATCATGTACAGGCTATAGGCCCCGACAGCAGCTAGAAATAAGCTAGCGGCAGGCTGGTTGCCGCCGCTAGTTGCTATAAAACCAAATCCGACTAGCACCACGCCCAGCATAGCCAGGGGTAGCACAAGCCCTTGTTGACGCATAGGGCTTTGGATGACGAGTTCGGACGCGGTTTGTTTGGTAATGTGCATGACGTCAGAAATGCTAGCTGGGACTTAGATTACAGCTGTATAGCAATGGTCGAACATAGGTTTATAAAGAATTCACTCATCAGTGCTCTGAGACAACCTTTTTTAGATTTTTGCGTGTCGTGACACGCAAAAATCTAAATCGCTCCACCGATGCTCCCCCAAACGGCTTTGCAATAATCCGTAACTCTCCAGTCCGCAGGATTCTAGGGCAGCGGTCCGCCTTAGTCAGGGGAGGCCCACTCCGCAATTTGGAATAACTTGTATACTTCCGGAAAGGGAACTCGAAGGGACCCCAAGCAACCGGTTTTGCTCCTTACCCACCCTTCAAAAGAAGCCTGCAAGCTACTCATTCAGTACAATATCGACAACCCCAAACAGCCATACCTCCGTGTCTGCCTGCCATACCAGCACCCACCCCTACGACCAATTTATCGCCGCCCTCAAAGCGCGAAAAATTTGGGATACCGATACGCTAATCCAACAGATGCTAGGCGACTTCAACAGCATGTCACTCCTCGAAAAATATGCCCAAGTCGATAAGCTCAAAGGCTGGCTCGATAGCTTTCGTCCGCTGCCGTCTGCGGTAGTCGCTGAGCTAAAGCAGCTGTTTGATGTGCGCTTTACCTACAATTCCAACGCTATTGAGGGCAATACCCTCACCCAGAGTGAAACTCAGCTGATCTTAGAAAAAGGCATCACCGTTGGTGGCAAAACCCTGCAGGAGCATTTGGAGGTGGTGGGGCATCGGGATGCGATTGGCTATGTGGAGTCATTGGCGCAGCAGGAGAAAGCCATTGGTGAATGGGAGATTCGGCAGATTCATAGTTTGCTATTGATGGTAATTGACCGGGCAGAAGCGGGGCGCTATCGGCAGTTAGATGTAAAAGCGGCTGGGACGGAGTATGCCTATCCGCCCCATTATTTACTGCCGGAGCTGATGGCGGAGTTTGTTGAGTGGCTAAACTCAGATACGGCTCGGCAGCTCCATCCGGTTGATTATGCAGCAGAGGCCCACTGTCGATTTGTGGGGATTCATCCGTTTCGCGATGGAAATGGGCGGACGGGGCGGCTGTTGATGAATTTGTTGCTGTTGCGGGTGGGATATCCGGTAGTGGTGATTAGTAATGCTCAGCGAGTTGAGTATATTGAGGCATTGGTAGAAGCGCAGCAGCGAAATAATTTGGTAGCATTTCAGTCGCTGATACTGGCGGCAACACAGGACTCATTGGTAGATGTGCTAAGGGTTGCTGTTACAACGGCAGAAAATCAAGATAAAGGTAAGGGATTTTATTGTGAGGCATCAATTTTCCTTGAAAGTATGAGTTAGGCCTTTATAAAAGCAGTTGATAAGGTTTGAATACTTAACGAATCGAGCACATTCTCAGCTGGTAGTTAATTTTTCACTACAACCCATGCTATCAAAAAGGTTCACTGAAGCAGAACGATGAATCAAACGAGCATTTCAGACAAATGCAATAATTTTAGATTTATCACACTTGGGGTTAAACGATATACCAGCATCGATCGGTAAACTGGTCAATCTAACGCGGCTTGACCTCAACAGAAATCAGCTGACGACAGTGCCCCCTGACCTCGGCAAACTTGCCAACCTGATGGAGCTTTACCTCAGCAGAAATCCTAATCTCACGTCTCCGCCACCGGAAGTTCTATGGCAAGGTACCCAAGCCGTCTTGACCTATCTGCGGCAGCAGCAGCAAGATGGCAAGCGGCAGTGGATTTCTAAACTGTTGGTTGGTGGTGAAGGTGGTGTCGGCAAAACCTCGCTATTACGTGCCTTACGAGGTGAAAACTTTGAGGTACAACAATCTACAACCCATGGAATTGAAATTAAAGCCCTACAGCTGAAGCATCCTGCAGAAACGGATGCTACCATGACCCTCAATACTTGGGATTTTGGCGGCCAGGAGATTTACCATGCTACCCATCAGTTCTTTTTAACCAACCGCTCCCTATTTCTCCTCGCTTTCAATGCTCGCCTTGGCTTTGAGCAGGGCAAGCTAATCTAATGGCTCAAAACTATTCGCGCTAATGCTCCAGAGTCTCCTGTTATTCTGGTAGCCACATGGTCAGATGAGCGCGATGCAGATTTGCCATTATCAGATCTAAAGGAACAATTTCCTCAGATTCTTGATCTCTATGAAGTCAGTAATAAGACAGGCAAAGGAATCCAAGAATTACAGCAAATAATTACAAAGACGGCAGCTGAGTTACCCCTCATGGGAGAAATTTGGCCTGCAACCTGGCTAAAGTTTGCCAACACTGTTCGTAAGAGCCAAGGGAAACAGGCTACCCCCAAGCAGTTCTGGGATGTAATGACCAAGGCCAAGGTTTCCAAAGATGGGCAACCTGTTTTGGCGAAATGGCTCCATGAGTTAGGAGATATATTGTTTTTTCAGGACGATAACGATGTCAACGATCTGGTTATTCTCAAACCCCAATGGGTAACTGAGTACATTAGCAAAGTATTGACTGCTGAAGAAGTCATCAAACGCAATGGCATTTTCACCCGTCAATGCATGAATCAGGTTTGGGCAAATCTTAGACCGGATTTCCGAGATTTCTTTTTACGTCTGATGGAGCGGTTTGATCTCTCATACCGAACCCTTGAAAACCGCGATATTAGCCTGATTGTAGAACGATTACCTTTTGAACTTCCAGAATTTCAAAATCTATGGAAACAGAAAAAACAAGAAGCCAGCTGTAAAGAAGTTTCCATGAAGTTTCAGGTAAGTGAGATCCTTCCCGGCATTCCTACCTGGTTTATCGCCCGTCAACATCGCTTTACCATCGATCAAGGAGAGCGACGCGGCATCCACTGGCGCACAGGAGTACTGTTCCGCGATCGTGAGGGTAAACATCTAGGCCTAGTTCGGACTCTCCGCGACGACAGCACCAATGCTGACTATCTTCACCTTACAGTCCGTGGCCCTGTTCCCTACAGTTTCTTTGACGTCTTACGAGAAGGTCTGGAATTAACCCTTCATCGGTATCCAGGACTCAAGATCACACGGTTATTACCTTGTCCTGATCCAGATAAAATTGACTGTATTCACGAGTTTGACTATGCAAACCTGACTCGTCGATTAGAACTAAAAAAGCCAAAGACTATTATTGAGTGCCCCAATTGCTTAGCCGACATTTCAGTGACAAGTCTTCTATTTGGCCTACATTACACCACTCAAGATGCAGTTATCGAGAAAATTGATTCCCTACAAGAGTCAATGTCACAAGGCTTTACTGAGTTACGCGAGTTGGTCCAGCGTGATGTCATGCGCGAAATTCGCATAGTACAAAAACAAATTGAGTCACCCTGCCCTAGTGTATTTGTCCTACGCCCTGATGATCGTCCCACCTGGGAAAAGAACATTGGCTCTCAGCGTATCAACCTTCAGCTCTACTGTGAACATCCCGGCTGTCTTCACCCGGTTCAAGACGGTGGCCTTTATGCCATCGACAATCCTAAAAAATGGCTGCGAGATATAGCTCCACACATTTATCAACTCTTCAGCATTTTGAAATATGTCACCCCCGTAATGGGTCCCTGGCTCAACATCTCGGCACCCATTTATAGCGAGCTAATCAAAAACGATCTGGCACTTACCCAAGCCCTGATCGATAAACTGCCAGAGGTTACATTCGACGATGATGAGCGCAGATTTATCGACCCTGATGAGCGTAACAGCAGAAACCGAAAAATCAGCGGTGCCTCCCTACGCACCCTCCACGAATTTCTAAAACGCAAAGACCCCGATCAAGTCTGGGGTGGCCTTACCCGCACTATCACCCCAGAGGGTGACGTGCTGTGGCTCTGCAAAGAACACATCAAAGAGATCTACCCCACCTCTTCGCAAGAATAGACATACCCAGCTCACTCAACAAGAAAACTTGTTATGTCTCCGCAAAAAATTGTTACTTGACGACTGCCATAATCTAGCCGTACTATCAAAACCAGGTCGCCTTCCCGTGACCCTCAGAACTGAATCTTGGCACTGCCGGTAGGTGCTGGACACACCCACCGACAGCTAACCCCACGCTGATACGAGCAGCGGAGGACTTATGGCATTATGCCTTAGTCACCCCCGTATGCACCACATTCGCGGGGCGGCTAAGGTTTAGTTCTGATTTCCTCCATCAACAAACCATTCGGAAATCAGAACACCATGTTACAAAACCCCGCCGACGGCACCCACGTGCCCCAATTTCGCATCCCCACCCATCTACCCGAAACCCCCGCCACCCCCCTACCCGACCACGAAACCATACACCACCTGCTCCTCGGCAGCCCCGCCACCGTCCAATACACCATCCAGCTGCTGCACAAGCTCAACTACGCCGAACCCAACGACTGGAGCCGCCCCCTACCCACCGGACGACCCAACGAAGTCATGGCCATCCTCACCCGACGGATTCGGCTAGAGTAGCCGCTACAGCCAGTTCCCCACCATCACATAGGGAGCCCAGTGGAGCGGTGAACTCCAGTCGAGGTTTTGGTCAGCGCCTAGCTGCGGTAGCGCCAGCTGCGCCCGGCGTAGGGCCTCAGCCTTTGACAGAGATTTATCAGTGCTCAACTCCTGATAAAACCGCTCCATCAGGGCGGCGGCAGAGGCATCATCCACCGACCATAGGGTGGCCAGGGTACTCCGTGACCCGGCCCGTACCGTCAGACCGGCCATTCCCAGAGTGGCGCGCTTGTCGCCTGTGGCTGTAGTACAGGCGCTGAGCACCAGCAGTTTGATGCCCTCGACGCGATCGCGACTTGATCGCAGCAGGGCATCGATCTCTTTAGCAAATAAAGCGGTCTTCGCGTCAGCCGCTCCATCCCCCTGGGAAAGCATGATAAATGTTCTCTCTGGATCGGAGCTAAACTCGCCGTGGCTGGCCAGGTGTACCACCGTGTAGGTATTGTTGTTTAGCTTACTCTTGAGGTTTGGGTAGGTAAACTGCTTGTCTAGGAGCAGATCGTTTTTAAATAGGGGCTGGATCGCCTCTAGCTCTTTTTTGACATTTTTTAAGGGTCGAAAACTGCCCGGCTGCAGCGGGTGGTTTAACGCTTCGCTGGTACCCCCCAGGAGAACCGTCATGGAGCGTGGCAGCGGCTCCGGCTGTACCAGGCTGAGGCTGGGGACCGTTGCGATCGCATAGCGTTCGAGCAAGTAGCGATCGCGCTGCCGGTCAAACAGCACGGCCATGGGCACATTCCGCAAAGAGCCATCCAGGATAAACGCCAGCGTTTTGACCGGGCTGTCTTCACGGGGGCTGTCCGGGTCGAGCTGAGACTCCAGGGGAGCCAGCATCCAATCGTATAGGTCCCCGGCAATGCGTTGCACCCGGTTGTTGCCGCTGGGGCTTCTCAGATTGGTTTGGAGCCGCGTTAGGGTATCTTCTAGCGCTGCCTGTTGAATATAGCGGCGTTCCCTCGTCAGCCGCTGGCTATTGTCTGGCCCCGAGCGAGCAATAATCGTCTCCAGGCGGTCGGGTAGGATAATGCTGTAAACATTGACAGCCGTGGGATCGATTACATCCTGATCAATTTCGGCGGTGGCCAGGTTACACTGCAAAAAACTCTCTAGCTCGGCCAGCTGTAGGGTATCAATCAGACCGATGGCTTCCCGCAGGGTCTCCGGGGAAGGGTTGTCAGGGCGCAGCAACAGATCTACCAGCTCGCGATAGACCGGTTCAACATTATCGCGAAACGAAAACTGTACCTCTGAGTCTATCGGCAAAAGATTGTTGCGCACCGACCGCAGCGTTGTTACCGCCTGGCGATAGCTGCGAATGGCCAGGTCTGTTTCTCCCTGGGCCTGGTGCAAACGGGCCAGCTGCCACTGCCACGGGTAGGCAATATCCGGTAGCACCGACGGTTGGGCCGCGTACAGCGCCTGCTGGGTGAGGGTAAGGGCCTCTGTGTGCCATCGGTTGGTGGCTATGGATCCTGGGGGCGTCAGCTCCTGGCTGAGTAGCTCATACAGTCCCCCTAAGCTGCCGTAGGCCTGGGATAGGGCAATGGGGTCCCCTAGCTCAGCCGCCATGGCCGGTAGAGGGGCGAGCAGCGCCAGAACGGGCTCCAGGGTAGTCTGTAGCTCGCCACCAGACTGGGCCAGACAGGCCCCCTGCTGGGCCAGTTTGATCCGGGCGTAGATGTCAAACCGGTTGTCCGCGTTCGCGACCCGCTGTTCCAGGGTGTGCCAGTCTTCCCATGGGGGCGCTGACCGCAGGGCCAGGAGAGCGTCCAACTGATTGAGTCGGGCAGCGATGTGCGATCTGGCCGCCGCCCCACTGGCTGCCTTACCGTAGGTTTCAGCCGCCTGCTGATAGAAGGTTTGAGCCTCCTGGGGCGGCGCTGTTCCCCAATCGCAGCGCCACGGGAGCCGCCCCTGACGACTGACGGCGGTCTGTCTTTCCTGGGCGCGGTTGCCCAGGGCCAGGTAGGTATTGCCCAGGCTCAGTAGCACCGGGCCGAGGGGCTCCGGGGCCTGAGCCCGCGCGAGCACCGATGCTAAACAGCCATCTGGGGCTGTTTGAACCCCCACCAGGGTTTCTAAAATAAACCGCGAACAGCTGAGCTTGCCAACGGTGCGATAGGTGGTGCCCAGCCCCTGGAGCGAACGGGCAATCAGTTTGGGATTGTCGATCTGGGTGAGCCGCTGTTCTAGGGTAGCTGCGATCGCATCCGCCTGGAGATACAGCCCCAATGCCTGCAGCGCCTGCAGCTGGCTGGTTTCACTACCGATCAGCCCGGCGTCATCCCCCAGGTAGCCATACAGCCGGGCGGCGGTGCGCCAGCTTTCTAGACCCGTTTCAGGCTGTCCCTGCTTCATCCACAGCTGACCGTCAATGTCTAGGGTGGCTGCTAAAACCTGCAGCTGCGGTTTGGCGAGCGTCGCCGGATCGGTCTCCGCCAGCTGGGAGCGATCGGCGATGGTCAACAGCCCGAGACTTTGGTCAAGGGCATCCGCCGCCAGCATCCAGTTACCCAGGGCCTGGTGGGTCAAAGACAGATTGCCCAGGGCAATGGCCTGTTTGAGACTCTCGCCTTGGTCCTGAAACCCACTTACAGCTGCGTTTAGGCTGGCAACCGCCGTGGGGTAGTGCTGGGTCTCATAGGCCGTTTGCCCCGCCTGGAACCAGTCCTCTGGACCGGTGGGTGCAGGCTGGGAAATCCCTGGTGCGGCAGCGATGGCCAATATTAAAATACAGCTGCCCAGGGCGAGCCAGCCCCGTTGATATTGTCGCCACCGGGCCGGTCGATCCCAGCTTAAAAGGGAGTATAAACGACAGAAAAGTACACGCCATTTTCTTGCCATGTGTCACTCCCAGAGTCAACAGATATAAGTGGAATGCCCCAATCTAACCGGGCGCTCAGCTGGTTGCGATCGCCCTGGAGCAGCTGCAGCCCCAGCCCCACCGAGGCCAGGGTAGACTCGTCCGGATCGCTGCGGTCGCCGCTATTCCAGCCGGTACCAAAATCCACAAAAGGGGTTACCTGCACCAGGGCGTCCCAGGCTGATAACCGGAGAACCGGTATCCGCGCCTCGGCGGATGCTAGAAACCCATTGTCGGTGAGTACCTGGTCCTGGCGGTAGCCCCGCACGGTGCTAAAACCGCCCAGGCTAAACTGCTCCGACGATAGCAGCCCCTGATCCGCCAGCTGCAGACTGCTGCGAAATAGCAGCAGCGTATCCTGGGCTAGCAGCTGGGTCCACTGCACCTGTCCCTGCCAGGAAAAAAATCGGCTGTCTGGGATCGCCCCCACTTCTGCTACCGGGGAGTTTACCGTCGCGTCAAATAGATCTAAACCCAGGTTAAACTGGGAGCGTGCTAGTAGAATTTGGTTGCGATCGCGCAAACGATACTCTTGAAAAAAATGTACAGCCGACACCCGCGTCTTACCATCCACCGAAGCGCCGGGGGCCAGGGGAGCAGGTTCATCCAAAAAGAAAGACTGGCTGTTGCGTAGCGACCCCGACAGGCCCACCGCAAATTCCTGAAAGGTTTGTTCTCTGATCTGTCGAATTACAGGCTGACGCAGGCTAATCTCATACAGCTGAGACCGAGATTGAATATCCAGGCCGCTGCCGTCGCGATTAATATCAAAAAAATCCGAGTCAACAATATCGTTCCAGGTGGGGTCTACCCTCAGACTAAGGGTGCCACCCTCAGCATTTACTGGCACCGTGTAGCCGAGGCTGAGGGCGTCGCTCCCCTTACTGTTGGTATAGCCCAGGCTGAGGCTGTCGCCAATTCCCAACAGGTTTGCCTCCCGCAAAAATATCTGTCGCTGGTGGGTGCCGACACTGGGGGGACGACTGTTGTCAAAGGCCAGGGAGGTACTCCAGGAACGCGCCTCGTCAACCTGCACCACCAGTTGGCTACTACCCAGGCTGACCCCCGCATCCAAAATTGCCTGTACCTGTCGAATTAATGGATCGGTCTGCAGCAGCTGCAGCCGTTCCTGCAGGTTAGCCACATTGAGCGGCTCGTTTTCTCTTACCCCCAGCCGCGACCGGATGTACGCCTCCCCTAAGCGCTGGGTGCCGATAATACTAACGCTCTCTAAACTCCCTTCTTTAACCGCAATGGTGATGGGGCCTCTGCCATCCTGCGTTTCGGGTGGAATCTGCACAATGGCTCCGGCGGTGGTGTACCCAGCCTGGGCGTAGCAAAAAGCCACCACCTCAGCAAACCGCAACAGCTGGGCCACCGTCTGGGAGCGAGGGCTCCAGGATGCCGCCGATGGGTCACAGATGCGCGCGTCCAGCTCGGCATCTTGGGCAAGGGCATTGAGAATAGCCTGCCGCAGCACATCATCATTTAAAATTTGATTGTCTTCAAAATGGAGCGCCGTCACCACAATTTCTGTTGCCAGTACTTCCGGTGGCAGCTCGATGGGCGGTACTGCCTCGGTAGGCGGTAGCAGCTCCTCCGGTGGCGTTGGCACCTCGGGTAGCGGTGCCGAGGGAGCGACCGGCTCCTCCGGGTCTACCCGAGGCAGCGTCTGCGACCGGGCCGATAGCCCCATACTCAAAAGAGATAGAATAACTGTTCCTATGACCTGGGCAAGAGTGCTGACTTTTTTCATGGTGCTGATACCCCAACGTCCATTGGCTACCTCCCTTGACAGGTCATCAACAGCTCAGAAATGTCAGACCCAGGGCGTTCAAGACTATCAGCATCGGGTGACCCATCAGCCAGCTCCAACGCCATCCATCGGGCTGTATCCACAGGGGGAGAGAGTGGCTCAGCGGGGCTAGGGCGAGTGCCGCCCCGGCCATGGTCATAAAACTCGGTGGCATCGCGACGGGTGGCGGTCTGGCAGCCCTGAATCAGGGCTGGCGCACGGGGCTCCTGGGGTAAATTGTCAATGCCCTGGGTTGGATCAAAGCCAAGAACCTCTAGATCCACTGTTCCCTGAGGCCCCTGCTCGGACCCGGCTGTAATATCGCTCAGCCCGGTCCGGTCCGGACGAAATTCAATCCCAATGGGATCGCCCTGGGTGGTAATTTTGATCCCTCCGCCCCGACCAATAAATGCCGTGGCTGAAATGTCGGTATTTTCTTGATCAACAGCAAAAATAAGATCCGCTGTTATAAAAATACGACCGCCGTCACCAATAGCCTGATTAGCGCCACCGTCGGTAAAAACACCACCAACGTTGTTGCCCCTACGCAGTCTGAGCACCCCAAGATCGCGTAAAACAATATTACCCCCATCTCCCGTAGTAGAAGATGTGGATAGGCGAGCCTGGTTGTCCAACAGCAGATCGTCTGCCACAATCTCAATATTGCCCGCCCGGCCAATGGTTTCGCTGGTCAGCCCCTCGGGATCTAACCCCAACAGCTCAATCACCGTCTGCGGCGCTTCTGGAATGGCATCCGCTGTAATGGCGGCACCGTCAACAAGAACAATGCGACTCACAGGAACAACCGTTTCCCCAATGCTCCCCGGCCCCCTAATCACAATGTCGCCAGCGTCTCCGGCCCCCAGGGTGGCTGAGGTGAGTCCGGCCAATCCCTGAAACTCGAGACTGCGAGCCGTGACATCAATGTCGCCCCCCGCTCCTGCTGCGGCAGTCGTACCTAGGGCGGCTGTGGCAATCCCCACACCGTTTTGTAATACTAAGCGGTCCGTAGCGATCCGAATATTGCCAGCCGGGCCACTACCCAGGGACGAGGCGGTAAACCCCGTACGCAACAGACCGGCTTCTAGCACAGACAGCGGGCTGGCCGGATCTGGAGTAAATACCCCCGGTCGAGTCCCTACCACAACAATCATATCGGTCACCGTGAGATTTTGATCGCCGCCGCTGCCGTCACTGCCTTGGAACGTGTCGGTCCCAATACCGGTGATAAACGCCTCTTCGCCAGGTTCGCCGGATTCGACTCCTTGGACAAACAGCTGGCGGGCGTTGATATTAACGGTGCCCCCCTGACCGGTATCCGCCGCTGAGGAGACAACCCTACCACCGTTGACGATTTCGACAATATCGCCATCTAGCGTCACGGTTCCCCCTGTTTCGGAGCCAAAGGTAATACTGCGGATATCGTAGCTATCAAGTAAAAGCACACCGTTTTCTGATACTAGCTCAACGCTACCGCTGGGAAATCCGCTCACTGAAATCTCCCCAGCTGTTAAATTGTCCGCTGACCGCAGACTGACATCTCCCCCCTGACCGCTCAAAAATCGGGCTCTTAACAATCCGCCAGTAGTGTCGATTTCTCCTGCCTGGCTGGTAAGTTGAATGCTGCCATTGGCCGTTGAAATAGCCTGGGCGGTGATATCTCCTTGGGCGATAATTGTAAAATCTCCAAACGAACGCGAGTCTAATAGATCGATTCCATTGGTGTCGTTTAGGGTGGCCATGCCGGTACCGGTAATGGCCACGCGATTAAAGTCGTTGTTGAGCTCCATGACAATGGGATTGTTTCCCGTATTTAGGGTAGTGGTGCCAGCAACCCTCAGGCGTCCCGTTTGGGAAATACCGGCACCAGAGTCAATGCTTAGGTCTCCACCGATGGAGGACTCGGCTAGCTGAGTTTCAACCAGGGTATTGTTGAGTAGCACATCGCCTGTTCCCAGGGTGCTGAGGGCAATGGGACCCGCAAGCTGATTATTGCTATCCAGCGTGATATCAGCATTTTGCTCCAGGCTAGTCAGGTTGGTGCGACCGGCAACCCGCAGGTCGCCCTGCTGGCTAATGTTTCCACCGGATATCAGGCTGAGGTTGTTGGTGACAACAGCATCGCCGATTTGAGTGGCATCCTGCTCACGGAGAGTCACGTTGGCAGCGGTAAAGGCAACCGTGCCAAATTGGTTAGCCGTCTCCGGCAGTGTGACGGTGTCAGCATTAAAGGTAGCTGTGCCATCGATGGCAATCGGAGCGCTTTGGATGATTTCAGCCGTGCCGGTCACGTCTACCACCGCCGGGGCATCGGTTTGGAGCGTAATCGGACCAGTCAAAAAATTAGCGCCGTTGTCTAAGTCGATGGCGGGGGCATTAAACACCTGATTGGGTGCAAACCTTCGGCCATCCTCCAGGCTGTTAACGATCAAGCTGCCACCGACATCTGTGGTTGCTTGGTTATCCAACAAAATATCCGATACGTTGGTGGGGCCAATGTCAGTAATAAAGACATCGCCCTGATTGTTGACCTGATACGGTGCCGCCGGTAGCACACCACGGTTAAACCCCTGGAGGGCATTATCGGGTATACCATTGATGCGTAGTTCAGGCAGTCCTGCTACCTGCAGGGTGGTGCCCTCTACCTGCTCCACCGCTGGCAGGGGCTGTAAATCGCCCAACAGTTCGAGGGTAAAATTACCACCAATGAGAGATTGCCCGATACGTGTGAGACCTGCCAGGTTGTTGAGGGCAACATCACCAGCTCCAGTATGGGTGGTGGTTAGATCGGTCGCTCCGGCTACTCGTAATGTTTCATCAGGAGACTGGCCCAGGAGCCCCCCCGCTTCAATGGACAGATCGCCACTAGCTTCAGAGGTTAGGAGTGTAATACCGCTGTTGGAGACCAAACCGACGTCACGACCTAGAAAAGAAATCGTTGGAAGCTGATTGTCGGCGGTGGTAAGACCAATATTGCCCAAATCGGTAGCATTGAGGTTAGCCGTTCCGGCAACCGAGATTGGCCCCGTCTGGCTGATGCCAGGGATACCGGTAATCACTTCTGCCTGACCAATTTGAGTCTCAAACTGGACGGTTTCCCCAAAGGTGTTGTTAGGATTTTCAAGTGCGATCGCAATGTCATCCAAAACCTCGTCAAATCCAAGAATGCCCCTGGCCAAACTGGTGACGCTTAGATCAGCAGGATAGTTTGCTGCTTCTAGAGAAACCGTCCCCACATCCGTAATAATCACAGAGCCGTCGTTGAGCACAGTTTCCTGACGCGGATCGCCAACCGTATTGACAAGGGGGCCAGTGGGACCTTCGTTTAGCACATTATTGACAACAATATCACCCGCCACCTGTAGCACCCCGGTTTGAGAAGGTTGTCCATTGATATCAGCAATCAGGCTACCGCCAATCATCGAGTTACCAAAGGTGGTGTCACCTGCGCTGGCCAGACTGACGGTCCCGGCGTTAGCAGCTCGACTGATAAAACTGGCATCGCCACCCACGGTTAGCGCGCCGTTGCTCACAATGATGCCGCTAGAATCCACCTGCAGACGCTCAGTATTGATGCGATCCAAAACGATCTCCCCTGAGGTGCTGGTCAATCGAGTGGTGTCCTCCACATCGACCAGGCTAGTGTCGCCGCTGAGATGGGAGATAGTCGCCCCGGTAATGTCTAAATTACGGCTGATGATCCGATCAAGCTCCACCGTGCCCGCCGCCGTCAGCCTGACATCGTCGCGGCGTTCTGCCGGATAGAAAATTGAGCCTGGCACGGTCGTAATCGACCCCGCGTTGCTGGTGATCGTCACATTACCCAGGTCACCTGCACCAACGCTAGCGCGAATAAAACCCGTTGTAATATCCTGATTAGCCTCAATCAAGATAGCGCCGCCACTGCCGTCGGGGGTCGAAGCATTAACCGTACCAACCGTATTCCCCGAGGCCAGTCCGGTTGTATCTACGCTGCCGCCAGTGCTGCTAATTTCAATATTCCCCGCATTACCCGTACCGATAGCGGCAATCCCTGAAAAAACAGTATCGGTAAAAATATCTCCAGCAGTGCGAATCGTGATGTCCCCACCGATGCCGTCCAGGGAAGATGAACTCACTCGACCTGCGGTCGTATCGATAGTCCCCTCTGTGCTCAAAATCTCGACAGTACCACCGTCGCCACTACCCCGATCGTCAATGTCAACAAATGCCAGCACATTGGCCGTTTCGATGTCTCCACGGGCCTGCAGACTAATGTCTCCTCCATCTCCGTTTGGGGTGGTTGAGTCTACGTTTCCAGAGAGGGTGTTGATACTACCAGTCTTGCTGACCAAGCGAATGTCACCGCCGTTGCCCTCCCTACCGAGACTCACAAAGGACCCTAGGGAAATAGGTAAAAACGTTGGATTTTCACCATCGTCATCGGCTGAATTACCATCAAAAACGCCGGTTGTTGTAATATCTCCGAGAGCGCTTAGAGTAATTGAACCGCCGTCTCCTGGTACAGAGGTCTCTGCATCACTAACGGGAACGGTCGTATTAATACTGCCAACGGTAATCTCGGCCCCGGATATTTCAATATTTCGCTGACGGGCTACGATAGTATCAGTAGACTCCATCCTAAAGGCACCCGTTCCATCCCCATCGGCGTCGGCTCTAAAAGTAATGTTGCCGCCAGGACCGCCCTGAAATAGTAGCTCAGTATCATTTTCTTCATTGGGGCCATCGAGAGATTCCACCACAATGTCGAGGGCCGCCTCCAGAGTAATGTCCACATCCGCTGGAATAGCCTCTAATGTCTCCTCTGCAATCGTAAAATCTAGCGAAGGATCCTGTTCCCAGGGGAGAACAATGCTCCGCTCGCCGTTATTGTCGGCAATATTTGGCAGCGCCTCGCCCCCCGCCCCTTCCACAATTACAATGTTTAGCGGATCCAACAGCAGCGTACCGTTGGCCCCGCTGGTGGCACCCGCATCAACAAAGCCTTGAAACACGAGATTTTCCTGGCCGGAAACTTCAACAAATCCACCGTCTCCGAAGCTGTCGCCGCCGTGAGCTGAAATGTTGCCATGGAAACGGGTTGTCTCATCCGCCCAAACAATGATATTGCCGCCATTGCCTGACTGGATGGCATCGGCTGCGATCGCAGCCCCCCCATCAATATAGGTCTGCCGCGCAGACGGCAAATTCCCCTGTCCCTGATACTCACCCCCCACCAGCACCGTACCGCCCCCCGATGCCCCCGATGCCTCTAAACGGCTATCCAGCAGGGCCACATAGTCCCCCAGGACCCGAATGGTTCCCCCCACGACATCCGGGCTGGCAACATCGATCACACCAGCGGTAATAACCGTTCCAGGATCGATAGTTTCAAACCCAGGGAGTTCTAGCCCATAGACCCGTTCGCCGGTACCGGGCTGGTCGGCTACGTTCAGCCGATCCCAGCCTAGGATCTGAGGGCCTACATCGACCCGGCTTTCCCCAGCAACGGCGGCCAGGTCGATGTGTCCCCCTGGGGCCGTTAGATGCCCCTGGGTAACCACCGCCCCGCTGATTAGGGTGATTCCCTGGTCGGGGTCAACGGTTAGACGGCCCGTATTTGCGATCGCACCGGGCTCTTCTCCGGTAAACATTAAGCCGATGGGGGCCTGGGTGTTGACCGTTAGCAGCGGTACGGCCTCCGGGGCAACGGCGCTAAACCCGTACCCCCCCGGCAGCATGACCCCCGAGGCCGTTGTTGCCGTAAAGGCCCCCCGTAGATCCAATTCGGCATTGGGGCCAAACAGTACCCCGTGGGGATTTAAGAACACTAGGTCGGCGGCCCCTAGCACCCCCAGGGTGCCCAACAGCCGTGATGGGTCAGCCCCCGTCACCCGACTAAAAATGGTATTGACCGCCGCCGGATTGGCAAAATAAACCCCATGGTTTTCCGGGATACCAAACTGCTCAAAGCTATGGAAAAGGGTGGAGTCTCGCAGCGCGCCGCCATCTATGCGCTGGGTCTCAGCATCCAACGGGGTAACAATGGAGTTTTCAGCCCCCAGGGTGTTGTCGGGGAGCACCTGGCCTAAGCTCGGAGCAGCCGATAGCACCCACACAGCCCCAGACAGCAGGGCTAGACTGTAGCACGCAGAAACATATTGCATAGGGGCACAGGGGAGAACATCAGCAGGCCAATCCGGGGGACCGCTGCTACAAAATACAGAAAACCCACGGCTAAGATTCTAAAAAGCTCTCACAATGCCCCATGGGTTTTTACGCCAGCTGTTGTGCTTGCAAACAAAGTTTACATTCCTCCCCACTAGAAGAAAAAAGATACTGTATCCAATAGAACAGAATCACGCTCAAACAGACAAAACCTTAGGAAACAAAATTTATTAGGCTCCACCCTTGGGCGTACAGACGTTGCATGCAACGTCTCTCCATTTTCCCATTTCCCCCCCACAAATCTCCGCCCCCTCCCCCCAAGACAACACCAGCCCAAATCACACAGCCCCTTTGCTACCCTGAAAGGGGTTGGTAGGGGCGATAGCTAATGTTGAACTGGATGATGCGCCGGGGACTGGGCGTTTTTTTAAGTGCCTGTTTGGGGGTCGGGCTGCTGGGGACAACCGGCTGCGCTGTACCCCAGGTGAGCGCTGAGGAACGGCTGTTTTTAGACCTCTCGGTGACGGCCATAGACCATGTGGTGCTGCCCATGGCTGAATTTGAAGGCACCCAGGTGGGGGGGCTCTCAGCCCTGGCCTACGATCGCGATCGCAACCAGTACTATGCCCTGGCCGACGATCGTCAGCAGCCTCGGGTCTACACCCTGACCCTCGACCTTGGGGCTACGGCCATCAATGGGGTCACCGTGGATGGGGTCACCCTGCTCACCGACAGCGATGGCGGCTCCATCGCCCCCCTCGATGCCGAGGGGATGGTGCTCACCCCCAGCCGCAGTCTGATCGTGGCTAGCGAAGGGTCCCCCCGCCAGCAGATTCCCCCCCGGCTGCAGGAGTTTGACCTAGCCACCGGCCAGCTTAAGGGGAGCTTTCGCCTGCCCGAGCGCTATCTGTTTGGGGCCGATAGCGACGATGCCACCGGCCAAACCCAGGGCATTCAAGAAAATATCGGTTTTGAGGCGCTCACCATTAGCGCCCCGGCTGGGTCCTACGAACCGTTTCGACTGTTTGCCGCGACAGAAGGCCCCCTGTACCAGGATCTTGACATTGACCCGGATATTCCCTTTAAAAACCGCTGGCTGCACTATTTGATTGACCCCAACCAGTCCACGCTGATTTCAGAGCATCTGTACGCCATGGATGCGGCTCCCCTGGGGGCGGTGGTAAACGGTCTGTCGGAAATTTTGGCCATCGATGCGGGCGGTCACTTTTTGGCCCTAGAGCGGGCCTTTGGGCTGCAGGGGCTGTCGATTAAGCTGTACCAGCTGGCTACCGGGGTGGCCAGTGATACAAGTGCGATCGCAACTCTCCAGGGCGACGTTAGCGGTATTACCCCCATTCGCAAACGACTGGTGGCCGACCTGACGCCCCTGGCCCCCGACAACCTCGAAGCCATGACCCTAGGACCCAGGCTAAGCGACGGTAGCCAAAGCCTGATCCTAGCCAGCGATAATAACTTTGACGACCGCCAGGAAACCCAGATCTGGCTATTTCAGCTGGAGGGCCTGTAGCGCAGCCATCAATCGGGATTATTTTCCTTTTTTCAAAGAATACAGATTACCAGCGGGCCTTATTTTTACCTGGCCGTAGCCGTTCGCTGAATCGACTGGCCTATCGCATTTCCTTGCTTTTTCTGCTGCGACGGCTACCGGCCCATTTAGCAATCCGGCTCAAGTCTCCCCAGGGCAGGCGATAACGATTTATACCCATATTCTGTATAATTCTTGCTAATCATGAAGGAGGCGTAAGCGCTACAGGATGAAAGTAATTGTATTAGGCGGGGACGGCTTTTGCGGCTGGCCTACTGCACTGCATCTATCAAACGCAGGTCATGAGGTTGCTATTGTTGATAACTTGTCGCGACGCAATATCGATAACGAGTTAGAAATCGCTTCCCTAACCCCCATTAGCCCCATGTCTAAACGTTTAGAAACGTGGGAGGAACTAACGGGAAAAACCATTGAGTTCTTTAATGTCGACATTGCCCAAGAGTATGACAAACTCTTCCATCTAATTTGCGACTATGCCCCCGATGTGATTGTGCATTTTGCTGAGCAGCGGGCTGCCCCCTACTCCATGAAGTCGCCCCGCCACAAACGCTACACCGTCAACAATAATCTCAACGGCACCAACAATGTGCTCTGTGCCATTGTCGACTCTGAGCTAGATATTCATGTGGTTCACCTCGGCACCATGGGTGTCTATGGCTATGGCACCGCAGGTATGAAAATTCCCGAAGGCTATCTGGATATTCAGGTGGTTACCGATGCCGGTAAGGTCATTGAAAAACAGATTCTGCACCCGGCAAACCCCGGCAGTATCTACCACATGACCAAGACCCAGGACCAGCTGTTTTTTGCGTACTACAACAAAAACGACAAGGTCCGGGTTACGGATCTACACCAGGGCATTGTCTGGGGCACCAACACCCGTGAAACCGCTATGGATGAGCGGTTGATCAACCGCTTTGACTACGACGGCGACTATGGCACCGTGCTCAATCGCTTTTTGATGCAGGCCGCCATTGGTCACCCCATGACAGTACATGGCACCGGTGGCCAAACCCGAGCCTTTATCCATATTCAAGATACGGTTCGTTGCGTGGAGCTAGCGATTGATAATCCCCCTGAAAAAGGAGACCGGGTTAAAATCCTCAATCAAATGACCGAAACCCACCGGGTACGCGATCTAGCCAGGATTGTCTCTGATATTACTGGCGCTGAAATCCAGTATCTAGAAAATCCCCGCAACGAAGCGCCTGAAAACGAGCTAGTGGTGGATAACCAGTGCTTCCTAGATATGGGTCTCCAGCCCACTCAGCTGGACAAGGGGCTAATGCTAGAGGTAACAGAAATCGCCAAGAAGTACGTCGACCGCTGCGATCCGTCTAAGATTATCTGCACGTCAAAGTGGACAAAGCAGACCACCTCAGCACCGACGCCCATCCCGGCAGGCTAGCTAGACGGGCAGGGGATCAGGTCGATGACCCTGATTCCCTGCCCTGTTTTTTCTACAGACTGGCTACAGACCAAGGAATGAAAATCTAATTAGGTCTTATTTTTTGGCGTAGAGACGTTCCATTGGATTTGTAGAGACGTTCCATGGAACGTCTCTACAAATCCAATATCTGGGGCTTAAATTGTCCCCCGGTGGCCCAACCCACCACCGGGGGGCGTTGGCAAAAAAATATTTTTATGGGATCTTGAGCCCTGGTCAATTTCGCGGTTGAATATCAACAGTATCGTATTTTTTGATACAACCGCATTCAACTACTGCTAAACATATGCGTATTGCTCTGTTTACCGAAACATTCCTACCTAAAGTCGACGGCATCGTAACTCGCCTCAAGCACACTGTCGAACAGCTGCAGGCCCTGGGTGATGATGTATGCGTGTTTTGCCCGGAAGGGGGCCTCACAGAATATATGGGAGCCCGCATTGAAGGGGTTTCTGGTTTTCCGATGCCGCTCTATCCCGAGTTAAAGTTGGCCCTGCCTCGACCTTCGATTGGGGAGGCGTTGGAGACGTTTCAGCCGGACATTATCCACGTTGTCAATCCGGCTGTTCTGGGTTTAGCGGGTATTTACTATGCTAAAGCTTTGGAAATTCCCCTGGTGGCGTCGTACCACACCCACCTGCCCAAATATCTAGAGCATTACGGCTTTGGCATGTTTGAAGGCATGCTGTGGGAGCTGCTCAAGGCGGTACACAACAACGCTCGGCTCAATCTTTGTACCTCCACGGCGATGCAGCAGGAGCTAACCGAGCACGGCATTGAGCAGGTGGAGGTGTGGCAGCGGGGGGTGGATACGGATCTGTTTCGTCCAAGTCTAGCCTCGCCAGAGATGCGGCAGCGCCTGAGTCAGGGGCACCCGGATGCGCCGCTGCTGCTGTATGTGGGACGGCTGTCGGCGGAAAAGGAGGTCGATCGGATCCGACCCATCCTAGAGGCTATTCCCGATGCTCGCCTGGCCCTGGTGGGCGATGGTCCCTACCGCGAAGAGCTAGAAGAGCATTTTGCTGGAACGGCCACTAACTTTGTGGGCTACCTTGGCGGGGAAGAGCTAGCCTCCGCCTATGCCTCCGCCGATGCGTTTATTTTTCCGTCTCGGACTGAAACCCTCGGTCTGGTAATGCTAGAAGCCATGGCCGCGGGCTGTCCAACGGTAGCGGCCAATGCCGGTGGTATTCCAGATATTGTCACCGATGGCACCAACGGCTTTTTGTTTGACCCCCACGATGACGACGGGGCGATTAAGGCTACCCAGCGGCTGCTGGCGGCCCGAGCTGAGATCGAGCTGCTGCGTCGCAATGCTCGCATAGAGGCCGAGCGCTGGGGCTGGCGAGGGGCAACCCAGCAGCTACAGAAATTCTATGCTGGGGTAGTGGCCATGGATATGCCGATGGCGGCCTAGTCGTCTAGTTTGGTGGCAAATAGCTCGTGGCCAAGCTGGTGGAGGGTAAAACCATCAACGGTACCATCGTCTGCAACGGAAAACGCTATGGTGATATCCGCTACCTGGGCAAAAAACTGGGTTTCCGAGCTGGGGTAGAGTGCAAAGGAGCCCTGGCCTGTGGCCTGCCCCATGAGCTGTTCGTCTTCAACCCAAAGCCTGATCTGTAGTTCGGGCAAAAGCTGATAGGTGCCCACGTACCTGGTGTAGAGCGCAGGGTCAATGGCTACAGCCGTCTGGATTTGGGGCATGGCATAGTCTTCGCCAAAAAGAATGGCCGCCAACCCTTCGGCGATGGTGGCTGGCGGTTGATTGTCCAGGTTTAAGAGGAGACTAATCGTTAGATCTTCCTCGGGGTAGTGCATGAGCGTGGACAAAAAACCGTTGATGCCGCCGCTGTGGTGAATGCGCTGGCGCTCTAGATGGGTATCGGTCACTAGACCGTACCCGTAGAAGGCATTGATCCCATCCTCGGGGGCATCCATTTTGACCCACGGGGTAATCAGCAGGGCCTTGGAGACCGGATTCAGCAGGGACGGAGCATCAGCATTGCCATAGAGCCACCGTTGCCAAATGCCCAGGTCTCCCAGGGTTGAATACAACCCGCCTGCCCCCTGGGGCAGACTCATATCGATGGGCTCGGTTTGCAGATAGAGATCCTGGCCAATGCGGAGATAGCCCTGGGCCAGGTTGGAAACAACCGCTTTAGGCATCTCATAGCCCGTGTGGTCCATACCCAGGGGGGCAAAAATATGGGTTTGCACATAGTCGGCATAGGGCTGACCCGATACGGTTTCTATAATCTGGGTCAGGACAACATAGCCGGAGTTGCTGTATTGAAATCTTTCGCCTGGGTCAAAGTCTAGGGGCAGATCCTGAAAACGCTCCACCAGCTGATCTAGGGTGGAGGGCAGCCGCATCCATTCGGCAATGTCGGGAAAGGTGCTGCCGTCGAGATACTCTGGAATACCTGAGGTATGGGTGAGCAAATGATGGATGGTCATCTGCTCACCGTTGGGATAGTCCGGTAAATAGGTGGAGATGGGGGCTTGTAGCTCCACAAGTCCCTGCTCGTGGAGCTGTAGGATGGCGGCGGCGGTAAACTGCTTGGTAATGGAGCCAATGCGAAACTTGGTGGCGGGAATATTGGCAACGGTGTGCTCCCGATTGGCCATACCGTAGCTGCGGATCAGCGCTGGTTCCTCACCGTGGCTGATGATCACGTTGCCCGAGAGACGACCGGTTTGGGCATAGGCATTTAGGTAGGTATCAAGCTCGGTGGTTTTTTCGGCAACAAGCGGAGGAGGTGCGATCGCAATCATAGATATATCCTCTGTATCCTCGACATTCAAAGTCTGTAGGGTCAGCGTTGAAGAAGTTCGGGCCATCGCGTTGGCACTGCACACCAAACCAAAGACGATCCCAAGCAGTAGGCAATGCCCTGATCTAGCAGCTGGCTTGCGCCTATCCATCGTTGTTAGGGTTGAAACATATCTGTACTCTAGCGATGGGCTCCATGGACTTCTATATCGGAAGGTCATGCCAACCCATGACCTTCGTCATGGAGCTACTGATTGCAATGGTCTAGCATTCAATCAGGGGGCATGGGCCGTCGGGTACCCCACAAAAACAGATATGGATCAGAGCATGGACGCCGCCAGCAACACAACAAAACAAGAGGCAGGCATAACACCGCCTCCGGCGGCCGCCCTATCGCCTTCGATCCCTAAAACCCTACGCTATGTGGAATGGGTTTTTCTCTTGGCGGTCACCGTGCGGATTGGACTGCTCATGCTCAACCGCCCCCTGGGGTATGAGCTAGATCGCGGTGGCTACATCAGCCTTGCCGTACTGGGAAGCCTGACGCTGCTCAGCCCCATATTTCCACTGCGACAGCCTCGGTGGAAACGCCGGGGATACGTCTTGCTAGAGATTGTTATTCTTTTGATTAGCCGTCTGTTTACCGACTGGGGGCTCGATCCATTTTTGTATCTTGTGCTAGTAAAAAGCTGTTTTTTGCTGGGCCGCCGCGATGTAATCTTTACCGCAGTTTTAGCAGGTGTCGCCTGGCAGCTAAGTTTGGCCCGGCGATTTTTTTACAACTTTTCACTACCGGTTGAGGAGATTCGAGCCCAGTTTGAATCATCCCTGGCAGTTCCGAGATCTCTTTTAGTCTTAGACATAGTGATCAACAGCACAACGGTTTATATCATCAGCTGTTTGCTGGTTATTTTACTGTGTTGGACCGTGCTCTCTGAGCGCAAAAGCCGCCAGCAGGCCGCCGCCCTATCCCAGGAGGTGGAGGCCCTAGCAACCGACCTGGAGAGGACCCGGATTGCCCGCGATATTCACGACTCCCTTGGGCATACCCTCACCACCCTAGATGTGCAGCTAGAAGTGGCTCAAACCCTATATTCTCAAAATCCCAATCAGTCTTTTCAAGCCCTCAACCGGGCAAAAATGCTGTCTGGGCAATCCCTGCAAGACGTACGGCGCGCCGTTGCCACCATGCGCCACGGCAGTTTTAATTTAGCGGATGCGCTGACTGAGTTAGTGGAGCACATGCAGCAAGCCTGCTCTATCGAAACCCAGATCAATTTGCCCAGTCTGCCGCTGCAGGTAAGCCAGCAGCTATTTCTAATTGTGAAAGAAGGACTCACCAATATTCAAAAACACAGCCGGGCAACCACCGTAAAACTGTGGGCTGACACCACACCCGAGGGCATTACCGTAGGGCTATTGGATAACGGTGTTGGGTTTATCCCTGAACCCTCTAACACCGGCTACGGACTGCGGGGTATGCGAGAGCGGGTACAGCTGCTGGGGGGGCGTCTCACAATCCAGAGCACCCCCGGGCAGGGAACGCTGCTTCAGGTAACGTTGCCCCAGTGATGGCAGGGTCTGAAGCCGTTATCGGTCGAGAAACCGTTTTGGAAACCGGTTGCGATCGCGCCAACGGATCAGCCCCCAACCGCACCCTGTTCAGAAAAGCCCTTAAATTTGCCAGTCAAATCAACGCTGCCCGACTGCAAAGGTAGAGCGCTGCGCCCCATATCATGCCAGGGAATGCCTTTTTGAGAGGTATTTCAATCAATTCGACTCTCCTTTAACTATTAAGAAACTCCCATTAACCTCATCTTTACCTCCAAAGAGATTGTTTGTGGAACTATAGGTGTGGGGATAAATAAGCGCGGTCGAGTGACTGATGCTGTCTGCAGTTTAATTACATCAGTATTGCCAAACTATGTTGGCCAATCGTTTTTCTATGGGGCCTAGCGGGCTGACGCTAGGCTGTTTGTCTGTGGCAGCGTGTCTTATGGGCACCGTATGTATAGACAGTTTTGCCAAATCAGCTTTTGCCAGTTCCAATGGGCCAGTGCTCTTAAATATGCCCATTTATAACCGGACCTCCAGCGATGACCTAATTCGCCAGGCTGAGTTTATGGTGGGTCAAGAGATTAACCAGCACTTCAACACCAATCCAAGTCTTACTGACATTGAGGTCGTTGTTCTCGGTAATCGTAACGGCGATATCGTACCTGTCTTAACCACCGTTGTTTCTCGGATACAGTGGCAGGAAAATTCAGACGTTAGTGCTTGGACCGAGTATTACGGCTCCCATGCCCTGCTCCAACGACACGATCGGCGTGAACCGCAGCCTGTCCAGGTCGCCACACCCCGTCGGCGCTCTACAACCGTTGCCTCACAGACTATATCTGTTCAGTTTGAGCGACAGTTTGATTCAGGTCAGCTGGCCGGTCGGACTGTGCAATCCTATATGGACCTAGTAGATTAGTTGTTCATATAAAGCATTTTCGATAGAGGAAACTTTCCTGCCGGAATCAGGTGTCCACCTGATTTGGAAAGTTTAATGGCCCACGTTCACTGGTAGTGCAACTTACCCTAAGAGAGGAGATTATATTTTCATGCCCCACGATGATAAAGTCTGTAACCGATCTGGCAATCGTCCTTTAGAGGATGTTCTAAAAGCCAGCCTGTCCCGTCGTAATGTCCTCAAGCGCAGTGCTGTTCTATCAGCGGCTGGCTTTGTTGGCACATTTATGGGCGAAAGTCTGCTATCCAAAGGGGTAGCCGCCGTTAGCTCTGCCGGTCGCACGTCCGGTACGCTATTGGCCCAGAGCACGGGTCTGCTTAACTTTTCCGCAGTTAAGATTGCGGATGCCGTAGGTGACCCTGCCGTACCCACCATTTCGAGCGACTATCAGTATGATGTTGTCATTCCCTGGGGGCAGTCCATCCAACCCGGTGGGCCTAGCTACACTGGCGCTCCCAGCACTCGTCCCTCATCTGCCCAACAGGCCAATCAGATTGGTATCGGCCACGATGGTATGTGGTTCTTTGCCAAAGATGGCACTAGCAATACTGAAGGCATGCTGTGCATCAACCATGAGTTTGGCCGCAACAGCCACGTCCTTGGTAAGGATGCCCCTGAGAGTCTAGAGGATGTTCGCCTATCCCAGCATGCTCACGGTGTCTCTGTTGTAGCGCTCAAAAAAGCTGACGGTAAGTGGAATCGTGTTGCCAGCGACAATTCCCGCCGTATTCATGTCAATACGCCGGTTACCTACAGCGGTCCCGCAGCTGGTCATCCCCTGTTGCAAAACTCGGCCAACAATCAGTTTCAAGGGACTGTCAACAACTGTGCCAATGGCTATACGCCCTGGGGCACCTATCTAACCTGCGAAGAGAACTTTAACGGTTACTTTGGTTCCACTGAAGGTGAAGTGTTTAATACTTCACTCACGCCCGAGCAGGAACGCTACGGGTTCGACTTTGATGGCTTTGGCTACGGTTGGGAGAACTTCGACGAGCGCTTTAATCTCTCTAATCCCGATTATGCCAATGAGCAGCACCGCTTTGGTTGGATCGTTGAAATCGACCCTGAGGACGGTTCCCAGACCCCAGTAAAGCGTACCGCCCTGGGACGTTTTAAGCACGAAGGCATTGCCGTGACCGTTGGCAGCGGTGGCCGTGCCGTTGGCTACATGGGTGACGATCAGCGTTTTGACTACTGTTACAAGTTTGTTTCCCAGACCAGCTGGCGTTCCATGAGAGCCCGTGGCCTGAGCCCCCTTGACTACGGCAAGCTGTACGTTGCCAAGTTTAACGAAGATGGCACCGGCAAATGGATGGAGCTAACTATCCGCAACCCTGAGCTCAGGGCTCAGTTTAAGGATCAGGGTGAAGTGATGGTCTTTGCCCGGGTGGCCGCTGACATCCTGGGTGCTACCCCCATGGACCGCCCCGAGTGGACAACCATTGGTCCCAACGGTCACATTTTCTGGGCGATGACCAACAACAGCCGTCGTGAAACCCCCGGTCCTGGCAGCCCTCAAGCACCTAACCCCGACGGTCATATCCTAGAGATGGTGGATAGCAACAACCACACCGGTACTGACTTTACCTGGACCATTCCGTTTATTGCATCGGAGACCCATGGTGAAGGCGATGAAACCACCTTTAGCGATCCTGATGGTCTGTGGGCGGATCCTGACGGGCGTTTGTTTATCGAAACTGACGGCGGTCAGCAAAAGGATCTAAACAATCAGATGCTGGTGGCTGACCCAAAAACAGGTGAAATTCGTCGGATGTTTACCGGTGTAGCTGGCGATGAGATTACCGGTGTGGCCGTCACGCCTGACCGTAAAACCATGTTCATCAATACCCAGCACCCTGGTAACGGTGACCCCACCCTAACCAACTTCCCTGCACCGACTGACGGTGTGACTATTCCCCGTGATTGCACCATCGTTATTACCAAAAAAGATGGCGGCATCGTTGGTTCATAGTCAGTGAGCTTTTCCCTGTTCTGGCCTTGGTCAAGGCCAGAACAGGGGATCTTTTGGGGGATTTGACGTCGCTCAGTGTTTTTGTATTTTTTATTAATAGCTAGGATGATGAAACAGATTGTTTTTGCTGTGGCTGCAGCGCTTGGAGTCACGGCTTTTGCCACACCCGCCCACGCAGTCCGCTTTAAGTGGACTGTTGACTATACCGGCTTTTTTGCCGAAGGTGCTGCCATCAGCGGTAGCTTTGTGGCTGAAGAGTCGGCGGCCGCCGATGGTATTGTATCCGGCGATGAGTTTGACTCTTGGATGTGGAACTGGAGTGGCAACAGCGACGTAGAAGCGTTTACTATCTCTTCTGCCAATGCCGAGGTTGTAACGTTGTTTGGCACGCCTGGTTTTTTTGTTGACGGTACCGCCAACGAAGTTGAACTGGCTGATGGACTCGATCAGGGCACCTATATCTCGGATGAGTTTGGTCTTGATCTTGAGTTTTTGTTTGTTGATAATTTTGCTGCCGGGACAACTGCTTTTGGTGATACGGCTGCTGCTGGTTCCATTATGGTATCTGAACCCGAGCAGGTACCTGAACCTGCCACTATCTTTGGGTTTTTGGCTGTAGCAGGCGGTTTTGCCGTGGCTAAGCGCCAAAAGCAGACCGCGTAGGTCATTTTTAACGGCTAACGCCGCTAGTTTTAGGGTCCCTAGCAACAATTTTGTTGCCAGGGACCTTTTTAGTTATCGACCCACATATCGCTGCCACCAGGGCTTTTCCATATCAGGAAACAGCCACGTTGCCTGGTTTAGTAATTCATCAACAACTTTAGCGGGCACCAGGCAACCATCGACAGTAATAACATTTTCGTCCGAACTCAGGGGTTCAAACGCCGCCAGCTGACTAGGGAGCATTTTAGGCTTCATGTAGTGATGGGTTCTTTCAGCAAGTCTTTTTTCCAGTTCTTGCTGTGGGACATCGAGCCACACTAGCTGGACCCGTCCTAGGGATGTTAGCTGTTTACGGTAGGACGCCTTTAGGGCCGAGCAGGTCATAACGGTCTCGCGGTTCCGCTCGATTGCCCGTCGAATATCAGCCTCTATTTCTAACAGCCACTGGTGACGATCGTCGTCTCGCAGCGGGATCTGCGACAGCATTTTAATAATATTTGGAGCGGGATGTCGACGATCCCCTTCCAAAAAGTCGCTCTCTAATCGCTCAGCGAGCAGTCGGCCTACAGCCGTTTTCCCCGATCCGGCTACCCCCATAATAATCCACACCAGCGGGCAGCTATTCATGGTCTAAAAACGGTCGCCAATCTTAAAGATTACCTGGGAGTCGCCTTCATCATTGATGCCAAACTCAAGTCTGACCGCACCAAACGATGTCAGTGCTCGTACCCCAAGTCCATACCCAAACCCGTCACCGGGTTTTCCCCGCACCTCTGCGGGCTCACCAATCACCTCATCACCGGTTCCTAGATCGGTGGCATAGTCAAAAAACAACGTCCCACCAACGTCAATATCGTCGTCAAACGCATTGAACCCAAACATGGGAAAGCGATATTCGGCGGTAGCCTGGACAAAACTTTCCCCTGTGCCCAGCTCGCCGGAGCCATAGCCCCGGACAGAGCTAGAACCACCCAAGCTAAAGGCGTCGTAGGGAGGCGTATCTCCGAGGATGGTGCCCCCCTGAAAATTGAGCACCAGGGTACGGGGACCTTCTGTAAACCCAAAAATATTTAGGGGTACAAACTGGGTATAGTTTGCACTGAGCCGAGTAAACAGGATGTCGGCTTCACCGATGGGAATAGCCTGATCTAACCCAAACAGCAGTCTAGAGCCCTTAGTTGGGTTTTTCGGATTGTCTCGCTGGTCAACAACACCAGCCAGGTTGATGGTCAGCAGGTGATCCTGACCGTCGTCACTGACGGTTAGTGAGTTGCCAAACTCATCATCGGAAACAATATCCGATGTAAACGCATCTTCTCGAACAGAAATCCGCTGGTAGGAAAGTCCTATGGCCCCATCTAGATCAGATGTCAGGGGACGGAAATACTCCACACCTCCCCCCAGCCGATGGACCCAAGGTTCATCACCGCTAAGGGTTTCAACCTCAGGGTCTCCCCCTACAAATTCGGGTTCCACCCCCCGCCGGTTGGCAAAGTTGATACCGTACCCCGATCCGTCATCTAAAAACTGTCTAAAATCCAAATCGGCACCCAAGGTATTTTCACCCCCTTCGAGCGCCAGGGATAGGGTCTGATTGTTGCCCCCGATATTTTCAAACCCAAACCGAGCCCCGGCTGAAAACCCTCGGGGCTGATTGGATAGGGCAGATACCGTGGACGGTCGCGCCGGTCCCTGTAGGGCGCTGGGGCGAGGAAAGTTTAACCCCAGATCAAAGAAAAAAGAATTTGGCTCACTGACGGTGACAACCATGACCACCTGGTCAGGTTCAGCGGCGGGCTCTAGCGCCAGGGTCGACTGATTAGCTAACCCTTTAATCCGTTCTAATCCCTCTTGGGCCAGCTGCGCGTCATAAACATCCCCTGACTGGAGTTCAAACTCTTGGGTAATGACGTTAGACTCCAGCGTTCCCGCCATGGGCATGCCTTCGCTGTCAACAAAGCGCACCTGAATATCTGAGATTACCTCCCCACTACCCGACGGCACAGCGCTCAGCTGGCTGGTGTGGGATGGCCTAATCACCGTATCCCTATGATCTTCTCCAGTCGCTAGATGATCAGCTGCGGGGTCAGACCCTACAGTCTCATAAGAATTAGTTGGAGAGGACGCTAGCGGAGTGTCGGTCTGTGCCCAACTAGGGGATGCAACTAAGAAAGGATAAGTTGCAACACCCAGGGTTGTTGCCAAGAGCCATCCATACTGCCGTGACCGATGTGGTATCACCAATAGCTTTATCTGCATTAGACTCCAGAGTACTTTTGCTAAAGTTTGACAGTTTTGGCTAATCCTATGGTGAAATATAGGCGAACTTAGTAAACTATGTCAAATGGGGGATTGGTGCATCAATTTACTAAGCAGATTGAGTGGATCCCTTGTATAAATTATCTCCGAATCGGTCAGCTGCTTCGGATTCTAAATAAGCCAAAGTAGCGTAGTCATCTCCAGCCCCGCTCGTTTTGAAAGAGTTGTTACTGCCCCGCCTCGAAGTAAATGACTCTAGTTGTGGATTGATGTGATTTGTTGTGGGATAGCCTGACCTGTATCCGCAAGAAATATTAGTTGCTCGGTTCTACAGCAGTCTGGGTTCAGATTGAAACTTTCTTGTTACCTTGGGGAGGTGGGCAGGAAGTAAAATTCTGTCTCAGTTGGGAGGGGGGAAAGGGGAAAGGGGAAAAGGGAAAGGGGAAAGCGTTATAGATAATACTTTATTTGATTTCGAATTCTTTCATGAGTGGAAAGACAGGGTTTTTGGGAGCAGACATATGGTAAGCACACTTCAGTTTAGTAACGGCGATCGGATGCCTGCGTTGGGTTTGGGTACCTGGAAGTCTGGGCCTGGCGATGTTTATAAAGCGGTTAAAGAAGCGATCGCATTGGGCTATCGTCATATCGACTGTGCCCACATCTATGGTAACGAGGCAGAAATAGGTCGTGCCCTGGCCGAGTCGTTTAGCGAGGGGGTGGCCACCCGCGAGCAGCTGTGGATTACCTCAAAGCTGTGGAATGATTCCCACGGGGCTGAGGATGTTCGTCCGGCGTTGGAGACAACTCTCTCCAATCTACAGCTAGACTATCTGGATCTCTATCTTATCCATTGGCCAGTTGCCTTGAAAAAGGGGGCTAGCTTTCCGCTAACGTCGGACAAGCTGATTTCGCTTAAGGATTTACCCATTTCGACCACCTGGCAGGCGATGGAAGCGCTGGTGGACGATGGGAAATGTCGTCACATTGGTGTGTCAAATTTTAGTACGACCAAGCTGCAGGCCCTGGTAAAGACTGCCCGAATCAAGCCAGAAATAAACCAGATTGAGCTGCACCCCTACCTGCAGCAGCCCTCAATGCTAGCGTTTTGCCAGGAGAACAATATTTATCTCACGGCCTATTCTCCCCTGGGGTCATCCGATCGTCCCAACAGTCTAAAGACAGACGATGAACCTGTTTTACTAGACGATGCAACGATTGCATCCATCGCCAAAACCCACGGGGCTACCCCCGCCCAGGTCCTTATCAGCTGGGCGATCCATCGGGGCACGGCTGTGATTCCAAAATCGGTCAACCCGGCCCGGATCAAACAAAACCTGGCGGCAGCGGAGGTATCCCTAACCCCAGAAGATATGCAGACAATCACCGCCCTAAACCTGAGCCGCCGCTATGTGGACGGCACTATTTGGGTCGTAGAGGGAGGAGCCTACACCCTAGCAAACCTCTGGGACAACTAGACACCCGCAATCAGGCCCCCCTTTTCCCCTTTCACCCTTCCCCATCAATTCACCACCCCTTCCAAAGTCTGGTCCGCCAGCTCATAAAGGCTCTGCAACTTCTCCAAAGTCTCCTCTTCTGGCTGCCACAAACCGCGACCGCTAGCCTCAATCATCCGGCCCACAATGTTGCGAAACGCCTCTGGGTTTGCCGAGCGCAGCCGGTCGGCCATGGCCTCATCTAGGGCATAGGTTTGGGCGGCCTGGGTGTAGACCCAGCTGTCTTGAAACCCAGTTGTCCCCCCCCAGCCAATCAGGGCCGTCATCCGCTGGGAGATCTCATAGGCACCGCCAGACCCTTGGTCGGCCATGGCCTCAGCCCATTTGGGATTGAGCAGCTTGGTGCGATACTCCATACGCAGCACATCTTCTAGCTGGCGCGGGGTAGTATCCTGGGAGAAACTTTCTACAAAGCTGGCGGTAACACGTTTGCCCTGGCGCTGTTCTGCTGCTTTTTTGAGGGCACCGGTATTGGCATAGTACTCCTGGATATCGGTGAGGCCATATTCCACCGAGTCGATTTGCTGCACAATGCGGCCCGTGCTCTGCAGCAGGGTGTTGAGCACTTCCGGGCGAGCCTGGCCCTTATCCCCACGACCGTAGCTAAAGGCGTTGCGATCGCACCAGGTCTCCCCCAGCTCATCCCCCGACTCCCAGTTAGAATCGGTGACTCGATCATTAACCAGCGAGCCATAGTCCCCCGCCGGATTAGAAAATAGCCTGGCCGATACGTTTTCTACTCCCTGGGCCGATAGGACCAGGGCATGTTTGCGAATAAAGTTCTTTTCGACCGGTTCATCGGCCTCAGCTGCCCGTAAAAACAAATCATCCAGCAGCTCAATGATATTCACAAAACTGTCGCGAAAGATCCCCGACAGATTTCCCAAAATATCAATACGCGGATGATCCATGTGTTCTAGGGGCATTAGCTCGTAGCGCACAATTCTCCCGGTCCCCTCTTTTACCGGTGCGGCCCCCACCAGCTCAAGTAAAATCCCCAGCGATTCTCCCTTAGTTTTAATGGCATCCAAACCCCACAGCATGACCGCCACCGTTTCAGGATACTGACCCGAGTCTTCCAGGTTTTGAGCAATCAGCTTACGGCCAATGGCGCGGCCCCGCTCATAGGCCGCCGGTGAGGGCATCCGGTAGGGATCTAGGGCGTGGATGTTACGACCTGTGGGCAGCGCCCCCGGACCGTCCCGCAGCAGGTCTCCCCCTGGAGCCGGGGGAATATATTCACCGTTGAGACCCCGCAACAGATTGGTAAGCTCGTCGGTGGTTTGGGTTAGTCCCTGGCGAATATTTCCGGCCTCTTCTAGCAGCTGGGGCGTGAGGGGATGATCATTGGGGTAGCGTTTGGCCAGGGTGTCAATATCAGTGGGTTTAAGGGTGTCAGCGGCAATCTGCTCGATTAGCTCCGGCGACAGCTGTTCTCCAAAATAAGCTTCTAAATAGCTGTGGATAGCCTCCCCATCGGGGGACTGACCCAGGGTATGGAGACCGCTAGAAAACAGGCGATTTTCTAATACCTGTAAATATTCATAGAGGGTAACAAAGTAGCGGTCTAATACCGTATTGCTGAACAACCTGGCATTTTCTAGGGTAAATTCTAGACCCTGGGTCTTTAGCTCCGGGAGCGGACAGTCGGAGGCCAGCCCCGTGTCGACAATCTTAGTTAAAATCGCATCCTGGAGGACGCGGTTGGCCTGGGGATTTTCCCGGTATTCGGCCATTAGTTCCCGCAGGGTGATCAGCTCTTTATACAGTCCGGCCCGGCCGTAGGGGGGTACATTGTGGGAAATCAGGACCCCATAGCCCCGGCGTTTGGCTAAAATCGACTCCGATGGGTTGTTGGCCGCATACACATACAGGTGCGGCAGGTTACCCAGCAAAATATCCGACCAGGAATAGCCCGTATTCCCCAGGGGCGACCCCGGCAGCCATTCCACCGTGCCATGCATGCCAAAGTGTACTACCGCATCCGCCTGAAAGTCTTTTTGTAGCCAGGTATAAAAGGCCGCATACTGGGGGTGGGGCGTCAGATCCCGCTCAAACATGAGCCGCATCGGGTCCCCTGCCAGCCCGAGGGGGGGCTGCACCCCAATCCACACGTTACCTAGCTGAATTCCACCCACATGAAAGTCTTCCCCAACGGTTTTAATACCGCTCTTGGTCAGGGACTGCCACTGTTTCTCAATCCTGGAGGTTTTCAAATAGCCTAGCCACTTCTCCAACGTTCTCACATTGACCGTGGTCGGCACCGACAGTTCTGGCAGAGCATTTTCACTCTCGTCCCTGAGCTCTTGCCATGCTTGTTTGCGAGTTAGCCATTGGTTTTCATCATCCGCCGCCTTTACCCAGTCAATAATTGACTCACCATCGTCGGGCAGTTCTCCCACTTGGTACCCCTGGGTTTTTAATGCCTGTAACAATGCCAGGAGAGATTTTGGCACGTTTAGCAAGGCGGCTGTACCTGTCGCTCCGTAACCGGGGGGGAAACCATAGAGAATGATGGCTAGTTTGCGATCGCACCGTTCCTTCCGCCTTAGTTCAATCCACTGCTTTACCCGTCCCGTCAGCCGCCGCACCCGCTCCGGCACCAGATAGATCTGGTCGCCCACCAAACCACCCAACGGAATCGGATCAATTGCCCCGTCCAATTCCGGCAGCGCATATAGCACCACGCTCTGCAGCCCGCCAATGCCCTGCCGCGTCCACGAGTGAATATCTTGAATCAGCAACGGTGCCGCCACAAAATAGGGCACATTCTTCGCCCCCAAAATCTTCTTCGCCACCGCCACCTGACGCCCCGCCTCCATGGAGCCCGCCGGACCCCCCACCAACGGAAAGCCAATGGTAGACACAATCGCATCCACCCGCACCGCCTGCTTTGACAGGGACGGACATTCGTTATTTCCCAAAGACCGCTGCGCTTGCTCATAGGCCGTGGTCATCAGATCCCGCACCGCCACATGCCCCTCCACACCATTAATAAAAATGGGCACCGGTACCAAATCGGCCTCTTCAAAATAACGAATCAGCTGCGAAATATAAGCCTGTTTTGTAATCACATGCTTGCGATACAACAGAATTCCCACCCGAGGTTTGTCCCCTTCCCCCCTTTTTCCTTCCCCCTTTCCCCTCTCCCCATACCAATTTACATAAGCCCTCGGCGACTCAAAATACCCCCCATACTCCGGATGCAACAACCCAATATTCGGCGTCTCAATCACCGCCGGAATCTCCCCAACGGCTAATCCCAAATACGTCTCGGCCAGCACCCATAGCATCGACGCTACGTTTTCTGTACCCCCTGCATTCCAGTAGCCATAAATAATCAGCCAGTTGCGCAAATCCTGTACTTTTTTGGCCGGAATATATTTCAGCAGCTTGGGACCGATTTTCAAAAAGCTGATGTATCCAGCCAGCTTGTCCTCTTCTTTACCGCTGCCAAATTTGCTCAGGATAAACTGAACCGGTTTGGGCATACCCTTTGGCTTTTCCCCAATGACAAATTTGCCCAGCTGGGTCAGGGCCATCAGCTCCAGCGCCGATTCGAAGACTAGACGGATGGGAATTTCCTGGGCGCGCTCCCGCAGCCAGAGGACCTGATCGTAGTCAAAAATTAGGCTGGCAAAAAAGACGTCGGCTCCGTCAAGGGCGGCGGCTATGGTGTCGGGCTGGGTGGTGAGGTCGCGATCGCAAAATACCCGAATGTCTAACTCAGGGCAGCGCTGCTGAGCCAACTCCGCCGCCTGCTGATACAGCTGTGTATTAAAGGCTTCAAATCCAGCAATTAGGACAATCCGTGGCATGCATTAGGACCCATCACAGCCCATTGATTCTAACGAATTTTAATGATTCAGTTTGCGATCAACAGCCCCTATGCATTCATGTAAAACTGGCCCAATGCTTTGCTAGTCTCACTAGGCCGTTGCATAGTCAGTGTACTCCCGCATTTCAGGAGCCTGGAATCCTAGGACAATATCCGTTTTAGCGACACCTCGCTCCACTAGTTCTTGCGCCACCCTGATTTCTGTCATATTCTGCTGGATCCAAATTTTTCCTGCTTTGATATCCAAATGCAGAACACAACCATAGACCCGTCGATGGCCATCCCAGCCCACATTCATTACTTGATAATGGTCTTTTTGTGTGTCAAAAACGGTATAGCACTCAATCTCTCCATTTGAGATTGGAATAGCAGCGTAACCACTCAATAATGTCTGAATTATATTGCGATAAGACACTATGTTATCCATTGCACAATCACCTCCTGCATAGGATCATAAATGATTTGTTTAATCTGATATCGCTCTACTGACATTTGAGCAAATTCCCGCTTAAAGAAGGCTTCATAGGCAATTACGGGTACTGCCAAATAGAGAACACGTTCTGGATCGCTGACCTCCAAAGCAAGTCTATAGTTCAAGAACTGCCCTTACTACATCATGGAATCGGTCTTTGGCTGCCATTTTTGCTTTATCCAGCTATCTCAACGATCGTAGCTTAACTGGTACATGCGATCGCATAGTCATCAATTAGCCAGATCGCAAAATACTCGGGTGTCTAACCTAGGGCAGTGCTGCTGGGCCAGCTCCGCCGCCTGCTGATACAGCTGTGTGTTAAATCCAGCAATTAAAACAATCCGTGGCATGCATTAGGATCCGTGGCAGCCCATTGGTTCTAACGAATTTGAGATCGCTGAGTTAAAGAACGGATCGGCCTTTAGCCATTACTATTTAACTAGCCATCAAGGCTAGAGCTAGGGCAGCATTACCATTAGATATCGCTACCATTGGCTTAGAGCGTTTTAAGCAAGGAAAGTCAGCTATATGCCCTACAGCAAATTCACCACACTTAGACAAGTAGAAGCAGCTTTTGACTTAACCCTGGATGAACACCGTAAACTTTTCAAAGATGTAAAACCGCTGCAGCCAGATCTGCGTTTACAGGAGACCTTGCAAGACTATTTACCCCTTGCCAATGCAGTCAATACTGAAAAAGCACGTTCTGAGCTAATCATTGCCCCCATTCTGCTAGAAATTAGACGGCAACATATAGGTAAGGTTGGTTTTTTCTCAGGCACTGAGTTTACGGTTGATCCTGATGCGGGCCTATCCGGTTACTGCGATTATATTCTGACGGCATCGGCGGACCTATATGAAGTGCGCTCTCCCGTTGTTACTTTAGTAGAAGCCAAAAACGAAGATATCAAAGGTGGCTTAAGTCAGTGCATTGCCGAAATGGTGGCAGCCTATCGGTTTAATCAACAACAGGGAGAGGAGATATCGACTATCTATGGTGTAGTGACCACTGGCATTATTTGGAAATTTTTGCGCTTGACCTATCCAGTGGTAGCTATCGATTTAGAAGAATATTATGTCAACGAGATTGACAAGATTTTAGGAATTTTGTCACTGCCATTTTTGACGGAGGGAGAGCGTATTCTCGCAATGTAGAGTTTCGCACAATACCCGAATGTCTCACTCAGAACAGCGCTGCTGAGCTAACTCCGTCGCCTGCTGATGCAGCTGTGTGTTAAACCCTGCAATTAGAACAATCCGTTGCATGCATTGGGACCCATGACAGCCCATTGATTCTAACGAATTTTAATGACCGGGTAGACCTGCGGCTACGCCTCGTGATCCCACACCAGCCGTTGGCACACCTCACAGGCTTCCTGTGCCAACTCGTTCGGTGGCTCCTTGAAAATAGGATGGTAGCGCAAACGATTGCAGCAAAGCGCCAGCCAACTGCGCCAGCTTCCCCGCCACAGCCGAATCGTCTGGTCATAACTGCCACTGACCACGGTCTTGCCATCGGGGCTAAAGGCCACCGACCCAACAGAACTCAAATGCCCCTCGAAGGGCTCACCGATTGGGTTTCCCTTCACGTCCCACAGTCGAATCGTCCGGTCATCACTGCCACTGACCACGGTCTTGCCATCGGGGCTAAAGGCCACCGACAAAACATAATCCGAATGCCCCTCGAAGGGCTCACCGATTGGGTTTCCCTTCACGTCCCACAGTCGAATCGTCCGGTCATAACTGCCACTGACCACGGTCTTGCCATCGGGGCTAAAGGCCACCGACCTAACAGAACTCAAATGCCCCTCGAAGGGCTCACCGATTCGGTTTCCCTTCACATCCCACAGTCGAATCGTCTGGTCATAACTGCCACTGACCACGGTCTTGCCATCGGGGCTAAAGGCCACCGACCTAACAGAACTCAAATGCCCCTCGAAGGGCTCACCGATTCGGTTTCCCTTCAAGTCCCACAGTCGAATCGTCTGGTCATCA
>JBCCAQ010000056.1:0-21016 GCA_039814735.1 Cyanobacteria bacterium P01_A01_bin.15
ACGGCCTCGCACTCGCCATGGTTAGAGCAGTCCCCAAAGCCTTCTGTGGACATTTGCTCAGTCATGGCGAGTACGCGCTGGCGACGTTCGGGGTGGCCCTGGGGCAGCTGGGCCAGGTGGGCGATTTTGGCGGCTGTAAATAGGGAGGCGGATGCATTGGGACAGGCGGCCACACAGGCACCGCAGCCGATACAGGTGGCATAGTCAAACGCTGTTTGCGCGCTGCTAGGTGCGATCGCAACGCTATTGGCTTCTGGGGCGGCCCCCGCTTTAACCGAGATAAAACCGCCAGCAGCCATAATCCGGTCAAAGGCGCTGCGATCCACCACCAAATCCTTCACAATTGGAAATGCCCTAGCCCGCCACGGTTCAACGACCACCGTGTCGCCGTCATTAAAGTGACGCATATACAGCTGGCACGTTGCCGTCCGCTGCTGTGGACCGTGGGCCTGACCGTTGATCATCAGATCACAGGAGCCACAGATGCCTTCTCGGCAATCGTGATCAAACTCCACCGGGTCTTTCCCCGCCATCACGAGCTGCTCATTTAATAAATCTAAGAGTTCGAGAAAAGACATATCGGGAGATACCCCACCTAGGGAATATTCCTCTAGCTGGCCTGGCTGTTCGGGGGATGCCTGTCGCCAAACTTTAAGCTGTAGCTGCATGTTGTTTTTTCTGCCTGCTTTTTAATGGTACGCTGCCCGCTCCGCTAATGCCACAGCTTACTGATACCGTGTCCAAAAGTAGGCAATTTTTCAGAGTAGTTTAAATCTTAAAAAACAATTTTTCAGAAAATCTCATGGTTGTTACGGGCGTCGTTGTTTTTGTGGTTTTCTAACGTTAATAGGCCGAGCTAGTACAAGGTCTACCTATGAATCGTGTCTGTTGGACAGCCGTTACTGTGGCTACATTAATGCTTGCCGATGCCCAAGCCTCCCTTGCCCAGACGGTGACCTATGATTTTACCGTCAGCCTGACATCGGGACCGCTGGCGGGGGAGCGCTACCCAGGGACGACGGCCATCGAGCTGGGTCTGCTGGGTAGTCCCGATGAAACGGTGCCGCCGCTGTCGCTGCTGTTTGAGTTTGGTGGCACCGCGTTTACCCAGGCTGACGACTCGCAGGACCCGGATGCCAATTCGCCAGGTGCTAACTTCCAAAATGGCAGTTTTGTTGGGAGTACCTATATCGTGTCGCGCTTTGGGGATAACCCCACGGACATTCCCCCCGTTGGCAGCGCCCTAGTCGATGGCTTTGCCATTAGCAACGGTGACTTTGGCTATGTTGTCGGCACCAATCTTTATACGGGGGTCGTCAGCTATACGGTGCCTGTCCATCCCAACGACCCACAGTCAGTGCCGGAGCCGTCTGGCTGGCTGGGCCTTGCCATTGGCTGTGGCGGCTGGCTGGTTTGGCGCAGATCTTCTTTAGTATAGGGGCGGCGGCGGCTGGCTGAGCTCTAGCTCAAAGCAGTGTCGGCCGTTGGGATGCTGCCAATTTTGGTTGTTGGCATTGACGAGTTTGTGGGTGCTACTGTCGGTGGCAAAGCTAGCACAGAGTTCGTAGCGTTCGTCATCGACTTTACGATAGGAATAGGATTCCTGGGTAATGGGATCCTGCCGCTGGTTGGTGGTGGTAAGCGCATCCGGCAGGGCGTAATCGTCTTGATCCTGGCTTTGCCAGTAGAGGCTGTTTGCGATCGCGCTCAGGTCCTCTAACCGCTGCTGATCGCTCATAATCAGGCGCTGTTGACCCGGTGTTCCCAATACCCAAAAACCTGCCGCTGCTCCAGCTGCCACCGCTAGGGTGGCCAGGGCAGCAAAGATACGGTCAAAGGTTGAATGCTCCATTACTGTGTAGCTGACTGTTATATGGCTGGCGGTGCAAGGGCTGTAAACAAGGCGGCTAGCTATACCTGGACCGGACGTCGCTGAATCCACTGGGAGTAATAGGCCAGGACGCCACCGTCGATTACTAAAATAACCAACACCTTAAGCAAAAATCGAGGCGTTAGTTCGCCCCGTAAAAACGATGTGAGAAATGCCATCAGGGTGCCGATACCCACTAGGGCGACCAGCAGCAGTGCTATATAGGTTAACCATTTGCGCACGCCCGAGTAGGCTTTTTCTCGATAGACCGAGAGTTCCTTGAGAATTTTGCGCATCAGCAGCAAATACACGGGATAGGCCACCAGCAGTCGAGCCAAGCAAAAGGCCACCTGAAAGGAAAAATCTCCATAGGAACGGTTTAGGGGATCGGGAATGATGTGATCGATCAAAATAAATCCAATCTCCCCCAACGCCTGGGTCCACATGCCCAGCGTGACAAACGAAAGCAAATATACAAATGTATCTCGGGCAGATTCTCCCTGGCCACCGTAGGGAGAGGGAATCCGGATACCGACTAGCTCTTCGTAGACAACAAAATAAGCCCGCTCAATCTCTCTCTGGGGCCAGCCAAAACTGAGCAATAGCTTGCTAATAAAGTCATCGGATGCCCCCTGACTGCGGGCGGCAGCAATAAAATTCACCAGCTCCGAACGGGTTTTGGGTTGGGTAAGCGGCTGTTCAGAAGACCGGTCGGGTGACTCTGGGACCATGGGAGAGCGTTTTTAAATCCTATTTACGCTAGCATCGCTGCCAGGGGGCCTTGGGTCGGTGGGGACAGTTCTTACAATTCTTAGTAATTGCGACGTTTACGGCTGGGGGCGACGGGCTCCGGGCCAGGGACCCGGCGGACTTTGGGGTAAATCAAATAGGTTCTGCTGACGGTTATAAATCACCAGTCCCCGCGCCTGATAGTTGTTTAGGGCCTGGGGACCATCAATGGAATTGGTGTGTACCCATACCCGTTTGGACGTCAGTTCCCAGGCTGTTTTGAGGGCCAGGGTCAGCAGATAGCCCCCGTGTCCCTGACCCATAAACTGGGGCAGCAGCCCAAAGTACTCAATTTTGGCACTTTGATCGGGCTGGTGTGATAGCTCAAAGTACCCGGCTGGAGAGCCGCTGACGTATCCGACCCAGGTGCGAATAGCGTCCTGGTTGAGATACTCGAACCACCGTTGGTAGGACCATCGGAGTCGATCCATCCAATACCACGATCCCCCCACCGCTGTGTAGAGAAATCGGTGAAACTCGGGGCAGGGAACACCGGCTTCCATCAGGGTTAATGCTGTGGGAGCCGCCGATATAATCTGCTCGGCCGAGCGCATTTCCAGATAGGTTGTGGTCACCTCTAGTCTGGCCATGGGTTAGGAGATAATGGAATATGGGACTCACTCAAAACTCTCACAATCGTTTTAGGAATGGCGTAGGGCTTTAACTTTTTCTTTGAGCCTGTCCAGCTGTTCGAGCAGAGCCGCTTGGGATAGTTCTGTCTGTTCGCCAGAACGGAGCCATTTTAGCTGTACGCTGCCGCTATTGGCTTCGGCGTCGCCCAAAATTAGGCAGCCCACGGCACCGCTGCGGTCGGCCCGCTTAAACTGTTTACCAAAGGCGCTACTGCTCAGGTCAATCTCGACGGAGCAGCCCCCATGGCGCAGCTTTTGAGCCAAAACGGTGGCGGCGGGTTCGGCCTGCTCACCCCGCGAAACAATGTAAAAGTCGAGTTCGGGGGCGGGGGTGCTGTGGAGCTGCTGGAGCAAAATGGTAAGCCGCTCTAGGCCGATGGCAAAACCGATGGCGGGGACCTCTGGACCGCCCAGCTGCTCTACCAATCGATCGTAGCGGCCGCCGCCGCAAACGGTGGCCTGGGCCCCGAGATCGGCTGACATAATCTCAAAGGCGGTGTGGGTGTAGTAGTCTAGACCGCGCACCAGCCGAGGGTTGACGGTGAAGTCGATATCGAGGGCGCTCAGCTGCTGCTGCACCTGGTCGAAATGACGTTGGGAGTCATCGCTGAGGTGATCCAGCAGGCTGGGGGCCTCTTTGATAATGGCCTGGGTACGACTGTCTTTGCTGTCGAGAATGCGCAGGGGATTCTGGGTGAGCCGGTCCTGGGAGTCGGTATCGAGGTCGTCCTTGTAGGGGGTCAAATAGCTGACGAGCGCCTCACGATAGGCCTGGCGATCCGCGCCGCTGCCGACGGAGTTGAGGTCGAGGGTGAGGGACTTGAGCCCCAGGCCCTGGAGAATATCGGTTGCGATCGCAATCACTTCCACATCTGCCCGCGGATCGCGGCTGCCCAAAATCTCCACATCCAGCTGATGAAACTGTCGCTGACGTCCCTTTTGGGGACGCTCATAGCGAAAGGCCGGTCCGGTGTGCCACAAACGCTGCACACCACCGCTGGCAAACAGTTTATTACTGATAAAGGCCCGCACCAGCCCAGCGGTAATCTCAGGCCGCAGGGTAACTGAGCGACCGCCTCGATCCTCAAAGGAATACATCTCTTTGCCCACGACATCGGTGGCCTCACCAATGCCACGGGCAAACAGCTCCGTTTGCTCAAACATCGGTGGTCGAATTTCTCGATAGGCAGCCCGGTGGAGAATATCTCGAGCCGTTGCTTCCACATGCTGCCACACCGTTACCTCATCGGGCAGAATGTCACGGGTACCTCGCAGGGCCTGGATATTGCTCATCGGCGGACAAATCTAAAAAATAAACGGGCAATGCTCACCCTATCAAATCATGCTGGAGTTTATGCGCGCTGGCTACGATACCAGTTCCTGCTGTCCGCCGGTGACGGGCAAATTGCAGCAGTTCACATCGTTGATACAGACCTTGCCCCACTGCAGTGCCCAGCGCACCAGGGCAACACGGTTACCCGTGGCCGTCTTGGTCAGCACGTTACTAATGTGGTTATCAACAGTGCGCTTACTAATTTCCAAGCGGGCCGAAATCTCTTGATTTGTCAAGCCAGCGGCGACCAGCTCAACAATTTGCAACTCTCGCTCTGATAGGGGAGCCTGCATTTTTTCTTGGGATGGTTGTCTGGCTGACATGGAAATACCCTTCGCTCACTGCGCATTTATGCTTAGTACCCACTACATCATAACCATTTTCCCAGGTGGGTTGCCGATGAGCATTTTTACTTAATATCCCAGCTAGGGAAGGCTCTGGTGGTGGCCAGGGAGCCGGTGTCCCATCGGCTAGCGCTTAACCCATCGCTGGGTCCATTTCCACAGTCCGGTCAGGCGACGACCCAGGCTCAGCAGTTTGGGGGCCACGGTATCGCTCTCAACCACTGGAGTTAGCTGCTCTAGGAGCAGTTCCCGGAGCCGGTTGCTGGTCAGCGGGCGATTGAGGCGGCCCCGTTGGGCGATGGAAATGGAGCCGGTTTCTTCGGAAACGACGATACACAGACAGTTTTCAATCCGTTCGGTAATCCCCATGGCGGCCCGATGGCGGGTTCCTAACTGGCGTGATGCAATCCGTTCTGAAATGGGTAAAATCACCCCTGCTGCTACGATCCGAGAAGCGCGGATAAGAATAGCACCGTCATGGAGCAAGGTGCTGGTTTGAAAAATGGTTTGGATCAGCTCCCTAGATAGGTTGGCATTGAGCCGTACCCCAGGCACCGAAAAGTCATTTTCATCTATGGGGGGACCAATTTCTAAAATGATCAGGGCACCCGTGCGTTTTTGGGAGAGTTCACGGACCGCGTCCACCAGTTCGTCAATGATGGTGTTTGCCTTGGGTACGGGGGTATTGGTGGAGGAAAACAGCTGCATAATTTCCCCACGCCCCAAGAGTTCTAGAAATCGCCGAATCTCGACCTGGAGCATCAGGGCCATGGCGACAGCGGCACCAAAGGATAAGTTGGTCAGCACAAAGCCCAGCAGGGATAGTCCCAGGTCATAGCTGATCACAGCTGCCAGCATCAGCACGATCAGTCCTCGAATCATCCATAGATTACGGCGTTCGCCAATAACCACCAGCATCAGGTAGATGAGAACGAGAACGAGGGCAATGTCAATGATATGGACGAACAGACCTAGCAAATGTCAGCCCCAACCTGGGTTTTCAATACAAGGGTTAGATATAAGGGTTTATTACACAGGGGTTTAGATGCCCAACCGTAGCCCCCCAACCGCTTTGCCCCAAATCGGTCTACGATAGCGAGTCTGGTCGCTGTGTATCCTGCGCCTTGCTTGGAGAAAGACCCTGCGGCCGGTGCTGCACGGTTAGCCAATGGCCCATACCTCATACTTGCAATTACGAGATATCTAAGCCTGTGTCAGGATACGCCCGGCTTGAAAGTCCGATCGACTAGATAGTTTTAGAAACTGGGGCTGATTGCCACAGGGAGAGCCAATCTAATTGATCTAAAGACTACCCACGATGACCCATGGAGTGCATCTTGGCTTCTATTTTAGGCAACGCCCCGGGGGATGTCATGGATAAATGTTATGCCCCTGCGCCCTTGAGGTGGGGGGGTAATCGGTCGTAGCGTATCAGGTCTGCATCGGTTTCTCGCTCCACGATTAAAGCGGCCTGTGCGTTTTTGACCAGTACGGCGGCAGGTCGGGGGACGCGGTTGTAGTTGGATGCCATGCTGTAGTTGTAAGCACCTGTGGCTGGCACGACGACAATGTCGCCCGCGCCCAGGGTTGGCAGCTGGGCGTCGTGAATCAGCACATCTCCTGATTCGCAGTGTTTGCCTGCTAGGGTGACGGTTTCACTGCGGGGCGCTGACATTTTGTTGGCGGCTAGGAGCTGATGAATAGCCCCATAGGTAATGGGGCGGGGATTGTCTGACATACCGCCGTCCACCGCTGTGTAGGTGCGAATGCCGGGTACCGTCTTTTGGCTACCGATGGTATAGGCGGTGACACAGGCGGTCCCGATCAAGGAGCGACCGGGTTCGCAGATGAGTCTGGGTAGGGGGACATTGGCCACCCGGCAGGCGTTGACCATATGCTCGCAAACCACCTGTACCCAGGCGGCAATGCTGGGGGGATCGTCAGCCTCGGTGTAACGGATACCTAGACCGCCACCAACATCGAGTTCGCTAATGGGTAAGCCATGGCGTTTGGCGGTTTCCATCCAACTGACCAGCACCCCCGCCAAGTCTCGGTGGGGCTGTAGCTCAAAGATTTGGGAGCCGATGTGGGCATGGAGACCGATGCAGGTCAACGCGGGCTGCTGGGCTACATAGGCAAAAACCGCGTCTAGCTGTTCTGGGTCAAAGCCAAATTTGCTGTCTAGGTGGCCGGTTTGAATATACTCGTGGGTATGACATTCAATCCCTGGTGTCAGTCTTAGTAGGATAGTAGCCGGTGTGGTTTCCCTGGCCAGACGGCTAAGGGTCTTGAGTTCGTGCCAGTTGTCGACAACAATGCGACAGCCAGCGGCGATGCCCTGCTGGAGCTCACTATGGGACTTGTTGTTGCCATGGAAGTAGAGGTTTTGGGGTGCGGCTCCGGCTCGCAGTGCGGTTAATAGCTCCCCACTGGAAACAACGTCAATGGCTAGACCTTCTTGGATTGCGATCGCACAGACCGCCAAACAGTTCCATGCCTTTGAGGCGTACATCACCAGGCTGTCTCCCGGATAGTTCTGGGTAAATGCCTGACGGTAGTGCTGGCAGGCAGTGCGCAGGGTCGTTTCATCCAAAACGTACAGGGGCGAGCCAAAGTCCCGAACGAGGTCAACAACATCACATCCACCGATCTCTAGATGGTCATGCCCATTAACGCGAGCACCCAGGGGCAGCCGTCGCTGGTTGGGGGATTCAAAGTCGTCGCTTTCCACATATTCTCGACTAGAGGGGATGGGCGAACCGGTAGAAGGCAAAGTAGAAACCATGGAGTGTTTGTCAGGAGTCGTCAGGGCTCGTCAGTCGGTACGCTCATCCGAGCATGCCACTATGCATGCCAAACTTACCCAAGCCAGACTAGCGGCTGCGCCCGGTGAACGTTGTCAGCACCAGTGTACAATTCACCATCGATCACCCCGTAGGCTTCTTTCTAGAAAGTATCAATTTCCCAGCTGCGCCCGATGCTTATTCCGCTGACCTGCCAAACGTTGACCGACGAACTTTTGCCTGAGGTGCTCGCGCTGGATCAAGTCTGCCTGGGGGGGCTGTGGACCGAAACCGGCTATCGGCGCGAAATCGAAAGCCCCAACAGTGATTTGCTTGTATTGTTAGCCGCGCACCGCGTTGTCGGTCTCGGCTGCGTGTGGGCCATTTTGGACGAAGCCCACATCACCACCCTGGCCATCCATCCCGACTACCACCGGCAGCGACTGGGCCAGCTTTTGCTTACCCAGATACTACAGCTGGCGCGGCACCGGGCCCTGACCCACGCCACCCTAGAAGTGCGCGCTTCTAACCATAGGGCCCTAAGTCTTTATCAAAAATTTGGTTTTCAAACAGCAGGGCGGCGCAAGCGCTATTACAAAGACGATGAAGATGCCCTGATTTTATGGCGCAGTCAGTTGCAAACATCCGAGTATCAGCACCGGTTAACTTGTTTAGAAAATGACTGTGAAACCGCATTAGGTAACCATCGATACCAGTGGTTTCCGCACGTAACATTTGCTAATTAATACGTAGCAATTATTTATACGTGTAAAATGCCATCCGTTGGCAGTGGAGCAAAATCGCCTAAATTGGCGGCTTTTGGGGCATAAACCAGAGCGGTATCAGGTTCAACCCTGCGTTAATGTAGCCATTCGCCAAGGCTGCACCGTGGAGCGGATGCGATCGCAATCGGTCTAACTCTGCTCCTGGCCAAAAAACCTACTTTCTTGCGGGAAGGATTTTATTTATCGCTAAAGCCATTGCAAGTCGTGAATACCGGCACAGTTTCACCAAAAATGCCTGTGCTAGAATCAGGTCAACTCGCACAGCCAGGTGATGAAAAGCCGCCATGTTTGAACGCTTTACAGAAAAAGCCATTAAGGTGATCATGCTCGCCCAAGAAGAGGCCCGCCGCCTGGGTCACAACTTTGTGGGTACTGAGCAAATTCTTCTCGGTCTCATCGGAGAAGGAACCGGCGTAGCCGCCAAAGTTCTGAAATCCATGGGGGTCAATCTGAAGGACGCTCGGATCGAGGTCGAAAAGATTATCGGTCGTGGTTCCGGATTCGTTGCTGTAGAAATTCCCTTCACACCGCGTGCCAAGCGGGTACTAGAGCTGTCATTAGAAGAGGCCCGTCAGCTGGGTCACAACTATATTGGTACTGAACACCTGCTGCTGGGCCTAATTCGCGAAGGCGAAGGCGTGGCGGCTCGGGTGTTAGAGAATCTGGGCGTGGATCTCTCCAAAGTGCGCACCCAGGTGATTCGGATGCTGGGTGAGACCGCTGAAGTCTCCACAGGCGGTAGTCAGGGGCGTACCAAAACCCCCACCCTGGATGAGTTTGGCTCCAACCTGACCCAGATGGCCTCGGAGGGTAAGCTTGACCCGGTGGTTGGGCGTCAAAAAGAGATTGAGCGGGTAATTCAGATCCTGGGTCGCCGTACCAAGAACAACCCCGTCTTGATTGGTGAACCGGGCGTTGGTAAGACTGCTATTGCCGAAGGGCTGGCCCAGCGCATTGCCAACGGCGATATTCCAGATATTCTTGAGGAAAAGCGGGTCGTTACCCTAGATATCGGACTCCTGGTGGCAGGTACCAAGTACCGGGGCGAGTTTGAAGAGCGTCTGAAAAAAATTATGGATGAGATTCGCTCAGCGGCGAACGTCATCCTGGTCATTGACGAGGTTCATACGCTGATCGGTGCCGGTGCCGCTGAGGGGGCCATTGACGCCGCCAACATCCTCAAACCCGCCCTAGCTCGAGGAGAGCTGCAGTGTATCGGTGCCACCACCCTGGATGAGTACCGCAAGCACATTGAGCGGGATGCGGCCCTAGAGCGTCGTTTTCAGCCGGTGATGGTGGGTGAACCCAGCGTTGATGAAACGATTGAGATTCTCCACGGTTTGCGCGATCGCTATGAGCAGCACCACAAGCTCAAAATTTCCGATGAATCGCTAGAGGCCGCAGCTAAGCTAGCCGATCGCTATATTTCCGACCGCTATCTGCCCGACAAAGCCATTGATCTGATCGACGAGGCCGGGTCTCGGGTCCGGTTGGTCAACTCCCAGCTGCCCCCGGCGGCCAAGGAACTAGACCGCGAGCTGCGTACGGTACTCAAAGATAAGGACAATGCCGTACGTTCCCAGGACTTTGATAAAGCCGGGGAGCTGCGCGATCGCGAAATGGAAATTAAGGCCGAAATTCGCGCCATTGCCCAAAGCAAGCGGACGGACGAAGCCGGTAGCACAGAGTCTCCGGTGGTCACCGAAGAGGACATCGCCCACATTGTGGCCTCTTGGACCGGAGTCCCCGTCAACAAGCTGACCGAGACCGAAACCGATAAGCTCCTCAACATGGAAGACACGCTGCACCAGCGGGTGATCGGCCAGGATGAGGCGGTTAAAGCAATTTCTCGGGCAATTCGACGGGCGCGGGTGGGCTTGAAAAACCCCAACCGTCCCATTGCTAGTTTTGTCTTCTCCGGACCCACTGGCGTCGGTAAAACCGAGCTAACCAAGACCCTGGCATCCTACTTCTTTGGCTCCGAAGAGGCCATGATTCGTTTGGACATGTCAGAGTTTATGGAGCGCCACACGGTTTCAAAACTGATTGGTTCACCCCCTGGCTATGTTGGCTACAGCGAAGGGGGTCAGCTGACTGAGGCCGTGCGCCGTCGCCCCTACACGGTTGTGCTCTTCGATGAAATTGAAAAGGCTCACCCCGACGTCTTCAACATGCTGTTGCAGATTTTGGAAGATGGTCGTCTGACTGATGCTAAAGGTCGTACGGTGGACTTTAAGAACACCCTGCTGATTTTAACCTCCAACATCGGTTCCAAGGTAATTGAGAAAGGCGGTGGCGGCCTCGGCTTTGAGCTAGAGGAAGACGCCGCTGAATCCCAGTACAATCGGATCCGCTCCCTGGTGAACGAAGAACTCAAGCAGTACTTCCGTCCTGAGTTTTTGAACCGTTTGGACGAGATTATTGTCTTCCGTCAGCTCACCAAGTCCGAAGTGAAGGAAATCTCCGATATCTTGCTCAAGGAGGTCTTTGGCCGGTTAACCGAACAGGGTATTACCCTGGAAGTGACCGACAAGTTCAAAGATCGGCTTGTGGAAGAAGGCTATAACCCCAGCTACGGTGCGCGACCGTTACGTCGTGCCATTATGCGACTGTTGGAGGATACCCTAGCCGAGGAAATCCTATCCAGCCGTCTCAAGGATGGCGATACGGCAGTTGTCGATGTGGATGACAAAGGCAAGGTTGTTATTGCCGCCAAGGAAAAGCGCGAGCTGCTTACCCAGGGAGCCGATTAGGCCCCTAAGCGTCTTGTCTTCTATACAACAAAAGGCGTCCTGAAGCTATTTCAGGACGCCTTTTGTATGGGTTCGAGTCCAGGGAGTATCCTGTCCTATTGTTTTGGGACCATATCCCTCAAAGCATTTAGCTGTAGCGCCAATGTGATACACAAATGTCCGTATGCGTTAGGACGTTTGCCATATTTCAACAAATGAGCGACTGTTAACTATTGTAAACAGGTTTAACGCTTCCTTGCGTAGCAAGAGCGTCAGCTTTGATAATGGACCTACCTGCGCGCTACTGTAAAGTCGCGACTGCTGGAGAGTATCAGTAGAGTTATTACTGTTTGATTAGGAGCATAGTTGAGTGCTGGGCAAACTGTTTGGTAAGAAATCTAATTATTATTTGGAGCTGTCTGAGGAAGATATAGAAGCACTTCCCAAACCCTTGGCTGCCGCTGCCGAAAAAATAGTTCCCGTTGTAAATTCGGTCACTGCAACGATCGAAAGCCCCGCACCTGAGAAAGCTGTTTCAAAAAACCAGCAGACAGCTGAAAATGGCAGTGCTGCCGCTCAGCCGCCGGTAGAAACGGCACCTTCCCCAGCGGCGGCACCCCTATCGGATCCGCTGGAGCTAATCCGCACTGCGCTAGCAGCGTCATCTAACCAATCGCAGTCAGCGTCTGATGATGAGCCTGAGCCTACTTTTTCCACGGACTATCTGTTGCCGAATGCGACCTCTCGCCGTCGTCGTCCGGGGCCTAGCCTGTCACCTTTTAAGTCCATGGCAAAGGACATGAAACGGGGCAGCTCAGGCATTTAGGTCTGAGCGGTATTTTACTTAGGGAGCAAAATTAGGCCCCACCGTTGTTGAGAGGCGTTGCATGCAACGTCTCTCTGGTATTACCGAGCCGCCGTAGGCAATCCTGCGGCGGCTCGCTAGCGCCGGGCGTAGGCTGCCATCGGTTCCTGGATAAAACGGATATATAAATGCCGAAAGGTAGACTTTACGACCCGAGGCATACCAAAATCGATCGGTACCAGCGTTTCCGGCAGTCGCCAATCGTCAACACACAGCTCAGACGGCGACTGGAGGACAAACTCAATGTTGTCAGGGCACAGGCCGAGACGTTGGGATGCGACAACGGTGGGTATCTGAATTGGATCCACTTGGAGGACGTCCACCATGGCTCGATCCAGGGCATAGACATTTTGAGATGCCCCCAGTACCCCCAGTCGTCGCGGTTCACCACCGCTAGGACCATTGCCCTCATGGCCAATAATGCCATCTAGAATTGTTAGATCCGGGTCAATTGCCTGGGCCGTTTCCACCAGCATTTGAGCAAATCGCTGACAGTCTTTGCCCGCTTCCATGTGCCACCAAGCTTTCATTTTGCCTGGTACACAGCCAAAGAGATTTTTTACCCCCAGGGTGAGGGTAAGTTGAACGTGGGATTTAACCTTGGGCAGGTTGATCACCACATCGGCTTCCATGGCTTCTTTAGACAGCAGCAGATTATCAAAGTTGCTGTCCTGCGGGTCGAGGTTATATCGTCTGCCGTGGAGTTCTACGATCGGCAAATCCACCTTTTGCGCCCACTGCAGTAGGCCATTGGCCTTGGCCACACCGTGGGCACTACCAAAGGCGGGACTATCCCCCAAAAAGGGTTTGCCGCCTACTGCTTGAACTAGTTTGGCAACACAGTAAACTAATTCAGGGCGAGTGGTACATTCTTTGGTGGGGCGGGCACCCGTGAGTAAATTGGGTTTGAGCAACACCCGCTGTCCTGGTTTAACGTAGGCTGCCATGCCACCTATGGGTGCTAGCAGGGTACGAAGCTGCTGTTCTAGGGTGTCAACATCATAGGTGGTGGCTTGGAGCAGACTGACGGAAACCATAGAGGGTAAAAGAAAACGGCCAATATTATTTATTGTGGGTCCGGTGAACCCTAAGCGCAATTAAACCAGCGACAAAAGATTGGCGACAGGCTGTAGGGTATCCAATGGGACAATGGTTCCCGGCGATACTGTTGAAGCTAGAAAAAGTAATGCTAAGCCTGTGGGCAAAAACGAGTGGTACCTGGATTAATGTGGCGCTGGTGCTGTTGGGTACCGGCAGCGGTCTGTTGCTACGAGGGCGGTTGCATCGGTCGATGCAGGATGTGATCACCCAGGCGGTGGGGCTGATTACGATATTTATCGGAGTGCAGATGGCACAGCCGCTGACTGAGGTGAATGCGGGTGCGATCGCAGGGGTCATTGTTGGTCTAGTGGCCTTAGTTGCAGGTGGTCTGCTCGGAGAATGGTGGCAGTTAGAGCAGCGACTCGTCGCCATCGGCGACGGACTCAAAGCCAGGTTTGGCGGCGGCGGTCAGTTTACCGAAGGATTTGTGGCCGCCAGTCTGTTATTTTGCATTGGTCCCATGGCAATTTTGGGCAGTCTCAACAACGGCCTTAGCGGTGACGGCACCATTTTGATCATCAAAGGCACCATGGATGGTCTGGTGTCGATCGCGTTGACCGGTAGCTATGGCGTTGGTGTCGGGTTTTCAGTGCTGCCCGTGACAATTTACCAAGCAGGACTGTCGCTGTTGGCGGGGCTACTGGCCAGCGGCATTGGCGATCCGGCGGTTTCACCCACCGTGTTGTTAGTCACTGGCGTAGGCGGAATTATTATTCTCGGGTTAGGCCTAAATTTGTTGAAGGTCACAACGATTCGCATCGCATCCTTTTTGCCTGCATTGTTATTGATACCAGTGCTTTACAAGCTGTGTGAGATTTTAAGCGCTTAGGCTACGGCAGCCGATTGTTTTACAACTGCACCCATTTTTTCAAAGAGGTGGAGTACCGTAAGTATCTCTGCTAGGAATGAATTCTTGCATAATAATAAAAGTCCAATGCCATCATAAGTGTGGCGTTATCGTAGACCACCTGCTAAGGCTAACCAGCAGCATCCTATGCCCTTCGCCACTGGCCATTCTGTCCCCCAAACTGAGCAGCCCCGTTCCCCTCGCGAGACGCTGCCCACCATGTATGACTTACCTAGCGAATTTCCTGAGGAAAGCGGTTTGCCAGACGAATTTCACGATCTCCAACCCCAGCTGCTGAGTCGCACCCTGCATCTACAAGACTACACAACCGAAAACCGTTTTACAGGCTCTGACCTCAACCTTTACTACAATGTCCACCAGCCGCTTTGGCACAAACGCCCCGACTGGTTCTTAGCGCTAGATGTACCACGTCTTTATGATGGTCACGATTTTCGCCGTAGCTATGTTGTCTGGCAAGAAGGTCAAGCGCCTACCATCGTTGTCGAGTTTTTATCTCCCCGTACTGAACGGGAGGACTTAGGTCGATTTTATAACGATAGCGATCAGATTCCTGACAACAGCGGCTCTCAGCCATTGCTTGAAAATAACAGCAATCGCCCTCCCAACAAAGTCACTGTCTACGAACAATATCTGCGGGTACCCCATTACCTGGTTTACAGCCGCTATACCCGGCGTTTGCGATACTTCAAACTGATCGGTCGTTGCTACGAAGAACAGCCTGTCAGTAGTGGTATACCTATGCTCTGGCTAGATGACCTAAATATTGGTTTAGGTTTATGGGAAGGGTATTTCGAAGGGCTACCTGGTCCCTGGCTGCGGTGGTGTGATGCAGAGGGCAGCTGGTTGCTGACAGATACGGAGCAAGCCAAAGCGGCCCAAGCTCAGGAACGTAGCGAGAAAGAAAAGGCTAAACAGGCTAAGGGACAAGCTGAACAAAGAGCTGAACGATTAGCAGAAAAGCTGAGGGCCATCGGCATTGATCCAGATTCAGTTTAGAGATTAGACAGCTAGCTCAGCTGCTTTGTTTTTTGAGGTGTTTGGCTCGCTGGGTTCATAGAGATACTCAAACCAGTTACCAAAGGGATCGCGACCGTAAAATGACGCTGTACCATCGCGATGTTCATGAATCTCAGTCAGCTTGATATCCTGCTGGCTCAGCTCAGCATAGGCTTGATCAACAGCTGCCCGGTCGTCAAACACAAAGCCAAAGTGGGGGCCTGCCTGATCGTAATCGGGACTCAACAGGGCCAATCCGTCGTTACCTGCTTTTAGATAGGCCCAGTCGCTATCCTGCCAGACTAGATTCATCCCTAGGGATTGGTAAAATTTGGCCGCTGCTGCAATATCGGTCACACAGATGGCAACATGCCCCAACCGCTTTAGTTCCATGGTTAGTCTCCTCAATAGGAATAAGCATTTTTATTGGTTCCTACTGTCTATTGTAAAGCTCCTCTTGTGCAGAGAGCCATGGGGCACAATGACTGGTACCGACTACGGTTTTCCCTAACTGTCCTGATAGGGGCATCGACTAATATGGAGGCACAGTAAAAAAAGGACTAAAACGTCATGGATGCCGCATTTGATAGCGATAAGCGCAAAGTTTTGTCGGCCCTTTCCCACGGGTCTATCTTTTTGAGTCAGCTTTTATTTTCAGCTGGCATTCCAGGTGCCCTGTGGATCATTTCCGACGATCCGGTGGTGAAGGAAAGCTCTAAAGAAGCCCTGAACTTTCATATCAACATTTGGATCTACAGCTTTATTATCGGTATTCTGTGCTGGCTACTGATTGGCTGGCTGTTTGTGATTCCCTTACTGATTTTTCAATGGGTGATGCCGATCTTGGCAATCTTTGCGAGTTTTAATAATCCTGATAGTGCTTTTAAATACCCGTTCATTATCCGTTTTCTTTAACTAAGTACGGATGCCTGCTTTCTGAATGCTCCTATTCAAGGGGTTTTTGACCTGATATGTCGTTTCTGATATCAGGGTAAATACTGAGAATATCTTGGGTTTTGATAACGCTGAAACCGCTGAGTTATCTCCTGATGGATTACTGCCCAGGACGAATAGAGAAATAAGCGGCCCAACGTTTAGGCGGGCTGCTTTTTGATGATTGCATTTTACAACCCTTTGTGAAGAACCATCGTTGGCTTGATTTAACTGAGTATGCGCTACTGCTGGGCTCCGGTGCTGGGACAGTGGCCTCGGTTGCCACACAGCAGGCATTCCTAGCAACGGCTCCCCTGTCATTGCTGATGGCACTGGGATTGATCAATCGACGGCGGCTCCAAACCCACCTCACCCAGAGTCAGTCGGTGGCACTGGCTATAAACAACAACAGCTTGGATCAGCGTTTGCAGGATGTGCAGGGTCGGATTGAAGACCTGCCTACCCACGGGCACCTTAGAGCTGTGCGGCGATCGGTGATAGCTCAAAGTCATCGAGATATTTTGAGTCTTTCCCAGGTTTTGGAGCATACAAGGCAAACGCTAAAGTCGCAAATCGATCGGCAAGAAATTTCAGAACTAAAGGAGCAGCAACAGCTTGTGGTAAAACTGCAGGAGCAGTATACACAGCTGTATATTGACTTTAAGGATGTTGCAGCGCGGTGTCAGCAACTGTCAAATATGGGTCGGGTTGAGGCGACTGAGACGATGGTTGCCAGGCTCAAATCAGAGCTGATGCAGCTGCGGGTGCATTTGGATATATTGGGAGCCGATGCAAAGAATAACTATGCGGGTTTTAATAACAAAATCCACTCTTTGCAGCAGCAGGTTCAGCAGCTGACGGCTGATGATCGTCAGTCTCTGCTCAGAGAAGAGGTACAGGAACTGGTAAAAACCATCTCGGGTATGGTGTTTCGCGATGAGTTTTCAGAGCTGTCGTCCCGCTTTGGTACGAGTATCGAACAGCTGCAACAGCGTTTGGATACTGTTGACCAGCGGTTAAATCTGGCAGCAGATGCGCCAGGCCAGCCAGAAGCGTTATCGGCTAGTGCCGGTGACAACCCGTGGCTGTTGGATTTTGTCACCGCTGAGGGGATATCTCCCAGTCGGCATGCTTTAAACCAGCTGCTGGTGCAGGCACGTGAGCGTCTGGTGCTGGTGTGGCCCTGGGCGGATGGTATTGAGCTAGATGATGAGCTGCTACAAAAATTTCGACAGCTGCTAGGGCGTGGCTGTCGTTTGGATATTGGCTGGTGCCATCGAGGAGACAATCGTGAGCCTGTTTTGCTGCGTAGCATTGGTCTGCGCTGGCGTGAGGATAGTGCTCGACATCGTCAGCTAAAACAGGCTTTTCGTCAGCTGCTACCGTTAAAACAGGACTATCCAGATTTGTTTTCTTTTAAGGTTTTGGGGACCACAGAGAACTTTGCTGTGTGTGATTCTACCTGTGCTCTGGTGGGAATGCAGGCCCTACCTACCCAGACTAGCTTGTTTCCAACGGTGGCTCCAAAGCTGCGCATTAGCGATCCAAGTGTGATTCAACCTTTGATTGAACGCTTTGAGAATCCCATGATTGAGGTGACTGATGCTGGAGCTTATTTTAATCGTGGTAGAACCCGCTATGATGTTCGGGATTTTGCTGGGGCGATTGATGATTTTACCCAGGTGATAGCGATGGGGCCTAGTGCGGCTGCCTATAACTGTCGCGGTGTGGCCTGGCTTGACCAGGGGAACCGTGACAAAGCGCTCCAGGACTTTAGCCATGGGATTCGATTGGATGCGTCGCTGTTTGCGCCCCACTGCAACCGGGGTGTGCTCAGGCTAGAGCGGCGAGACTATGCCGGTGCTCTCAATGACTTGGAAGCGGCGACCGATCTTTGCCCTCAAAGTGCAATTCCCTATTTTTATCAGGCCCAGGCCCTTCAAGCTTTGGGAAATTTGCGTCATGCGATTCAGCAATTTACCTTAGCGATTGAACGACGGTCCGACCTGGCACTGCCCTACTGCTATCGCAGTGTGGCGTACCAAAAACAGGGGAGCCTGCACCGTGCGATCGCAGATCTCGAAATAGCAGCTCGCCTGCTACGAACCCGAGGTGATATGAATAACCTAGAGCAGGTAACCCGCAAGCTAGAAACCCTAAAACAAGGCCCCCCGGCCGTCAGGGTGGTTGCAGGAGCCAAACGGCTGGATCCGCCCTAGGCAGTGACCGCCTGGGCCAGCCGACCCATCAGACCAATTTCGCTACAGACTTCGTAGAACTTGACGTCGGGCGGCGATACAAACAGCCCCGATAGCTCTCGCACAATCGCCTCATAGGTTGGGGGATGGTGCGCTTCCATGGTGTCTACGTTGTCCCACAAAATAACGGCAATCCCCCGATCGGTACCTGGTTCTTGAAAAAGATAGGCCCCCTGGAACCCATCACCATAGGTAGCAACGGCTTGCTCATAAAGCTGGCGAGCTTCGGAAAAACGACCGGGCATAAACTCGCCTATGGCAATGTAGGCCTGCTTATGCTTAAGAAAATCAGTAAAGTCAGTCATAACGCCTCGTATTTCAACAGGGATTAACTTCCTAGTGTGGAGCAATAGTAGCCAAATTAGATTGTTTTGTGATGTTGATTTGTGATTCTTAGGGTTGATTTACGGTTTGCTCGGGGGGCTGGAAAATAGAGCCCCGTCAATTTGTTGGTAGAGGGTAGCCCGATCGCTAGAGTTGTCGAGTATCCGGTCGGCCTGGGCCGTCTTTATGTCAAGGGATAGCTGACTTTTAATGCGGTTTTTGGCCTCGGCGAGGGAGAGATTGTTGCGGGTCATTAGCCTCTCTTGTTGCTGAGTTTGCTCGCAGACAACAACCCAGATTTCACTGACAAGGTGGGTGAGATTGGCCTCAAATAGAAGGGGGATGGCATAAACCAGCGTCTGGGTAGTTGGGTAGCGGCTACTAACCTGGGTAAACCGCTGTCGCACAAAGGGGTGAATCTGCTGCTCTACCCACTGTTTTTCGGCGGGTTGACTAAAGATAATCGAGCCCAGGTGTCGGCGGTTGAGTGAGCCATCGGCTAAAAGGATCGCACTGCCATAGCGCTGGGCGAGGGCCGCCAGGATGGGTGAACCGATGGCTACGGCCTCGCGGGCGTAAATATCCGCATCTAAAACGGGCAGCTGGTGAGCGGTGGCCAGGTAGTCTGAAACGGTGGACTTGCCCGTGGCAATGCCCCCCGTGAGCCCGATAGTCCGCTGGTGGCTGGGATCATCCATGGTTAGCCCACTGTACTAAAGCCTCGGTGAGACCTTCTAGGGTGTAGGTGGTGGCTTCTATATCCACGCGGCCCAGGCAGTCATAGCAGGCCTGGGTGGTTTGGGGTCCGATGGATGCGATCGCAACACCGTCTAGCAACCCCCGCCACCCCTCACCAAATTGAGCCGCCATCAGCTGTATAAAATGGCGTACCGTTTTAGAGCTGGCAAAGGTAACAGCATTGACTTGGCCCTGCTGGAGCGCGGCGGCGGCTCCCGATGCCATCGCCTGGGGACAGCCGGACTCGTAGGCGGCTACTTCGGTCACGGTGGCGGTCTGGGCGGTAAACTCCTTGACCAGCACATCCCGCCCGCCCGTTTCCACCCGTGGAAACAGAAGCCGCAGCCCTGGGAGAGGAACAGGAAATTCCTCAACCAGGGCATCGGCCACGTAGCTAGTGGGGATAAAATCGGCTTTTAATCCCCGACTGGCCAGCACGCTGGCTGTTTTTTTGCCCACCACCGCTAGCTTGAGCGAGGCCAGCTGGCGTAGGTCGTAGCCCTGGGCCAGCAGCCGGTCTAGAAAAAAAGTAACCGCATTGGCTGAAGTTAAAACCAGCCAGTCAAACCCTGATAAATGCTCCAATGCCTGGTCCAATGCGGCCCAGCTCGACGGCGGTCGAATTTCTAAAGCAGGTAGCTCAATCACCGTGGCTCCCTGACGGCTAAGCAGGTTGGTAAAGCTGCTGGACTGCCCAGCCGCGCGGGTAGCCAGAATGATTTTGCGGGTGAGGGCCTTGGCAATGTCGGCAGAGCTGCTGGGGACGGTGGGGCTTAAAAACTCTCGTAAGCGTATCACCTCGCCAATGACAATAATGCACGGAGAGAGACGTTCCCCCTTGGTCAGCTGGGCAATGCTGAGGAGGGTTCCCTGCCACAGCCGCTGTTGGGGTTGGCTAGCCCATTGGATAATGGCCACCGGTGTCTCACCACGGAGACCGTGGATCTGTAGCTGATGGCAAATATCGCCTAGGTACCGACCCCCCATCAACAAAACCAGGGTTTCTAAATTGGCCAGGGTGGCCCAGTCGAGGGTTTGGAGATTGTGGGCCGTAAATACCCCAAAGCCGTGACTCAGGGCCGGATCGGTCAGGGGAATGGCGCTGAGCAGGGGGGCCGCCAGGGCAGATGAGACACCAGGAATGACTTCAAAGTCGCAGTTAGCGGCTTTGAGGGCCTGGATTTCCACGGCGGCGCGACCAAAGATAAAAGGATCGCCACTTTTGAGCCGCACCACCTGTTTACCTTGCCGACATTGGTCCACCAGCAGCTGGCTGATCTCGCTTTGGGGGGTGCTGGGCTGACCGCCCCGCTTGCCCACCTGGATTGTGTCGCAGACGGCGGGCAGCTGGGTCAGCAAGCGAGGATCCACCAAGGCGTCGTAAATGAGGCTGTCGGCCTGGCGTAGCACCTGCTGTCCGCGCACGGTCAGGTGGTCGACATTGCCGGGGCCAGCCCCCAGCAGGTATACCTTGCCGCCCGGGGCAGGCGCTGCCGCCGGGGTCACTCAGCGGTGACCGCCGCGACCGGCTGTAGGACTCCCTGGACCGTCAGGACAGAACAGGGGGCATGGTGCATAACATAGTTGCTGACACTGCCGAGCAGCAGTTCGCTAAACCCGCTGCGGCCCCGGCGGCCCATCATGATCAGGTCCGCATTCCACTGG
>JBCCAQ010000230.1:0-8737 GCA_039814735.1 Cyanobacteria bacterium P01_A01_bin.15
GACAACCTGATGATTGAGGCCAATGTCATCCACAGCGCTTACAAGGCTGGTGTCAAAAAGCTATTGTTCCTGGGTTCTTCCTGCATTTATCCCAAGCTTTGCCCCCAGCCTATGCAGGAGCAGCACCTGCTCACTGGTTTTTTAGAACCCACCAACGAACCCTATGCGATCGCAAAAATCGCCGGTCTAAAGCTGTGTGAAAACTACTGCCGCCAGTATGGCGTCAACTATATTTCCGCCATGCCCACCAACCTGTATGGCCTTAACGACAACTTTGACCTGGCTAACTCCCATGTGCTGCCCGCCCTCATGCGTAAGTTCCACGAAGCAAAGCTAGCCCACCAGCCCACCGTAGAGGTATGGGGTAGCGGCACCCCCCTGCGTGAGTTTCTCTATGTGGATGATCTAGCTGAGGGGCTGCTGTTTTTGATGGACAACTATAGCGGCGTAGACTTTGTCAATATTGGCACCGGTCAGGAAGTGTCGATTAAAGACCTGGCCCTGATGATCCAGACCGCCGTTGACTATAAAGGCGAGATTGTCTTTGATAGCAGCAAACCCGACGGCACCCCCCGTAAACTGATGGATGTTTCAAAGCTCAAGGACCTAGGCTGGCAGGCCCAAACCTCCCTCCAGGAGGGTATTACCAAAACCTATGACTGGTTCCAGCTACACTATGAGACCCTGCGTGGGGTGTAGCAAACTCAATCACCATGGGGCAGCGCCTGGCGCATCGCTATCGTATTGAAAAACTCATGGGCCAGGGCGGCTTTGGTCAGGTCTTTTTGGCCCGTGACGAGCAGCTGCCCGGCAGTCCTGTCTGTGTGGTCAAACAGCTCCATGCGATCCAAACCGACGCCCTCGACACCGCCAAGCGTCTGTTTAACCTGGAGGCGGAAACCCTCTATCGTCTGGGAGAGCATCCCCAAATTCCTCGGTTGCTGGCCCACATTGAGGAGGATGGCGAGCTATACCTGGTCCAGGAGTATATTCCCGGCCAGTCCTTAGCAGATGAGCTAGAGACGGGGCCTATGACCGTTGATGGGGCCATCCGGTGTTTGCAAGATGTGCTCACGGTGCTGGCCTTTGTCCATAGCCAGCATGTGATCCATCGAGATATTAAACCTGGCAATATTCTCCGGCGGCAGGGGACCGGGGAACTGGTGCTGATCGATTTTGGGGCGGTCAAAGCACTGCAGACATCGCCTCGGTCTGAGCTGACTGTGGTCATTGGCTCTTTGGGCTATATGGCCCCGGAGCAGCAGACGGCCCAGCCCTGTTTTGGCAGCGATTTGTACGGCTTGGGGATGGTAATACTCCAGGCACTGTCGGGCCGCCATCCGCTCAGTTTTACCACCCCGGTGACCTGCCAGGGGCTAGGGCTAACGCTACCAGACGGACTGGCGCAGTTTATTGATCGCCTGGTGCATTTGGACCATCGACAGCGCTATGGAATGGCTGGCGAAGCGCTCCAGGCGTTGGGGGCAGCCGCCCACGCTCCAACGGTGCTGCCTACCCAGCCATTCCCTGCAGGAAAGGCGGCGGCTGTGAATTCAGGCCATACGACCCGGCTTTTAGTCCCCCAGCCCCCCTACTCCCAGCAGACATATCGCAACCGGCAGGCCCTGCTCAACAAGGTCCGTCGATTCTGGATTGAGGGGGTGCTAGAGCGCTCTCTCCATGGCCAGGTGCTGCTCACCCTGGGTTTGGAAGACCGCCCAGATGCGATCTCACCCCCCTGGCAAATCACCTATGCTACCCCCGGCCAGTCGGCTCGGCCCTTGCCAACGGGAACCCAGGCCAGCCATATATTTGATGCCATCGGTGAGGGGCGAACCCTACTGATTTTGGGCGAGCCGGGGGCGGGTAAAACAACTACGCTGCTGAGTCTGGCCCGCACCCTGTTGGCCCGCGCGGACGCAGATAGACGGCTACCGGTGGTTTTTAATCTGTCGTCGTGGCTAACTGGACCGATCGAACAGTGGCTGGTCAACGAACTCAATAGCAAGTATCAGGTGCCCAAGGCCATCGGTCGCCGCTGGGTCAATGAACAACAGCTGCTGCTGCTACTGGACGGTCTAGATGAAGTCGCCCTGGAGCGCCGGACCCTCTGTGTGGCGGCCCTCAACCAGTTTCATCGGGACTACGGTCCTGAGATGGTGGTGTGTAGCCGCATCCGCGACTATGAAGCCCTGTCCCAAAAACTACAGTTCCAGGCGGCCCTGTATCTACGCCCCCTGGATGACGCTCAGATTTTGGCCTATCTCAATCGGTCTAACCGGGGTCTGACCGGGCTAAAATCTTTGCTGGAAAGGGATGCGGCGGTGCAAGATGCCAGCACATCCCTGATGGAGCTGGCCCGTTCTCCGCTGATTTTAAATATTATGGTGCTCACCTACGAGGGCGTCTCCCCTGAAGAGATTTTACCCCTGGGTCAGTTTCCCCAGCCCGACTATCCGCAGCAGCTGTTTGATGCCTATATCCAGCGGATGCTGGAGCGCCGCCCCAATGCCCGCTACAGCAGCGTTCAGATCCAGAGCTGGCTAACCGCTTTGGCCCAGCGGCTGGTCACCACCTCCCAAACTGTCTTTTTGATCGAGCGGATTCAGCCGGACTGGCTGGGGGACGGACACAGACGGCTCTATGTGCTGGGGCTGTGGTGCAGTTTTTTTGCGATCGCAGCCCCCCTGGGGGCTCAGGTTCTGGCCTCCGACCGGCTCATGCTAGGGGTACTCATTGGCAGCGTGATCTGCAGCCGCATTTTTGGTGTCAGTCGGATTACCCCGGCAGAAACCCTGCGCTGGTCCTGGCGACAGGCCCACAACAATTTGCTGTTGGGGCTAACCCTGGGGCCACCCATCGGCTGGGCCCTCAAGGTGGGGTTTGGCTTTATGTTTGGTGACAGGGCCTGTTTGCTCAACGCTACTTGTCTTGTTAACCACAGCCTGATTGGCCTCTCCTTTGGCGCTATGCTCGGACTCACCTTCGGGATAATTCGTGGCCTCAGCGGCAAACAGGTGGCCAGCACCAGCCAGCCCAACGCAGGCATGTGGCAGTCGGCCCGCAACTCCACCCTATTTGCCCTGGTGGCCATGGTTATCCTATACGTGCCTGGGGCTCTTCTTGGTAATACCAAAGCTTCATTTTGGGCAGCAACGGGGCTGGCCTTTGGCTTTGCCGCAGGCGGTGGCGAGGCCCTGATCAAACACACATTGCTGCGGCTAGCGCTGACCCTGAGCGGAGCCACCCCCTGGCACTACAGCAAGTTTTTAGACTACGCCACCGCCAGCATTTTTTTGCAAAAGGTCGGCGGTGGATATATGTTTGTCCATCGACTGCTGCTAGAACATTTTGCGTCTCTAGAAGACGGCAGTCGGGAGCCTGGCATGAAAAGTAACACCGGTAAATAGCACCCACGGTAGGCCTAGCGGCTAGATTCACATCCCGACCACAATCCAAAACGGTGTATTCTGATACGGAACCTATTTTTATAGATATTTTATGTACTCTACCCTATTGCTGATGATGGTGGCGTTGTTCATTGTTATCGTCACTGTTGCCGTCGTGTCATCTAAATTTAATTAAACTAAAATCCTAGAAGATAAAAGGCAACAGTAGACATGCCATGAAGAACTCGCACTTAAATAAGGAACTTGCTGGTAAATAAGGCACCCGCCAATAGCTCCTTTCCCTTTCACCTTTTCCCACTCTACTCCAGGGATCTTATTTTTTGGCAGCTTCCTAAGGTAACCCCTGCACCGTTTCTCCTTCCCCGACTAAGGCTGTTATTTTATTTTTGCTTACATCCTTAAGCTCCTGCTGTCTCTAATAAATATTCAAAGTTAGGAATCTTTGTCAGCAGTTTGATCTCAGCGGCACAAACGTTCTGCACGAGGGCAATACTGCGTTCGCGCCCCTCTCCAGGGGGAAGTGTTTTTAAGATATTGGTGACAATATCCAGTTTGGTAACAGCGTCCTTTAGGTGATGCCGCATATCTGTTAATAAGTCAGCCTGCTCGCTGTTAAGACCGGCTCGAAACTTTTGAATCTCCTGCTGTAGAGCCGCTACTTGACCATCATGTATCTGGGCCTGGGAGATAGCCTGTTTTTGTAGACGAGTTTCCACAGCGGTCAGCACATCTGAGCGGGTAAACGGTTTGGTCAAATAATCGTCAGCTCCCAACACCATACCCCGGCGAATATCGCCCTTGTTGGCGAGGGCCGTTAAAAATATAAAAGGAATTGCCAGAGTTTCAGGTTCTTGGCGCAGGGCCTGGAGCACATGATAGCCATCGATTTCAGGCATCATCACATCGCAGATAATCAAGTCTGGGCTGTGCTCAATGGCCCCTAACAAACCCGTGACACCATTATCTGTGGTAACCACATCATAGCCTTCTATGCTCAGAAGCTCTAACAGATTTGAGCGAATTTCTACCTCGTCTTCTATAACTAAAATTTTGACCATAGTTCCTCCCGGATAAGTAAATACTTTAGTTTTATGGAATGTTGGGTAGATACAGGCCTACAGGCTCCTAATAGAATGCCCGAGAACAGATCTAGACTATCGAATGAGAGTATCTCCATTGCTCCGAGGTAGGGTAATTGTAAACGTAGTACCCTTGCCCACCGTACTTTCAAAGTTAATTTGACCTTGGTGGAGCGCTACGGATTTTTTAACAATGGCCAGCCCCAGACCTGTTCCTGAAATAGTAGCGACATTAGGACCCCGGACAAATGAGTCAAACAGGGTGGGATGGGCTTCTGCAGGAATACCGATACCGGAGTCCTGCACCTGTAGCTCAATGTATTCTCCAGCGGAGTTTAGAGCCACTATAATCTTGCCACCGCTAGGAGAATAGTTAATAGCGTTAGCTAATAAATTGGTTAAGATATGGCGCATGAGCTTGCGATCGATCTGATGGGGGATATCGGGAAGGTGCGATCGCATCTCCAGGATATGGCGATCCGTGGTGATCTCCAACTCCTCAACAATTTCCTGGCAAAAATCATTGAGCACCAGCGGCTGCGGGTTAAACTCCATACGTCCCGACTCCGCCCTATTAATCAGCAACACATCATTAAGGAGTTCGGTCATGTGGGTGGCGGCCGTCTGTATTTTTTTTAGGTACTGATGCTGTTTGGCGATATCCCAGCGCTCACCGTAGTGCTCCAACAGCTCGGCTGACGACAAAATTGTTGTTAACGGTGTTCGAAATTCATGGGAGGTCATCGAGACAAATCGAGTTTTCATCTCGTTGAGTTCTCGTTCTCGCTCCAAGGTGCTACGAATTTCAGTCTCTACCTGTTTACGCTTAGTAATATCGCGAACAATAACAATGACCTCCTCAGCGTCGCTGTTGACTATACGAGCCTCAAAATAAAGCTCAACACCGTCAACACTGAGTGAAAAGTCAAGGATTTCAATATCTCCCGTCACCAACACCTGGTCAATATGCTGCTGCATTGCTGTCGCCACGTTTTCTGGAAATATCTCCGCCAGGGGTCGGTGTAGACAGTCGCTTATAACAAAAGGCAGGGTATGGTGTTTAGGCTCGCTAAAGTTTACGAATTGGCCGTCACTGCTGATGCGAAGCATCGGATCGGGCATGGCATTGAGCAGGGCTCGATTGGTGGCATAGCTAGACTGAAGCGCCTTTTGCTCCTGTTTTAATCGTTCTGTTGTGGCCAATACCTGAGTGGTGCGATCCTTGACCTGGAGTTCTAACTCATCATGCAGCGTCTGGAGCTCGATTTCAGCCCGTTTGCGATCGGTAATGTCCACCAAATAACAGCGAATTAGTTCACTCTGGGGGATATAGTGAAATGACTGTTCGAAAATTTGAGCGCCCACGGTAAAGTTGCGAACAAAGCGCTGTTGTTGCTGCGCTTTGACTGTGTCAATAGCCCCCTCTAAGATAGGGTGACTCAGCTTTGTCATGGAAATAGTTGGAAACTGACTGACCGCTGCAGGATTTAGATAGATGAGTTCACCTGCTAAAGATATCTCAATGATCGGGTGGGGAAAAAGCTCAGGAAACGAGGCCAATCGAGCCACCATCGCATCGTCATATGGTTTGTCTGACTCGACAACGGTGCTAGCGTCAACGGGCGTAGCGATCAGAGTAGCCATGTACTTTTCTGCCTCATCACTACCGGATAGCAGCCATCCTACGTCCTCATCCTCAGCAGCAGTTTGATAGCGTATTTTGACGTTGATCCCAAACACAATCTCATCACCGTGGCGCAAGTTGTGAGCACTGCTGCGGCGACCGTTGATAAATAGACCGTTGGTGCTAGGTTTCCCCTGCAGATTTCCATCAATGATGCGAAATCCGTGTCCAGCTTCGCCAGGTCGGGTAACCCGGAGTAAAATGGCATGCTGACGCGACACTTCCTGAGAGTGTAAAACAATAGAATTACTAACGTCGCGACCGATGGAATCGGAATCAGCCTGTAAACTGACGGCGCGTTTACCGTCATCGTCTTCAATGATTAAAAGATGTTGCATACCCACAGCATCAACTAGGTCAAATCTAGCCAGATTTAGTCTGGCATCAGAATTCCCTATTCTTTTAGGAAGTCATCTGCCAATTGGTGCAAGGTTTGTTGGGGGGGATCCTTAGCAGCTGTGCTCCCATGGATGAGCACCTCAGATTTCAACAAACCGAGCCCTGCTCTAGGAATGCGGATCGGTTTAAGAGGAAACGCTAGGAAAGACTAAGGATTGTAACTGTGCGATCGCAGAAGGTTAAAGGATAAGCTAGACCTATGGCTAGGAAATAAATCAAAAACCCCGACATCCCATGGGCTTTCACAAAGGCTGTGCATTAAAATTACACATCGAATTACAAAATAGAACGCAACCAGCCTGATATATTAGTGTCTTCGTTAGTATCAAACGCTTGAATAGGAGGTACCTCCACTGATAGTGATGTTCTATACCTCTGGTTGACGGTGGTGGCTACATGTCTCCTGAAGATGCTATTACGCTAGTTGATAAACTGCTTTCGCCCTATCGACTGACGGCTATCCAAGAGGTCGTCTTTAGGCGATGCTGGCAGGGTTCCACCTATGCACAAATCGCGGCCACCGAGGGCTACGACTCGGACTATGTGCGGGTGACGGGTTCCCGGCTGTGGCAAAAAATCTCCCAGGCACTGGGGGAGCGAGTGACCAAGAAAAATATCCATGCGGTGCTGCGACAGCAGGCCTATAAGCTGCATCAGCCCACGAATCCCGACCCGTGGTGGCCTGGGTCTCCCCAGTCAGATACCACATTCCCCGGCAGCCCTTTGCCCCTGGGGAGTCAGCTTTATATTGAACGGCCTCCGGTGGAAGGTCAGGCCATGGGTGAGCTGCTCAAGCCAGGGGCTTTATTGCGCATTCGCGCCCCGGAGCGTTGGGGCAAAACCTCCCTGGTCAATCGCCTGGTGGCCCAGGCTCAGACGCTCAACTTCAAGGTAGTCCGGCTCAACTTTCGCCAGGCCGATGGCAGCGTATTGGCCAACTTTGACAAGTTTTTACGCTGGTTTTGCGCCAACATTGCCCAGCAGCTAAAGCTGACAACCCAGCTGGATGATGTTTGGAATGCCGATCTCGGTAGTAAGGTCAGCTGCACCAACTATATGCAGACCAACGTATTAAGTCTGCTGCAACACCCGCTTTTATTAGTGATTGACGATCTCCAGGCGGTGTTTGAGCATGCCGCCATGGCCCAGGAATTTCTACCAATGCTGCGGGTGTGGCATGAAGAAGCTAAAAATCTGACGGAGTGGGGATATCTTAGACTGCTGGTGGCCTATGCCACCGAAGCCTATATCCCGCTGCAGATCCACCAGTCGCCGTTTAACGTGGGTCTCCCCCTGCGACTACCGGCCTTTACCCTGCAGCAGACCCAGCAGCTGGCCGAGCGCTATCGGGTGGGTTGGGACGATGGCCTCATCTCCCTTCATATCCTGGTTAACGGACACCCTTACTTGATCCACCTGGCCCTTTATAACCTGAGCGTTCATCAGGTAGACCTGGAGCGTTTATTGGGTGAAGCTCCTCAGCACAGCGGTATCTACAGCGACCATTTACGTAGCTATCTAGCCATTTTTGAGGCGGAACCCGAGCTGGCCCGTACCTTTTATCAGGTTATTGAGCAGGAAACGGCGGCTGAGCTAGAGCCCATGGCCGCCTATCGTCTTGAAAGTATGGGTTTGGTCACGCTAGCGGGCAATACGGCAACCGCCAGCTGCAACCTCTATAGAAAGTATTTTGGCGGACGTTTAGACATCCACTCCAGCAGGGGTAACGACACTGCCTGAGGATAGGGTGGCTAGGGGACACAGCGTCTGGATAGCGGCAAACATATCTTCGGCGGTGTAGGGACGACAGAGATAGGCATTGGCACTGCCCCCAGACCGACGGCGGTCCGCACAGATAACCACAGGAACGTTCCTGAGAATAGGACTACGATGGATGCGATCGCACACCCGCTCAGCCCTATCCACAGACTCAATAACAATCAGCTCAGGGGAAATAAAGCCCAGCAAGGGTAGCAGCGCGTGCCCCCCATCCACCTGAAAAACAGACAGCCCGTGCCAGTGCAACAAATCAGCAAGTAGGGTTTGGGACTGACCAGCATCTCCAACAATGACAATAGACTTCATAAGGTCTCTCCTGGGATTCTTTAAACCGTGTGCCAATACTGATGAGGTGACGAAAAGGTAGCCCTAGGGCCGACTGATAC
>JBCCAQ010000068.1:0-18727 GCA_039814735.1 Cyanobacteria bacterium P01_A01_bin.15
ATCAAGTTAAACACATCTATCCTAATTGATCTTGCCTATGGGGAAGATAGCCATGGATTTACATGGGAGCAGCTCAAGTATGACATCGCTCAGCGTCAGCGAGTATGGGCATCCCTATCCCCTGCGATTACGTCTATAAACGCTATTCCACGGCGGGTTGAGGGTATTCAACAAACCGTCACCGATCCCTGGGTACAACAACATCTACGGGATGTAATCGATGGTAAGCGAACCTTGGGTGAAATTGCCAATCAAATGAATAGAGACCCGCTGGAATTGGCCCATAGCTATCTACATTTTGTCCAGATGGGCTGGCTGATCTTTGATAACAATCAAAGCCAGCACACAGCTGTTGAAGAGTTGTCGCCAGCGATCCAGGAACCGCCGACCCAAGATTTGCCGGTTATTCTCAGTGTTGATGATAGCCCCGTTGTCCAGACTATGATCAAACGGGCCGTCGGCAATAGCTATCACCTCTTGCTAGCTAACAATGCCATGGATGCCCTCAATCTGTTGAATAAGGAAAATATTGAGCTGCTGCTATTGGATGTAACCATGCCGGATATCGATGGGCTAGAACTTTGTCGCACCATTCGCAGCATTGCTAAATTTCGCAGTCTGCCCGTAATTATGCTGACTGCCAAGGACGGCATGTTTAATAAAATTAAAGGTCAAATGGCAGGTTCAACACACTATCTAACTAAACCCATCGACCGTCAAAAGCTAATGGATGTATTGGAAAAGTATATTCCTAACCCAGTCATGGTTTAGGGTCTTAATATCTAGGATTTTCCCGCTCTACAGTTGGGCAACAGTTTTTTCTCCTCCGACTGTTTCCTGACCTGTCTGCTTCGTCACAAGAATTACTATGGCAACTCAAACCCATCTAATTTTTCAACTAAATGAGCTACAGTACGGCATTGATACAACCCATGTTCGAGAAATCTTTCAGCTGCCGGAGTTAATTCCCATGGCTGATGCGCCCGGTGATATCATTGGCATCTTTAATTTTCGAGGGACAATTTTACCGGTTATGCATCTGGCTAAGCGTCTTGGTCAGGATGTGCCCACATGCCAGTTAAGCGATAGTGTCATTGTTATTGAATGGCACGGATTCCAGATTGGTATGGTGGTCACTCAGGTGCGTACCGTTCAAGATCTGCCTGGGTCAAGCATTGAATTAGCTCCTACCTATGATGTTAGAGACTATGTTCATACGGCCTTTGTCACCGGTGTTGCCAAGCTAGATGATAGTCTGATTGTCCTGCTGAATCCGGAGACGTTGATTCGCCAAACCGACGACGTGGCGATGATGGTTTGGGAGGCAAAACTTAGTAGCTTAGACGATGGTTTGGAGCAGTCCGGTGATATTTTATCTCTAGATAATGCGATCGCATCGCCAGATGAGCGAGTTTTACCAGCCCCACAGATACCTGTCCTCACTAATTTTTTCTCTCTTTACTGTCCGAATATTTCACCTGCAGAGCGGCAGATTTTTCGTCAGCGAGCTATCAAACTGAGACATTCCCTAGACGAATCTGACGCGAGCAGTCTTCTACCACTAGCCGTCATAGAACTGGAAAAAGAGTGTTTTGGTGTAAACCTGCAGCAGGTGCGAGAGTTTATCAACGTTCGCCATGTCATGCCAATCCCCTGTTGCCCGTCCCACATTATGGGCAATATGAATTTGCGAGGAGAAGTTATGACCCTGTTGGATATTCGTGGTCCTTTAAATCTGGCCCAAACGGACAGCAGCATCTCTAAAGCCGTTGTCATTGAGGTGGATGATATTGTTGCGGGTATTACGGTTGATCAAGTCCTAGATGTGGTTTATTTGACACCTTCAGAGATTTCCTCAATGCCTACAGCCATACCTAAACAATGCCAAGTATTCTTTCAGGGAGCTACCCAATATTTTCAAAAGACTCTGAGCATCCTGGATCTCTCCAAAATTCTTAATCAGGGAGGGTTAATTGTTGACCAGGCTGCTTAGGAAATGGCTCAAACTCTATCCATACTTTCCTTACTACACCGTTTAACTAATAACACAGGAGTGATTAGATGAAGCTTACAAATCAGTTGAAAATTTCCATCATTGGTCTTGCCATTGTTACGATCGGTTCAACCACTTGGGCATACTTCAACACTCGAAAAGGTGAATTCGATGCCAGTGTTGTGAACAAGTCTGGTATTGTTCGAGGTGCTACCCAGCGACTGATCAAGCTAGAAACAAATGGTCAACCCAATGATGAATTGATCCAAGACCTCGATCGGTTGAACAATGCCTTGATCGATGGCGATAGGAGCTTGAAGTTACCCAAAGCCACTGATGCCGAGTATCTGGCCAAAATCCAGGAGGTAAACAGTGCCTGGGAGCAGCTGAAAGTAACAATTACTCAATATCGCCAAAATCCTAATCTCGAAGCTAAGCTGATTGCAGATAGTGAAGCCTTCTTCGACCTAACCAATGAGGCAGTATTTATCGCAGAGGATAATGCCCTTGGGCGAGTTAAGCAGATTGAGCTTAGTGAGTTGGGGGTTGTGTTTTTTGACCTATTGGTATTCACCTTTGTCCTCTGGGTTATTCAACAAACCACTAAAGTATTGCAACAATCTGTGACAACGGTGGCTGACAGTTCCTCAGAGATTGCGTCTACGGTGGAAGTACAGGAGCGTCTTGTGGCTGAGCAGACAAGTTCTGTGACGGTAACAACATCTACTATTGAAGAGCTAGGGGCCGCCTCACTAAGGGCCGCTCAGCAGGCCAACTCCTCAGCCACAGGTGCTAAAGAAGCGCTAGACCTATCTCAAACCGGCAGTCAAGCGGTGGAAGATACGGTACAGGGAATTGAAGAGCTCAGGAATAAGGTAGGTGCGATCGCAGACCAGATCATGCAGCTAAGTGAGCAGACCGACCAAATCTCCACGATTTCTGGTCTGGTGGCGGATGTGGCCGACCAAACCAACATGCTGGCCTTAAATGCGGCGGTAGAAGCAGCCCGAGCAGGTGAACAAGGTAAGGGCTTTGCTGTAGTAGCCGGTGAAATTCGTAAGCTAGCGGATCAAAGTCGGGATTCAGCAGGCAAAATCAACACCCTGGTAAATGCTATTCAGTCTTCTATTAACAGTACTGTGATGGTTACCGACGAGGGCAACAAAACAGCAAAAGTAGGCATTGAGGTAGCCAAAAGTACAGCAGACGTATTTAACCAAATTGCCAACGCCATTAACGACGTATACTCCAACTCTCAGCAAATTGCCCAGAGTGCCAAGCAGCAGGCGGTAGGCGTACAGCAGGCGGTCTCCGCTATGAATGCTATCAATCTAGGTGCCAAGGAAACAGTGACCGCTGTTGGTCAGGTGCAGACCTCCACCGAGGAACTTAAAACCATTGCCCAAGAACTACAGGTTGCTGTGTAGCCCTTTTTCCCACCGACGCTATGTTTATTGAAGATGAAGAGCTGCGAACGCTCTATCGAAACACCAGCAAGGATCATCTGGATACCTTGGAAATGGGGTTTCTCTATTTAGAGAAACATCCCGATGACCCGGCTAAACTCAAGGAACTCTTGCGGGCAACCCACTCCCTCAAAGGTGATTCTCGGATGCTGGGGGTCCATGACGCAGAGACCCTGATCCACCAGTTAGAAAATCTATTAAGCAATGTAGAGAGCGGCGAACGCACGCTCACCCCCAGGTTTTGTGACTGTCTGTATCAGGGGCTAGATGCGGTCCGTAAAATAGCTCACGAGGCCGTTACGGGTGAGCCCTCAAATATCAGCGTATTTCATGTTTTAGCCCAGCTCATGAATGCTGGAGATGCCCCTAGCCCGCGCATCGAACCGCCGAACCTGACCGAGGCTGCAACAGCTGTCGATGCCAGCGTCAGCCCTACAGTCCTGACGCTGGCTCCTACAAACGGGGCGACCGCTGTCACCGATGTGGAGGCACTAGAAAAACTAGAGGAACTGTCCTGTGAGGTTCTCACTCCAGAGGCAGAAGTTCTAGAAATAGAGATACCCCAGCAAGCAGAAGCAACAGAGACACCGCAACAAGCAGACACTGGCCCAGATGAGCCCTATCAAATCGACACCGTTCGGGTTGAGGCTCCCAAACTCGACACCCTAGTCACCCAGGCGGGCGAGTTAGCGGTAACCAAACGGCGTATTACTCGCCGGATAGATGACCTTGATAAAGTTCTTTTCTTCTGGGAAGACTGGGTCCGAGACAGTGCTGCCAACCGCATGACGGTGGATGAGCTGGCTCCGCAACTGGAGACTGATGTGCTAGCCCCTCTACAAGCATCTCAGCAAATCACCGAAGATCGGTTGAGCCATTTGGGCGATCTGTTAAAACAGCTGCGTACCCATGCCAGTGAAGATTCTGCCCAGTTGGAAACCCTCTCCAATGACTTAGCATCGGGTATCCTCAAACTGAGGCAGCTGCCGCTATCTAGCCTATTTAGTCTGTTTCCCCGCATGGTAAGGGACTTGGCAAAGCAGCAAGGTAAAACTATCAATCTAGTGATTGAGGGTGGCGATACCCAGGCAGACAAACGGATTCTAGAAGAGATGAAGGCTCCCCTGAATCATCTCATCCGCAATGCCATTGATCACGGTATTGAAGCCCCCAGTGAGCGTATTGCCATGGGTAAATCTCCCACGGCAACAATTTGGTTAAAGGCCTATCAGCAGGGTAGCCGCATTGGCATTGATGTAATCGACGACGGTCGTGGTCTTAGCCTAGAGAAGATTAAACGGACCGCCGTGCGTCGCGGTCTTTATACCGAGACAGACCTGGCCAAAATGCGCCCGGAGCAAATCCAGAACCTGATCTTTGCACCGGGGTTTTCCACCCGCACAAGCGTGACTGAGATCTCTGGTAGGGGTGTGGGGCTAGATGTTGTACGAGTTAATGTCGAACGTCTAAAGGGTTCTCTTCAGGTATACTCTGAACTGGCCCAGGGATGTACCTTTCGATTTACGCTTAATACCAGTCTAGCGACCGCTTCGGCCCTTATTGTTTCCGTCAATCACACCCCCTATGCCATACCCGCTGAGTTTGTCGATGTGCTCATGCGTGTCGAGCGCCAGGATATCTTTACCCTAGAGGGGAGCTCTACAATCACGTTTCAATCACAACCCCTATCGGTTGCCTGGCTGAGTGAGCTATTAAATCTACCGGTGTCGGTTGCAACCCAACCCCAGGTCAATCACCATCAGCCGACGATCCCCTGTGTTGTGCTTAAAGTTGGCTCAGAGCGGCTGGGGCTATTTGTTGACAGTTTTATCGATCAGCAAGACATTGTGCTAAAGCCCCATAGCAAGCTGTTGAGGCGCGTCCATAATATTGTGGGTGCTACTATCCTGGGGGGCGGGGAGGTCTGTATGGTTCTGAGCCCCCAGGATCTAATCGGCTCATTGCAAGGCAAAAAGGCCGGTACTTTAGCCACCGCTTGGCAAACTGCCACTCTCCCACCCAAGGTGTTATTAGTAGAAGACTCTATCCCCATTCGTACCCAGGTGCGACGTATTTTAGAGGGCGCTGGCTACCAGGTGACGACCGCCGAAGACGGCCTAGATGGTTTAAGCAAGCTTCAGGAGGAAGCCCCGTTCGATGCGGTGGTATCTGATGTGGAAATGCCTAACCTTAACGGTTTGGAGCTCACTACCCGTATCCGACAGGAGTCACAATATCAGGATTTGCCAATTATCTTGGTTACCACCCTATCCCACGATGACGATAAGCGCCGGGGTGCTGATGCGGGCGCTGATGCCTACATCACCAAAGGTGATTTCGATCAAAGTTTACTTATCAATACCCTTAGGAGATTAATTTGACCATGGCTAACCCGATTAAAGTTGTTCTAGTTGAAGATTCTGCCATTGCCCTGCAAATTTTACAGCGGCTGATCGATTCATCCCCGGAGGTAGATGTTGTTGGTACCGCCCAAGATGGAGCTGAGGGATTAAAGGTCATTGCTAAAACCATGCCGGATGTTATTTGTACAGATCTGCAAATGCCTAGGATGGATGGCCTAGAGTTTACCGAAAAAGTCATGTCTGAGTTTCCCTGTCCTATTTTGGTGGTGAGTAACACGGTGCACCCTGCCGATGTAGATAATATCTTTAATCTGATGCAGGCTGGGGCGTTGGACTTTTTTCCAAAACCGACATCGGGTACGGCTATGGATTATGAAAAACTCAAAAATTCATTAATTACTAAAATTAGAGTCCTGGCTAGTAAAAAAGTATAGTCTTGCAGCAAGGCCCACGTTTTTACTCCCTTGTTTCCAGACATTTACTTTTATCTTCCAATCCAATTTTGGCCTGCCCAGCTACCAGCCACCAGTGCTGAGAACTGGGCAGGCTTTGGCTTGGGAATTTATGCTTGGACCGTACAAACTTATCTAAAACTGCGGGAGTCGGGTGTTGTCTGTCAGCTGACCGACCAACTGCCGGAGCGGGGTATTGTCCTATTCCATGCCAATGCTACGCGGGGAGGAACCGTCTGTCCTGGCCCCAACCGCCTATTAATTTGCTTAAAGGCAGAATCGCCGCTGTGTTCCCAGGCCCAGCTCCATGTGGTTCAAAACCCCTGCGAGGCATCTCGAGGGCGCTACTTTATTCCCCACTGGCCCCAGCCTGGGCTGCGATCGCGCCAGCCCCAGGACCGATTTAAAACCGTTGCATTTCTGGGGCATCGTAACAGTCTGGCCCCTGCCCTACTGGAGCCCGCATGGGAAATTCAGCTGCAGCAGCGAGGCCTGCAGTGGCTACCGGTGATCAATACCAACGACTGGAACGAGTATCAATCCGTTGATACCCGCTGGAATGACTATCGGCCCATTGATGCTATTGTCGCGATTCGGCAGTTTCACCTGCGACGGCCCGGCTACCGCAGTAAACCCGCGACAAAACTATACAACGCCTGGCTAGCTGGCGTACCGGCCATACTGGGGCGAGAACTTGCCTACCGTGCCGAAGGAACTACCGAGGTAAACTATTTAGAAGCCAATTCTATGGCGGAGCTGCTCTCTTGTCTAGATAGGCTGCAACAGAATGTGACCGTCCGGCGGACCCTGGTCAACAACGGTAAACGGCGAGCGGTACACTACACGTCAGCAGCTATTGTGAACAGGTGGCAACAGTTTTTAGACCATGTCGCGATTCCTAGCTATTGGACCTGGTGTCGTCGCTATTCCTGGCAGCGCCAGCTGCAACGGTGCCAGGCTAAGATAGCGAACTATTGCGATCGCACCAGCCGTCGGCTGCGGCCTTAGTTGTCCATACGACACCTATCCACCATATCCAATTTCGTTGAGAATCTTTTCAACCTTAGCATGGTGCTCATGTTCCCAATCATCCAGAGACTTGGCGGCATCTCGCTCTGCCCGTCGTTTGGCAATATCCCAGATGGTCTCTTGTCTCGCTGCCGGAATGACCGCAATTCCTTCTTGATCGGCGACAACAATGTCCCCGGCCTCTACCTGAACGCCCCCACAAATGATGGTACTTTGTAACGTGCCCGGCCCTTGTTTTTGGCCAGGAATCGGCATCACTCCCCGAGCAAACACCGGAAACCGGTGCTCGCGGACCTCCGCCACATCTCGAATTACACCATCCACAACAAAACCGGCAATGCCTCTTTTTTGAGCAACAGCGCAGATATTCCCCCCTGACATGGCGTAGTCTATATCCCCAGCCTTGACCACAATCACCGCACCCGGAGTCGCCCGATAGATAGCCGCGTGTAGCATCAGGTTGTCCCCTGGTGCACAGCTCACCGTATAGGCCGGCCCTGCAATCCGAGGTATGCCAGGCCACATTTCCCGGATGCCCATATCCATAAACTGTTCACGCCCAAGTAGAGCGTCGGCATAGACCGTAGGAGATAGCTCACCAAATTTTACATACTCGTCCATAGAGAGAGTCCGCTTTTATCACCGTTGGACTAAGCTGCCATCGCTGTGGGAACCGCCGCCGCCCCCATCAGACGTTTGCCAATCTAAACGCCGCCCCCAGCCCAGCCCCCATTTCCTCAGGGGTAATTTTACCGTCATGATCGCTGTCGAGGGCGTCAAATACGGCATCGGCCCCCATCCATTCCTCGCGGGTGATAAAGCCGTCGCCGTCAAGATCGTAGGCACGAAAGACATCTTCAGCCGCATGGCTCACGATGTCCTGTCCATCCAGTTGGGCAAGTCGGTCAGCCAGCAGAGCTTCCAACGATTCAAGGGCTTTGGTAAATCCCTGGATGCCTTCAGCTAGCTTTTCTGATGCCATGCGGTCTGCGGCATGCATCTTATCAAAGGTGGCTTGATCAACTGAAATTTTTTCAATTTCCAGATCTGTTGCTGTTTCCGGGGACAGTTTGCGGGGAAGGTTGGCCGTCACCTCATCTAGCTGGGTCAGCAGCTTAGGCGAAATTGTGAGCAGATCGCAGCCTGCTAGCTCTTTCAGTTCATCAGTATTGCGAAAGCTGGCCCCCATTACTTCGGTGCTGTAGCCAAACTTCTTATAGTAATTAAAAATTTCAGTTACGGACAAAACACCCGGATCTTCCGCCGGTGGATAGGAATCTCTGCCCGTATCTTTTTTATACCAGTCAAGAATTCGCCCGACAAATGGAGAAATTAGGGTAATCCCAGCCTCGGCACAGGCAATGGCCTGGTGCAGACCAAACAACAGCGTCAGGTTACAGTGAATACCCTCTTTTTCTAAAATTTCGGCAGCTTTGATCCCCTCCCAGGTGGCAGCAATCTTGATCAAAATTCTCTCGCGGGAAATACCAACCGTCTCATACTGGGAGATCAGATCGCGGGCGGTGGCCAGGGTTCCTTCAGTGTCATAGGACAGGCGAGCGTCGACTTCTGTGGAGACACGACCGGGAATAATATCTAGGATCTTGCGACCAAAGGCGACAGCCAAACGCTTAAAGGCCAGATTGACAATGGCTTGAGTACTCGCATCCGGACCCAAATCGGCTTTGGCGGTTTGGAGGGTTTCGTCAACAATCCCCTGATATTGGGGCATCTGTGCCGCCGCCGTGATTAAGGATGGATTAGTTGTGGCGTCCTGCGGTTTAACTTGTTCAATTGCCTTGATATCACCGGTATCGGCAACCACTACGGTCATTTCACGCAATTGATCCAGGAGAGTTTGTGTCATGGTGTACTCTATTCCATCTGCTGACCACCTTTGCATTGTAGCCATCGAAGGCCCGGTCGTTTGTAATCTAAAGACTAAGTATGGCTTTGCCCCCCTGACCTGGGGGCTAGGAGGGGCTCGCTCAGGTCTGTCCTAGCTGGGTTTACGGAATTCCGTCACCATCAGAGGACTGTGTAAAAGCGTACTTACAATGGAAGCAGCGCTGTTCAACATGTGAAAGTATTCGATTTTCTGATTGATGTCCTGTAGTTCTGACTTAATCTCAGATAGGTCGGCTTCATCCGCCAGCTGGTCGAGCTTATCCAGTAAATGACCGTGGGCAATTTTATAATAGGACTGCATATCCCGAGAAAACGTGTGCATTTTACTAGCAACTTCAATTGGAGAATGCTCTCCTAGGCCTAGGGTAGGCTTCTCGATTTCCATAGATTTTTCGTGAAGTGGCGATATGTGTTTACGGTATAGCTGATGCTATGTTTAGCATGCTGCATCAACCGTGACTATTGGGCTAAACAGCTATAGATTTAACAGGATGTTACCCATAGAGTTGGGGTGAGATTAGCAGGGTCTAGACAGTCCGGTCGCCCACCCCCCAAGCGATACTTCAATCAATACTGACGGCCAATGGTGTGAATTTTAAGAAAATTTGTAGAGTGGGGGACATGCATCGGTAGGCCCCCTAGCAGCAGTACCTTATCACCAGGTGCTGCAAACCTTTTTTCCATCAGACAAGTCTCCATCTGCTCTAGGATCGATTCGATGGGGCCGTCCAAATCTTTGAGTAAAACCGGTCGCACTCCCCACACCAGGTTTAGCCGATGGTAGACCTCAATATTTGCGGTCAATGCCACAACCGGAACGCTAGGACGCTCGGCAGCCGCCAGTTTGGCCGAGCGTCCTGTCTCGGTAAGACTGACAATACATTGCAGATCCAGGACTTGGTCAATGGCATTGAGCGCTTCACTGATGGCGTGGGGATCGTCAATTTCGGGGGGCGGATAGTCTACAAACTCGGTTTCTGGCTCGATGTCGGTGGCAATGCGGGCAAGCATTTTGACCGCTTCCACCGGATACGCCCCCACCGCTGATTCCCCTGACAGCATCACAGCGTCGGTGCCATCGATAATTGCGTTAGCAACATCACTTACCTCGGCCCGGGTGGGGCGTGGATTGTGAATCATGCTATCCAGCATTTGAGTCGCCGTGATTACAGGAATCCCTTTCTGATTGCAGAGACGGATAATCTTTTTCTGGATTAGGGGCACTTTTTCAGGGCTCATCTCCACGCCTAGATCGCCCCGTGCCACCATAATCGCATCGCACTCATCGACAATCGTTTCTAAATTGGCGATTGCCTGGGGTTTTTCTAGCTTGGCGAGCACCGGGATATTGCTTCCTTTTTGAGCCAGTCGAGCCTTGAGTTCCTGTACATCCTCAGCCTGACGTACAAAGCTTAGTGAAATAATATCAACATCTTGCTCCACGCCGAAGTCGAGATCCCGAATGTCTTTTTCGGTCATTGACGGTAGTCGCAGATTTAATGTCGGGAAGTTGACTCCCTTATGACTTTTGAGCAACCCCCCGGTTACCACGGTGCAGCGAACGGCATGGCCCTCCACCGTCTCGACTTTTAGCTCCAGCAGACCATCATCTAGCAGTACCAGATCCCCTTTTTTGGCCTCCTCTGCGACATGGGGATAATCAATACCAATAGTCTTTGCCTGCTGGGTGTACTCTTCTAGGGGAACCAGGATAATATCATCGCCCTGGTGTAGGGTTATCCCCGCATCGGGCAGCTCTCCCACGCGGATTTTAGGCCCCTGTAGGTCCTGCAGCAACGTTAGCGGTAGCTCTAGCTCATCGGCAATGGAGCGCAGCTTTTTGATGAGGGCGGCATGATCCTCGTAGCTGCCATGGGAGAAATTTAACCTGGCCACATTCATCCCAGCTAACATCAGCTGTTTAATCACCTTGGGTGAGCTGCTGGCGGGGCCAATAGTAGCAACAATTTTGGTGCGATGGATCAACGGTTTCATGGATATGCTCCCTTGAGTACAGTCCGACTAAAACAAACGGGTATAAAAACAGTCCTCACTGTTTTTATTGATCCAATATCTGGTGTTTAGTCGCTTTGCCGCTTGGCCAAAGTGCTAAACAATTGACACAATAGTTGTTAATTCCAATGTGACTCCCTCCGCTAGAGAGATTGCCCAGATACATAGTAGTCGATATCAGTGAGTTATCACGGCTGTAATCCGCACGGTTTTCTTTGAAAAAATGTGAGAGAGAATACATTTTTGGCGGTAGAGGACCAGCCAACCGATCGCTGCTTTGAAACTCTCACCATGGGGCTACGATCAGTCGCATTACTCCGTGGGCGTTGGCCTATGCCCTGGAGCACTGATGCTGGGTTCCGACGATTTGATATGCCCTGCTTTGGGATCAGGCATGGGGCAGCGGCTGCGATCGCAGCTGGCTTTCAATATTCTTGATCAATTAAGATTGAACTGCGGGGTCATCACAAAATGTCAGTGTGCAAGGGGGGATTGCCACCGTGCCTGAGTCAGGGTCTCCTGAACCAGAGCCAGCTCGTTAGGGATAGAGATTTTATAAGATCCAAACGTTAATGCTGGAGAGACGTTGCCTGCAACGTCTGTACATCCAATAGTGGAGCCTAATTAATTTTGTTTCCTTAGTTTCTCCAAAGCCTGACGGCGATCTGTGGTGTGACCCTAGGGTCACACCATTAGCCATGCCATTTCCTCCCCGGCCCGTAAAGGTACGAGCCCGCCTTCACTAAAGGGGAGTTCATTTGGAATGCGCCAAGTTGTTTTGGTCAAGGTAATTTGCTCGGTATTGCGTGGGAGCTGATAAAAGTCCGGTCCGTGAAAGCTGGCGAACGCTTCTAGTTTATCGAGGGCATCAACGCTCTCAAACGCTTCTGCATATAGCTCCATGGCGTGCAACGCTGAATAACAACCTGCGCAGCCACAGGACGTTTCTTTGCTGTGGCGAGAATGGGGGGCGCTATCGGTGCCCAGGAAAAACTTAGGATTACCAGAGGTGGCCGCCTGCAAAATTGCTTGGCGATGCTGCTCCCGTTTCAAAATAGGTAAACAATAAAAGTGGGGGCGAATGCCTCCTTTGAATAGAATATTGCGGCTAAACAACAGATGTTGGGGGGTGATTGTTGCGGCAATGTTGTTATTGGCCAGGACAAACTCTACGGCGTCTGCGGTGGTAATGTGCTCAAGCACCATACGCAGTTTAGGAAATCGCTGTCTCAGGGGGAGCAGATATTGCTCGATAAACACCTTCTCTCGATCAAATACGTCAACATCGTGATTGGTGACTTCTCCATGTAGCAGTAGGGGCATATCTGTCTGTTGCATGGCGGCGAAGACGCGATCGCACCTCCGAAGATCCGTCACACCGGACTCTGAATTGGTCGTTGCCCCGGCCGGATAGTATTTGACTGCTTTGACAAACTGGGATGCGCTGGCCGCGATAATGTCTTCGGGGCTGGTATTGTCGGTGAGGTAGAGGGTCATCAGTGGCTCAAACTGTCCACCGGCCGGAATGGCTGCGCTGATGCGATCGCGATAGGCAGCCGCATCAGCGAGCGAGCGCACCGGAGGTTTCAAATTTGGCATAACGATGGCGCGGGCAAACTGACGCACCGTGTGTGGCAAGACCGCTTTTAGGGCTGCACCGTCGCGTAGATGCAGATGCCAGTCATCGGGGCGGGTGAGGGTAAGCTGTTGCATCTTTTAATCGTAATGACTGAGCCGTTTTTCAATTTCAGCTTTTACGGCATCTGCACTGGCGGGTAAATGAACCGCAGGATTAGCGTACTGACTGGTTATATCTTCTAGGCTTGATTCGTGGTACCCCACCTTAAAGTCTGTAAATTTCAACCCGTGGGCTGTGCTAATCACCACTGTTTTGTCGCTGGATTTGATCACACCGCGCTTGATTAGTTTTGTCAGCACGGCCAGGGCAACTCCGGTGTGCGGACAGGTAAACATACCGGTCAAATCCGCATGGGCAGCGGCGGCAGCCAGTTCATTTTCGGTTGCCTGTTCGACAACACCGTCCGTTTCCACGATGGCTTTGATGGCCTTTGCATAGCTGACGGGGTTACCAATCCGGATGGCATTGGCCAATGTCTGTTGGGCTGTGACGCTGATTTTTTCTTTAAATCCGTTTTTAAATGACTCATAAAAAGGATTGGCCTTGGCTGCTTGGGCCGCCACTAGCCTAGGCATTCGATTAATTAGCCCCAGGTCCATCATCAATTGAAAGCCTTTGTGTAGGGCACTGATGTTGCCAAGATTGCCGACTGGAATCACGATCCAGTCGGGTACTTCCCAGTCAAACTGACGCAGGATTTCAATACCGACCGTCTTTTGACCTTCGATGCGTAGACTATTCATCGAATTAGCCAGGTAGATCGAATTGTCTTGGGTGATGTCTTTGACAATTTCCATACAGCCATCGAAGTCGGTATCGAGGGCGAGCACGTGGGCACCGTTGGCAACAGGTTGGATCAGCTGTGCCGTGCTGACCTTACCCGCTGGCAAAAAGATTACAGCTGGAATACCAGCATAGGCCGCATAGGCCGCTAGGGCAGCGCTGGTGTCACCGGTACTAGCACAGGCAACGGCTTTTACCGAACTGCCCTGGGCCATCATTTGTTTGACCACACTCACCAATACGGTCATGCCAAGGTCCTTAAAGCTGCCCGTGTGGCTATTGCCGCAGAGCTTGATCCACAGGTCGGGGACACCAAGCTGATGCCCCAGTCGTTCCGCCCAAAACAGGTTGGTGTTGCCTTCAAACATGCTGACTACATTTTCGTCAGCCAGCGAAGGAATGACCCACTCCCGCATGCCCCACACACCGCTACCATAGGGCCATGTCGTAGTGCCGACCCGCGAATCGAACAGCTGTTTCCACTGAGCCGCATTGCGTTTTTTTAGTGGTTCACGCTCGTGGTGTACTTCTAGCAGGCTGCCGCAGGATGGGCAGGTGTAGATCACGTCAAAGATCGAGTGCTTAGCCTCACAGCCTTTGATGCAGCGAAAATATACAGTCTGCTTATCTGTATTCAATTTAGGCTCAACAGCTGACAACATGACTGATTTTGGATGGTGGGTAATACGTTGACATTATAAATGGATCTGGATACGGTTAACTCCGTCAGTCTGATAGGACAAACGCTATGACTCGCTGGAGTTCAGGCTTCTGCTCACTCTATTAGTTCTCTCTGTGGGAAAATACTGTTTTATAAACGGGGTTGACAGAGGGCTAAAATAGCCTCCGTGTCATGGTTTCGGATGGTATTCGAGTGCTAATACATGGCGCACCAATGTTAAAGCGCTGTACAGCTTTATCCCATGGTGTGGCCCCTCTGTAGATAAGCAAGAGCTAGAACAGGCATCGAAAAACGTTTTCATAAGGCAACTTCTCGATCAGGGTTGCAGCTGGATTATCAGTCCTATGTACAATCATTATTGTTGAGGGTAATCGGTCCCAGATAGCCCCAAGCGTAGGCAGGTTAAGGTCAATTCAAGACTTACTCTGTTCTCCGATGCACATGAACAACAGAAGACTGGTCGGTGGGCATCAGAAAAATTTCGCTGATATTAACGTGGGCTGGACGAGTAATAGCAAATAAAATACTGTCAGCAATGTCCTCCGGGGTGAGTGGCGTCATCCCCGTATAGACCGATTGAGCCCGGTCCTCATCTCCCCGAAACCGCACTGCGCTAAACTCTGTTTCCACCAGCCCTGGCTCAATGTTAGTCACTCGTACAGGTGTACCCAACAAATCAATCTTTAGGCCTTCTGATAGGGCTTTAACCGCTGCCTTTGTAGCGCAGTATACGCTGCCGCCAGGGTAGGTTTGCCGTGCGGCAATGGAGCCGATATTCACCACGTGACCCCGGTTTTGACTCACCATGTTAGGCACCACAGCCCGCGTTACATACAGCAGTCCTTTGACATTTGTATCAATCATCTCCTCCCAGTCCTGCACGGGAGACTCATACTGTTTGTCCAACCCCCGGCTCAGGCCCGCATTATTGACCAGAACATCAATGGTTTGCCAATCTGTTGGTAAACCATTGATGGCGGTGCTGACCGAGCTGTAATTTTGCACATCTAACGGCAGCAGAAACGTTTTGGTACTGTATTTCTGCTCCAGGGCTGTTGCCAGTGTCTGCAGCTTTTCCTGTCGTCGCGCGGCTAGGATTAGCCTGGCTCCGGCCTGGGCAAATAGCTGGGCACAGGATTTACCAATACCGCTGCTAGCCCCGGTAATGAGAATCGTTTGATCTGCAATCGATATGGCCATAAGCCTTTGTTTAGCGTCAGTGGGACGCCCCCCTTTGTAAAGTCCTCAACGGTTCACCTGTGAATTAGAGCCCACAGCGCCTCGGTTGGGTCAGAGCCTCTAGGTGGCACCCTTGCCGATGGCAGAATAGAGCCCATGGTCGGACATCTAACCCAAATCGGGTGAATATCCTAAAAATACAGCTAGTTCGTCAAAGATTGAAATGCTGAGTCGTCAAAGCATTGCAGCGTAGGAAGAGCCCACACCGCTGCGGTTGAGCAAATGCTGATGGCGACGCCCTTCTTTAAGGTTGAAATCGATGGGTGTATGGCTGGGACTCAATGATCTGGGGCTCAATGATGAAAAATAAAACATTGACGCTAGCGTCATGGCGTCTCCCAAACTAGCGTCTAATTAGATGAATTTCCAGTTAATTGTTTTTAGCCGTACATAATAATGTCTTTATCTACGTGGTTTCCGATGCTTCCAGATTATTGCTGGATTTATCTGTATCTATAGATATGTAATTGCCGAACCTATGCTGAGTTTTTGTTGGCCTGGGCTTTCACGGTGATATGTGACAGCTGGTCATAAAGCCGTTCCGACTTTGGGGCAGTTAGTCATGTTCTAAAACGAGCAGCTAGAGAAGGTGGATCAGTTTTTAAATCGCGATGATGGATCCTCTCGCAGGAAATAACCTATGAAGCAAAACTTGCTCCTGCCTGTGGCTGGCGCTCTGCTAACTTGGGTTGGGCTCATGGCAACAGGTCGTTTAATGCTGCCGGATGACCACTTGACCTACCCAGATCGGCTGCAGCACCAACACGATGCAAAGGAATTGGCGCTCGATTTTCAAATTATACGGTGGCAGCCCCTGGTTGATAGCGCGGCTGATAGGAACACGATTGACAACCACGGTGATAGTGCGATCGCATCACCCCCCCCGAGCCGTAACCTAGAAAATAAGCCCCAGGCTAATCAGCTGACGCCACTGTCCTTTTCGACAATACAGCTCAGCCGAGCCGTATCCCAACCCAATGGCGACACCCCTCTCCAGGCCAGACTATTTCAGCTAGGGGCGGCTGGTTTATTGCTTGGCACGCTGGGGGGTGCGGCCTATGTGTGGTCACGGAGGCATCAATCTCGCCAGATTGACCAACTGACTCAAAATTGGTTTGAGAGTATTGGCGATGCCTATGTGGGAGTAGACCAGCGATGGATTATTACCCATGTCAATACCCTGGCGGCGAAGAGTCTTGATCAATCACCAGAAGAGCTAGTCGGTCAGCTTTTTTGGACCGTGCTTCCCCATGAACTGGGTCAAGATCAAACCCACGCCTATCAGCAGGCGGTGGCGCAACAGTCTGTCGTTACCTTTGAAGCCAGATTGCCCCATGGGGCTAGCTGGCTTAGGTTTCGTCTTTATCCTGATGCAAAGGGTCTCTCAGTCTTTTGGCAGGATATCAGTGCCAGCAAGCGAGCTGAGTTTCAGCTTGAACTGAGCCTTAAAGCCAATGACGAAGCTTTACAAAAGGCAGACGAAACTCGCAAAAAGGCTGAAGCAGATCGTCAAAAAGCAGAAAGCGCCAGTCAGGCAAAAAGTGAATTTCTTGCCAACATGAGCCATGAGCTGCGGACTCCCCTCAATGCCATTATCGGCTATAGCGAAATGCTTGAGGAAGATGCAGAGGATCTTGACCAGGAAGACTTTATCCCTGAATTGCAAAAAATCCAGGGGGCTGGCAGACATTTGTTAAATCTGATCAATGATATCTTAGACCTTTCCAAAGTGGAAGCGGGTCATATGGAACTGTACTTGGAAACCTTTGAGATTTCACCTCTGCTGCAGGATGTTGTCTCAACAATACAGCCCCTGATAGATAAAAATAACAATATTTTAGAAATTCAATGCCCTGACACCGTTGGGCATATGCATGCAGACGATGTGAAAGTACGTCAAAGTCTTTTGAATCTGCTGAGTAATGCTAGCAAGTTTACTAAAAATGGCACCATTACCCTCGGTGTCGACTCCACCAACAATACCGACGGTAGCTGGATAGAGTTTCGGATTCAAGATACGGGTATCGGTATGCGGTCAGAACAGCTGCAGAAGATTTTTAATGCTTTTGCCCAAGCAGACTCGTCAACAACTCGACAGTATGGGGGCACTGGTTTGGGGCTGACTATCACAAAACGGTTTGTCCAAATGATGGGGGGGACAATCACGGTGGAAAGTGAGGTGGACCAAGGAACAACCTTTGTGCTTCGGATTCCCCAAACGGTTCAAGTACCCGTCTCTGAACCCCTGCAGGAACATATCCCTTTACCAGAAAGTGTCCACGATAATGGGGGCGATGCTGCGAATATTCCTGACTCAGACTTTAGTTTAGCCGATTCTTTACTCACAACAAACCAGTGCTCAGCCTGTGTGCTGGTCATTGATAATGATATGGAAGCCAGTGAACTCGTATGGAGGACGCTCGTAAGTCAGGGCTACTTTGTTGTTTTGACCCACAACGGTCGCAAAGGTCTAAAGATGGCCGAGCAGCTGCTACCTGATATTATTCTCCTTAGCGCGATGATACCGGAGCCGGAAGCGGGATATCTGTTGAAAACTCTCAAAGCGCATCCCAGTCTTTCCAATACGCCGGTGATTATGCAGTCCATGCTGGCGGATCAAAATCAGATCTTTTCACTCGGGGCCACGGACTATGTGTCTAAACCCATCGATGTAAACCAACTTTTGACTGTTGTTGGCAAGTATCAGCCAGCGCTGCAGAAGAGTGTCTACTTCTAAAGCGGCTGATTAGGTGCCCCGAGGTGTCTTTTTTTGGGGGCCGCTATTTTAGTATGGGCTTAAATAGCGGCCAGGATGGTTGGGGTAATACCGGTGAGATCATCGACATGGGCAAATGCCTGGGCGGCGGGACCGACTACCCAAAGCGGTACGGCATTTACGGTGTGGCGCTTAGTGGATAAGTCTTCCACATTGCCATGATCGCTGACAACAATGAGGGTGGTGTCTGCTCCCAAATGCTCTACTACGGCGGCTAAAAAGCAATCGATCCGCTGCAGGACAGCCACCGCCTGGTCGTAAACCTGGGTATGGCCAGCGTAGTCACTCAAATAGCACTCAAATAGGGTAACGCTGTGGTGTTTGCCCAACGCTGCTAGATACTGCCCAGCAAGCTCAGGGGTGATGGGGGCAGCACCGATGCCA
>JBCCAQ010000063.1:0-19362 GCA_039814735.1 Cyanobacteria bacterium P01_A01_bin.15
AGGTTGTCAACAGCAGTTTCTTGTCTTTTGTAAAACACAAAGGAAATATTTTATGCGACGGTTGTTTGCTCTGGCTCTAGTATTCTGCCTCTGGTTTGGCTTCGCGGCTCCTGCCTCTGCTAGCATGGCCGGAGACAACGTAGCCGGTTTGACCCCCTGCGGCGAATCTGCAGCGTTCCAACAACGTGCTTCTGCGGCTAAGACAGAGGGTGCTAAAGCGCGTTTTGATTTTTATGCTAATTCCACCCTGCTCTGTGGCGAAGACGGTCTCCCTCACCTGGTAGTAGACGGTGATTTGGCTCACCTGGGTGAATTTGTCATTCCCGGCATTCTATTCCTTTACATTGCTGGCTGGATTGGCTGGGCTGGTCGCTCTTACCTGATCGAGTCTCGCTCTGTTAAGAAGCCTGAGGAAATGGAAATCATTATTGACACTGGCCTAGCTATTAAGTCCTCCTTGGCGGGGGCTGCTTGGCCATTGGCAGCATTCAAAGAAATGGTTTCTGGTGAAATGTTTGCCAAGGAGGATGAGATTACCGTCTCACCTCGCTAGGCAAGGCTGCTTGAATAGGGCTTAGGCTCAATACGCTGAATCGAGATGGTTGAGCCACGTTGAGTTTTTGCTCCTTTTCCTAAACGTTTTTTATTCAGGACACCACTTCCCATGCCCGAAGGTTTATTAAAATATCTTGCTACAGCACCTGTCGTAGCCACAATCTGGATGCTTATTACCGCTGGCATTCTGATCGAATTTAACCGGTTCTTTCCTGACCTGTTGCTTCATCCCTAGGTTGATAGCTGTTTTAGATTACTTCTAAAGCGTCCAAGTCAAAAAAGTAAGCACCTGATTGAATTTTAGAATTCAATCAGGTGCTTACTTTTTGCGGGTATTTTATTAAGCTGCTTAGCTATCTGGCTTCTCATTTAATGACCAGTGATATTCCACCGGCAGCCCGGAAACTCTGCAGCTTTCCTCCAGCTGCTTTTGCTGCGACATGGCCTTACGCAGGGTAATAATCAGTTCTTGTAGCTGTTTTTTTTGGGGGGAGTGCTGATAGATGGCCGCTGCTGTCTCACGCTCTAGGAGTCTTAGGAGTAGTTCGTAGTGAATATGAGACGGCAGTGGAATGGGACGATCCATAACAGGATAACCAGAGTAGATAATCTGAAATGAGTAGATCAGGTCCATGGGACCTATGGAATCAAGCGACCAATGGCAGCACCGGGATCAGGCTGCCGCATCAGTGACTCACCGACCAAGATAGCTTGGGCTCCAGCACAGACAACCTTTGAAACATCATCTGGCTGATGGATACCGGACTCGCTCACAAACAAAATCTCCTGGGCCCGTGGATGGCCCGAGGCGTGACTCACTAGATCGCATGTAGTATCTAGGCTCACCGAGAAGTCTTCAAGGTTGCGGTTATTTACACCGACTACCTTAACGTGTTCTAGACTAAGCACGCGATCAAGTTCTTCAACGGTGTGGACTTCCACTAGGGCCGCCATCCCCAAAGCCTTAGCTATTCGGGTAAAGTAGCCCAGGTCTTTGTTTGGGAGGAGGGCCGCAATCAGCAAAATGGCATCGGCTCCGTGGATGCGGGCTAGATAGATTTGATAGGGATAGATGATAAATTCTTTACATAGAAGCGGTAGCTTGACGGCCTGACGCACTAGGGCAAGATACTCAAAACTACCTTGGAAAAATTTTTGATCGGTCAGCACCGATAGACAAGTAGCACCCCCTTGCTCATAGGCGGCTGCGATCGCAGCCGGATCAAAGTCCTCCCGAATCACCCCTTTGCTGGGGGATGCCTTTTTAACCTCAGCAATAACAGCCGGTTGAGTATGGCCGTGGCGCAGCGCCCTGGCAAAATCTAACGGCGGAGCTGCCGTTAGAACCTGCCGCTGTAGATCGGCCAGGGGCACCTGCTCCCGCAGGCGAGCCACCTCAGATTCCTTATGCCAGACTATCTTCTCCAGAATGTTCTGCGGCTCGCTGTTGGGCATATTTACCTGGTAGCGCAGCGTATCAACCGATACAGCCGGGTTGGGGGGACGCCGTCTAATGATCATGCTGCCACCTCCGCCCGCTTAAAGGCTTCATCCAACACCTCAGACAGGGTGGGATGGGTGTGCACAATAAACGACAGGTCTTTGACCGTTTGTCCCTGGGCAATGGCATTGGCCGCCTCTTGAATCAGGTCTGCCGCATGGATACCGATGATGTGGGTACCCAAAATTTCCCCCGTATCCTTGCGGTAAATCACCTTGGCCAAACCATCGGACTCGTTTTCCGCTAAAGCTTTGGAGTTAGCCTTAAAGTAGCTGCGCACGGAGCCAATTTGGAAGCCTTCAGCCGCCGCCAGCTCCTTAGCCGCGGGCTCGGTCAGTCCGACAAAGCTCACCTCCGGATGGGTAAAGGCCGCTGCCGGGATGCTGCGATAGTCAATGGTACGGCTATTTTCTAGGATATTTTCAACGGCCACCACCCCTTGGGCCGAAGCGGCATGGGCCAGCATCATCTTGCCCGTGGCATCACCAATCGCCCAGAGGTGAGGCACGGGTTCACCATCCCGCAGAACTTCCATGCGCTCGTTCACAGGAATAAATCCCCGCCGGTCGGTGGCAATGGCCAGGCTCTCTAACCCGGTATCCTTGGTGGCTGGGATGCGGCCAGTGGCCACCAGACAGGCATCCACTTCAAGCACCTCGACCGTTTCTTTAGTCTTGAGGTCGGCCAGTTCAATGGTGACCGGCGAGCCGGGGGTAACCGTTTTAGCAATCACACCCACGTGGGTATCAATATCGCGGGGGTCGATCAGCACCCGTTTGGCGATTTTGGCAATATCCGGGTCAAACGTGGGCATCAGCTGGGGTAGGGCCTCAATCATACTGACCTCGCAGCCCAGGGCCGTATACACATCGGAAAATTCTAGACCGATGTAGCCGCTACCGATAATCGCTATCCACTGGGGTAGCCAGTCAAGCCTAATCGCTTCATCACTTGTAAAAACGGTTTTGCCATCGGTTTCAATACCCGGTGGGACAAAGGGCACCGACCCCGGCGACAGCATAATATCTTTGGCAGTGTAGGTTTTCTCACCCTCAGGGGTGGCTACAGACACCTTTTGCGTCCCAGCCAGCTTACCCCAACCGCGAATGGTATCTACCCCTAGGCGAGTCAGGCTGTTGGTCAGGTCACCCTGAATTTTGCTAACCAGATTACCCGCATGATCGGCAATGGCTGAGCGCTCAAACTGTACATCCCCCACCTGAATCCCAAAGGACTGAAGATGGTGCTTGTCACGCAGTTCCCGCACCCGACCGGACGCCGCCAGTAAAGCCTTAGACGGAATACATCCCCGATTGACACAGGTACCCCCCATATCGGCTGCTTCAATAATGGCCGTCTTCAAGCCTCGCTTGACGGCATGTAACGCAGCCCCATGGCCGCCGACACCGGCACCCACAATGATTAGGTCGTAATCAAAGGATGAACTCACAACGATCTCCTATTTCAGCACGTTAGCAATGCCCTTAACCACGGGTGTTTCCATATCAACTGCCTAGGGTGGAAAACGGCATGGGTAATATAGGGGCAAAAACCATTCTCAACTAGATTGTGGATATTAGACAACTTGATGTTGAGCAATTATTGCCAAATTTGTTAAATTCAACATCGATACAAGTACCTGTAGAGAACCATGCCCATAGACACAAGCACAGAACGCCGAAGACTCGCGAGACAAAATTTATGGATAAACGTCAGCTAAGACAGTCTGCCATGGCTGATTTCATGCAGTCCCTAGAGCAATTAGATGAGCTTTTGGGGGATGCGGTAGAAACCGAGGTCCCAAACGATGGGCCTCAGCCCTCCCCAAAGACCCATAAACCCAATCAACCCAACCTGGACAGGCCCGATGAGCGGCCCCTGATGGCTACCGACCTCCCAGCTCCCAAAAATTGTTAGGGTCGCCACTCGCCAAGCGCCTGACGCTGACGGTTAGCTTCATATAGCAGGATGGCAGCTGCGATCGCAACGTTCAAAGACTCCACCTCGGCCGCCAGGGGTATTTTGACCCGGTGGGTGGCCAGCTCCAGGGTCTGGGAAGAAAGCCCGGCCCCTTCGTTCCCCATTAAAAACAGCGTCGGCGGCCGCAGGTCTATATCCCAATAGTCGAGGGGCGCGGTTGGGGTGGTGGCCACCAGCTGCACCTTGAGCGCGGCCAGGGACTCCAGGGACTGCACTGTCTGCACCGGCAGGCGAAACCACTGGCCAGCCGTGGCCCGCAGCACCTTAGGATGGTCGATGTCCACGCTATCGGCGGTTAGCCACATGCGATCGCACCCGGCCGCCGCCGCCGTTCGAACAATCGTACCCAGGTTGCCGGGGTCCTGCACCCGCTCTAGGGCCACCCCCAAAGACACAGCGCTAAAATCAGGGACCGGTAGCCCACCGCGCTGGGCCATAGCAACCACACCGTCAGGGCTAACCGTTGTACACATCCTCTCCAGCACCTCAGAACTTACCAAACGAATATCCCCTGTCAGCCCCTGGATCTGAGCTAGCAGATCGCCATGGGTACGACACCAGGCCATGGTCACAGCCACCTGCAGCAGAGGATAAGCAACCGCACAAGCCTCCTGCAGCAGATGGGTTCCCTCCAACAAAAATGCCCCCTGGCGACGTCGCTCCTTAGCCTGATGAAGCTTACGAAACTGCTTGACCAAAGGATTTTTAGTACTGCTAATGGGAGTAGCGCTATCTAACATCTAGACCTCGCAACCGGGTAAAAATAATGAGAGCCCTGCTGACAGAGAGTAACGCACCACAAACGCCCAATCGATCGCCAAACCGATGGCTGTGCTTTTAACACCCCCCATTCCGCCAATCAAGAATTAAAAATAGATAAGAAAAACTAAAGAGGATCGCCAAACCCATTTGGTCCTAGACAGGCTGCTCCAAATTTATCGCTCTAAAAACGGCCGCTGGCTCATACCAATCGACCCCAGTCAAAGTATGCGGAACCCGGGACTTGAACCCGGAAGTCCTTGCGAACACTAGAACCTGAATCTAGCGCGTCTACCAATTCCGCCAGTTCCGCTCGAAGTCACAAAAGCAACTGCGATTTATAATCCTCTAGCAATCAGGGTGATTCGTCAATCCCCAAATACGCCGCTAAAAAGCCGATCTTTTAAGCCCCTAGAAATAAAAGCGCTAGTGGGCACATAAAAGGGTATTAATATGACTTAACAAATCGGTGGTTTCAGGTAGAATCATCACCAAAATTGACAAGCCCCAGCGGCTCATTTTCTGTTCTTGTTTGGCTAAGCCTTATTCTTTAATTTGGAGGATATTACCATCGCTACATCACCCCAGGCTGATAAACACTCCTCCAGCGAGTCTGCACCCGTCATTGAGATCTGGGGTAAACATCCCCTCAGGGGTCATGTTCCCGTCAGTGGAGCTAAAAACTCTGCCCTAGTTGTCATGGCGGGGACAATTCTGTGTTCCCAGGACTGTCGCATCCGCAATATTCCTGATTTAGTGGATATTAGCCGCATGGCAGATGTGCTGACAGCCCTGGGCGTTAAGGTCAATCACCAGGGAAACACCCTGGATGTAGATGCCACATCCATCAGCCATTCCCGCGCCCCTTATGAAATTGTGAGCAAGCTCAGGGCTAGCTTCTTTGTGATTGGGCCGCTTTTGGCGCGTTTAGGGGTAGCCCGTATCCCCCTACCGGGCGGATGTGCCATTGGGGCCCGTCCCGTCGCGCTGCATATCCGAGGGCTACAGGCACTCGGGGCAGAAGTGCACATGGACCACGGTATTGTCCATGCCTATGTGCCTGGCAGTCGTGGCCGTCTCAAAGGGGGCAAGATCTATCTGGATTACCCCAGCGTCGGAGCCACGGAAACCCTAATGATGGCAGCCACCCTGGCCGATGGCGAAACGGTGATTGAAAATGCCGCCCAGGAGCCGGAGGTTTTAGACCTAGCCAATTTCTGTCGGGCCATGGGAGCACGTATTCGCGGGGCTGGAACCAACACTATTACAATTGTCGGCGTCCCCAGTCTCCATTCCACTGATTACGGCATCATCCCGGATCGGATCGAGGCCGGCACATTCCTGCTAGCCGGTGCCATGACCCGGTCTCCCCTGAGCCTATCGCCGATTATTCCAGAACATTTAACCCCCGTCATTGCCAAGCTCAGTGAAGCGGGTACCCAAGTCGAGATGGAAGGTCCCAATCGAATGCGGATTATTCCAGGCGAGCGGATTTTGCCTATTGAAATTGAAACCCGTCCCCATCCGGGCTTTCCAACCGATATGCAGGCTCAGTTTATGGCCCTGACCACCCTGGCCGATGGCGATAGCGTTATTACAGAAACGGTCTTTGAAAACCGACTGCAGCATGTGGCTGAATTTAATCGTATGGGGGCCAACATTCGACTGACCGGCAATTCCGCTGTGATTCGGGGGGTCCCCCAGCTGTCGGGGGCACCGGTTACTGGCACCGACCTGAGAGCGGCAGCAGCCCTACTAGTAGCAGGGTTAGCCGCTGACGACAAAACAACGCTACACGGCTTGCACCACCTGGATCGAGGCTATGAAAATATTGAGGCCAAACTCTCAGCAATAGGAGCCAAGCTGCACCGGGTTCAGGGCCATACATCAACACCCGATATGGCAGCAGGACAGCCAGTGGGGGTTTAGCCCACGCTACACTGATAAGGCTAGCAAGCGGGCGCAGGAAGGTGGACAGTGTGACTGAGCAGTCTGTTTTAACCGGGTTACGAGCAAATCATTTTCGTCATCCCTTAGATTTACAAGCAACTGAGTCTCTAAAACAGCTGCCCGGTTTGGGGCTGGCGGTTCGAGCGCTGCTCAGACCCACGGCAGAGCAATTTTTCTATTTGGAAAACATTGCTACCAGCGTTTTAGTAGGGCCGCAGCAGCTGCCTGAGCTGTACGCCCTGCTGGTGGACGCCTGTCAAATTTTAGACATAGAGCAGCCACAGCTTTATGTTAAGCAGCATCCGGTCCCCAACGCCTATACGTTTGCCATGCGCGGCAAACAGCCATTTATCGTGGTTCATACGTCCCTGATTGAGCTGCTTGAACCGAAAGAACTGCAGGCGGTAATCGGCCATGAGCTTGGCCATCTCAAGTGTGACCACGGCGTGTATCTGACCCTGGCAAATTTGCTCGCCCTGGCGGCGAGCCAACTACCCCTGGGACCGACCCTGGCCCAAACCTTGCAAACTCAGATTTTAGAATGGGTACGCTGTGCTGAATTTACCTGCGATCGCGCCGCCCTATTGGTCAGCCAGGATGCCCGCGTGGTGGCATCGGTACTGATGAAGCTAGCCGGAGGGTCTGCCACTCTGTCTCCCCAGCTCAATTTGGATGCTTTTTTAGACCAGGCCAGTACCTATGAAGGTCTAGGACATGATCAGATTGGGGCCCTGCTAAAACAGATACGCACCCAAGACCTAACCCATCCGGTTCCCGTACTACGGGCAAAGGAAATTACCCAGTGGCACAGCACCCGAGATTATCAAAACCTGCTGCAGAAGCACAGCATCCACTATAATAGTGAGACTGCGGGCGGATGGCGAAATTGGTAGACGCACCACACTCAAAATGTGGCGGCCTTTGGTCATGCGAGTTCGAGTCTCGCTCTGCCCATACTTTAGATATTTTTTTGGACAGCCTTTACGGAGTTCTATGACTCTGGAGCGCTATGGTGTTCTGCTTGTGAATCCCAGAATCACATTTTCTGATGGTACACCGCTGGGAGAGTGGGGAGCTGTCGCAGCCTTACCAGCTCGCCTGTGGGTAGGCTAACTCAATGGTTATAGGGGGGAATTCTGCTGTTTTTTGGGCAACCTAACTTTAGCGAATAACATCATGCCTGTCTGGGCGCTGAGGGAAGGTTGATTAGTACATTCCAGGTTGGCAACTCCCAAACCCAAACCACGCTCTACTATATTCATCTTCGAACTCACCAGGAAGAGCTTTTTGGCGATGGGTCAAGCGAGAGGACAATACTCAACCCGTCAGGGCAGATTGCCGCAGATGAGTGGCAACAAATAGCGGCGGCTCACCAGCGTAATATCACCCTAGACCTTTGGACAATTTTACCCAATGGCATCAGGGCGCTAATTGCCGTTGTCAACGTCGACCTATATCAACCATCAACTTACGGTCTACGGCAAAGTGCCCCCAAGCCTCGAGCCCTCTCTTCATTTGTAGCCGGATTTAAGGCAGCGGCCGCCAAACGCATCAACCTGGTGCGGGGGAACTCCGGCACCCCGGTATGGCAGCGGGGCTATCAGGAGCAGCGAATTGACGATCCCCAAACCTTAGAACGGATCCGTCAGCGGCTAGCCAATCAGGCTTATAGCGCAGCGGACAAACAGCTAGTCGAGTAGGCCACCCGGCGGCGTAATTTCAACACACTGTCGCGTTAGATCGACGACGGGCACAATCGCCTCAACAAACGGAATCAGCACGGTTCGTGGCGATGGCTGGGGGTCTGCATCCGGACTGGGGGTCAGGGTAACTTCGAGCAAGTCGTTACCCGCTCGATAAATATCGGTAACGGTGCCGATCGAGTCTCCGGTTGCCTGAAGGATAACGGCTAGCCCCATTAAATCGCCCACGTGAAATTCTCCTGGCTCTAGGGGTAGGCGATCGTGGACCGCCACCAGTAGCTGGGCATCGCGCAGGGCTTCGGCCTGGTGACGATGGTTAACCCCAGCCAGCTTCAGGATATAGAGACCCTTACCGTCTTGAAATCGGCCTTTGATCAGTTTGATCGACTCAGGTTGGGTCGCACCGGGTTTGAGCAGCCAGCGTTTGCCAGGCTGCTCAAACCGTTCTGGAAAGTCGCTGTCGGGGTAAACCCGGACCTCGCCATGGAGGCCGTGGGGGCCAACGATGCGGCCAATGGGGAGCCAGTCAGATTGAGCGCTCATGGGGCAGATTGGCGATAGACCTGGTCTGTAAGGGCAGCTAGGCGACGAATTGCGATCGCAATTCTATCAGCTGTATCCGTGAGGCTGATCCTAAAACACTGACGCGTATGGTTCCAGTCCTCCCCAAGACCAGGGAAAAATGGCCTGCCCGGAACAATAATCACACCGTAGCGTTTGAGCGCCTGGTAAAACGCCTGGTCATCCATGGGTAAATCCTGCAGCCATAGCCAGGCAAAAATGGAGCCCTCCGCTCGGTGCAAATACCAGGGTACAGCGGGCATAGCGGCATCTAAGGTCGCCTCAATCACAGCAAATTTTTGCTGGTAGTGGGGGCGAATCACGGTTTTAGCCAGCTCAGCCAGGGCACCTGAAGCGATAGCGCGGGCAGCAATGGCCTGACCATAGCGGGAGGAGTGGATACACAGATTTGTCTGGAATGATTCTAGGACCCGGATTGTAGCTGCGTCGCCAATGGCAATACCCACCCGCTCACCGGGCAGCCCCGCTTTTGATAGGCTAATACCATGGACCACATTGGGGGCTAGCACAGGTGTCATTTCAGTAAAGTTGAGGGCCGGGAAGGGTGGCGCATAGGCCGAGTCGATAAAAACAGGAACGTTAGCCGCCAGACTGGCAATGCGGTTAACCTCCTGGTCAGTAAGCACGTTACCCGTGGGGTTACACGGACGCGAAAACAGCACAAATCCAGTCTGCTCATTAATGGCTAACTGACTAAAGTCGGGGCGATATTTGAAGCGGTGGGCATCGGCATCCACATCTAGGGTAGGCCGGTAGGCCCGTACCGCTTCTGGATAGAGGGAAATGCCACCGTAGCCCGTATAGTCGGGGCTCAAAGGCAAAATAATCTCTTTGAGCTGCCCCTCTGTGGTGTAGCCGCCAAAGGCATTGGCCGCAAGAAAGTAAAGGGCCTGGCTGCCAGGGGTAATGAGAATATTATGGGCTTGGAGATCGAGGCCATAGCGCCGGTTAAAATCAGCTGCGATCGCATCGATCAGCGGCTCATACCCCCGACTAGCCCCATAGCGACAGACCACATCACCGTAGTCGGCGCTAGCCAATAGCTCAGCGGTGCAGTCCCGCCACAGCTGCTCCACCTCGGGCAAAATTACCGGGTTGCCCGCGCTGAGGTTAATAAAGTCTACAGACTGGCCCACCTGTAGGGTTTCGATGATATCTTTCATGATCGCCCGCACCCCCGTAAGGTGGGACATCTGCTGACCAAATTGGGTAAGTGCTGGGGCCATAAAATGCTGCTGGCTGGGCCGCTGTAGTCGCTGTTCCTGCCCATGGCAGGGGTAAGCTCAGAATTAAAACTGATTTACTATACCGCAGCACGTCTGGACCCATTGGTTTTGCCTAGGCTATGCCAGCTGTCTCCCCTCTAAGTATCCCGCTCATCAAAAAAGACCTATGAATCTTCGTCGCTCAGTTAGTGCCAAGCTGCCACCACCGCTCAAACCCTTAAACCAGTTTATTTACAACTACTGGTGGAGTTGGACATCGGAGCGAGGGTCCTTATTTCGCGCCCTGGCTCCTGATATTTGGCAAGACTGTCAGCACAATCCGGTGGCGCTGATGCAGGCCATTTCAGCGGAGCGCCTGTGGCAGCTAGCAGAGGATCCCCACTATCTCAAACGGCTACAGACACTCTCAGCTGAGTTTCAAACCTATCTCAAGCAGGATCAGACCTGGGCCCAAGAGGCGGCCCCCAGCATCACCGTCGATAATCCGGTCGCTTACTTTTGCATTGAGTACGGTGTCCATGAATCGCTACCGCTATACTGTGGCGGGCTGGGGGTATTGGCAGGCGACCATCTCAAGTCGGCCTCGGACCTGGGATTGCCCATGGTAGGGGTGGGCCTGCTGTACCACCAGGGGTATTTCTCGCAGCAGCTCAACCGCAGCGGCTGGCAGGAAACCTCCTACAGAAACAATGATTTTGAGAACCTGCCGCTGATTCCTGTGTGTAATGAGCATGGCCAGCGGCTCAAAATTCGGGTGACCATTCGCCAGCGCATGATCAAAGCCCAGGTCTGGCAGGTGCAAGTGGGGCGCAGCCTGCTGTATCTGATGGATACAAACATCATTGAAAACGACGCGGCCGATCGGCAGATTACCGCCCAGCTATATAGCGGTGACCCCGATAAACAGCTAGCCCAGGAGGTGCTGCTAGGCGTCGGCGGGGTGCGCATGCTTCAGGCCCTGGGGATTGAGCCAGCGATCTATCATCTCAACGATGTCCATGCGGCCTTTGCTCTGCTAGAGCTAGCCCGGTTTGAATTGGAGCAGATGGGCGGCACCCTAACAGATGTCATACCCTACGTGCGCGATCGCACGCTCTTTACCACCCATACGCCGGTACCGACAGGTCAGGCATTTTCCGTGGGTATGATGGAGCATTACTTTTCCGACTATTGGGTCCAACTGGGGTTGGACCGCACGGAGTTTTTGGCCTTGGGTGCCCAGGCGTCAAACCCTGACGTGTTTAGCATGACCGCCCTGGCCTTATATCTGACCCGCACAGCTAATGCGGTTAGCAAACGCCACGGCGAGGTATCCCGTCAGCTATGGCAAAACCTGTACGCCGATCGCTCCGGGGCAAAAGAAGTTATTAGCCATGTTACAAATGGCATCCATTCCCGCAGCTGGATTGCTCCCCTCCTAGAAGACCTATACGAAGACTATCTGGGCCGACATTGGGCCGAGCGCGTTAGCGACCCCGACATCTGGAGTAAGATTGAGCACATCCCCGATGAGCGGCTGTGGCAGCGGCACCAGATCCTCAAAGCTCGGCTGATTGCCTATACCCGCGACCGGGTCCTTAAGGCCAGGCGCGATCGCAATGAATGCTCCGATGATATCCACGCGGTGGAGCATCTGCTAGACCCCAAAGTCCTTACCCTTGGGTTTGCCCGACGCTTTAGCGACTATAAGCGCAGCGATCTGATCTTTCGCAACCTCAGCCGCCTGACTCGCATTTTTTCCAACCAGAAGCGCCCCGTACAGCTGATCATTGCTGGCAAAGCCCGGCCTAACGACACCGCTGGTAAACGCATTATCCAACGGGTCATGGAGTGGAGCCGCCATCCGGACTTGCGCGATCGCATTGCCTTTATTGAAGATTACGACATGTACACGTCTAAGCTAATGGTCCAAGGGATTGATCTCTGGCTCAACACGCCGCGGCGTCCCCTAGAGGCATCGGGTACCAGCGGTCAAAAAGTTGCCCTCAACGGCGGCATCAACTTTAGCGTATTAGACGGCTGGTGGTGTGAAGGTTACAAACCCCATCTCAACGGCTGGACCATTGGTGAAGAGGCGGAGACCCGCGATCAGGACGTTCAAGATACGATAGATGCAGAGTCGTTTTACGCGCAGCTAGAGCGGGATATTGTACGGCTTTATTATGATTGCGATCGCCACCACATTCCCCGCGGCTGGGTCAAACGGATGAAAGCCTCAATTCGCACCATCGCCCCCGTTTTTAATAGCGATCGCATGGTGTCTGACTATGTCAACCAGCTCTACGTTCCATGAGTCTACCCTGGCAGCTTGACTTCTACCGCCGTCCCTTAAAAAACGCTGAGGGCCATTCCCTGTGGGAGTTGCTGCTGTGTACCCCCACCATGGACTTTAGCTATGGGGAAACCTGCCCTCAGCCCGAGGCAGATGCCATGTGGCTGAGGCACCAGCTCAAGCTGGCGATCCACCGAGCCGGCTATCGGCCCAAGGCGCTACATGTGTTTCGTCCCCAAACACGCACACTGACTGAGGTGGCCTGTCGAGAATTAGATATTCCAGTGGTTCCAAAACGTAGCCTGCCCACCCTAAAGCAGTGGTTACGTCAGCGCACCGCCTGGTATCCCAACCTCAAAACCTACACCGGAGAAACCTATTCCCCATTCTCCATTGACCGGTCACCCCCGGTGCCTTTACCTGACAATCTCTGGGGTGAAACCTGGCGGTTTGCTGGGCTATCCAACGCCGATTTGCTGCGGTTTCAATACGAAGCCATTCCCATCCGCTCGGTACCCAAAGAGCTGTTGCCGCTGGAAATTGGTCTCTCTAGCACTGTCTTAATTCCAGGGGTGGTCATCGATGGCGGTCAGCGGGCTATGGCGCTGGCCCAGTGGCTAGACTCGGTTCGACCGACCTTTTTGAAGTACATTGCCGGTCAGCCCGATGGGCTTATTTTAGAAGCGGGGCTTTGCGATCGCTGGGTACTCACCACTTTTGATGATGGCGACGTCAGTGGCGCAGCCAAGGCGTTTGAGCAACGCAAGGTCGCGGCTAAGGGGCTACACTTCCTGCTGATCCGCCCCGATGATTCGGGCATGACCTACAGCGGACTGTGGCTATTACAAGAATCCTCTGATGCACAAGTGAGTTAACCCTACTCAGGCGGCAATTAAAAAAACTAAGAAAATAGCGAAATCACCTGGATTTCGGACACGCGAAACATAGGTTTAGTCAATTTTTCAGTCGTTATAAACTCTTCGGCTTCTATTGATAAAGCTGCTGCAATGTGTAGGGCATCCATAGCAGCTAATCCGTACGTCGAAGACACCCGATAGGCATTTGCGACGATACTTTCTATATCGTCTGCCCAACAGGTAACGGCATCAAAAAATACTCGATAAAATTCTTGCTCCGTAGAGTTTTGATGATAGATAGCCTTGGGTGTAGCTTCTAACCTGACAAAGATACTTGAACCAAAACGCCTAGAGGGATCATCCAAAATTTTCATGGCATATTGACCAGCCACCCCGCTCACACGAAAAGCTGAGATCAATACGCCAGTATCGAGATACGTCTTCATTAAGAATCTACATAAAAACTGCGATGTCGCCGATGCTCAGCAATTTCTGCGTTAACAGCATCGACAGTCATCGGAGCCATATTTTCAACAATGGCTCTTTGACGAATCTCGTACAATTTTTTCCCTAGAGTAGAGGTTGGAATGTAGTTCTTTTCCACCACTTGATCCGACACGGCTTCCACTGTAGGCACTGGAGCCTGCTCTCGTTGGAAAGTTTGTAGCAAAAGGTCAACGAGATCCAATACTACCTGTTGCTTATCAGGCGGTAGTATCTGAATTTTACTTACAACCGCTTCTACGATATTCATTGTTTATACCAGCGGGCAATCATATTAACTGACTAGCAAAATTAGCCATTAGTGTGATGACTCACCAAACAGTTAGCTGGGCTCCTATCCTAACTCTAATGGAGTTAGCTTTGGGCTATGTACTGGCCATCGCTGGGTACTCACCACCTTTGATGATAGCGACGTCAGTGGCGCAGCCAAGGCGTTTGAGCAACGCAAGGTCGCGGCTAAGGGGCTACACTTCCTGCTGATCCGCCCCGATGATTCGGGCATGACCTACAGCGGACTGTGGCTCCTCCAGGAATCACCGGATACGCAGGTGGGCTAGCGCTACACCTGTCCAAGCATGCTTTGCGCAGCCCAAAAAAGTCCCTGGGGCAGCGGCATCCAAAGTGGCATCCAAATCAATAACCCCAGATAGACATAGGCCATTCGCATGCTCTTGGTTTGAATTAACCCCATTACCATGAGTAATGAAGCAAAGCCTAACACTGGAATTACGGCGTAGGTCGTGATCACAAAACATACCAATATCCAATCTCGCTTTTGATATAGCCAGCGGGGCACGGTCAGCAAAAAGCTAGCCGCCACCAGCCCTTCGATCAAAATTGTCCAATAGGACAGCACCAGGCTTATACCGGCCATGCGGGGGCTGCTGAGCAAATTTTGAGGGTCAATGCTACCCGCTGCCTGCATGGTTTCAAACAGCTGACGGTTTTCAGCCAGGGTGCTCAGATCTAGACCGCCCAGTAGGACTGCCCCCATGGCCAAGCGGGAATCCAACAAAAAGGTGGCGTGCAAAAATGAACAGTCCAGGTACTCCCCCGCCAGAAATTTCCAACTGGTGGCAAATAGAAAGCACAGGCCAATCAGCCAGCGGGCGTTCCAGCTGAGTACCTGTCTCGGCGTACGGCTACAGACGGCTATCGTACACACCAGCACCCAGTAGGTATACAGATATTCATGGTTGACCAAAGTGGCCCAGTGCCACAAATTGTGAACTATCAGGCAAAGGCTCAGCGCTAGCCAGGGCCAGCGCTTGGGCACAAGCCTCGGACATAGGATCATGGCAGCCGCTAGCAGTTTTTCTGGCAGCATCGTCCAAAACCATTCATCGATGCTGTGGAGCAGCAGTAGCCAGGTGGTCAAACGCAGGGCCAAAAGATAGCGCGGCGGCTGTAGCAACCGATCGCACCAGCGGTGCCAGTGCTGAAAAATCATGGTCATGGCTGCACCTCAACCAGGCCAGTAAGGGGTTCATAGGCGATGGCCTCACCGTCATAGACCAATCGCCATACCTGTAGCTGAACGTGGCTAATACACTGGCTGGACGCAGTAGTCACCTCAGTCGCCAAGGGCTCAGGCACATTTGCCAGCACGCGCCTGGCAACCGTTTGTAGCTGAGGCGTGGTTGGAAATGTGGTGATATGGGTGTATGCAGCCGGACTCAGAACCTGGGGTGCCGCTGCTAAATCTAGGGACCACTGGCGACCATCGCAGGCCTGCAAGGTAGTCATTAAGAGACGACGCTCATCGCGGTCGATGGAAGCAAACATGCCAAACCCACCGCCGTGCCACGGGCTCAGCCCAGCGGTGTGTACTAGCACAATCTGTCTGAAGACAACGCTAGTCAACAGCAAAGGAAGCGCACCCGTTTTGAGTAATCTTAGCAATGAGCGTTTGAGCATCCTTGGGCCATCCGCATTAACGACGCAACCAGCTTAGACAGCCAACTATGATAGCGGTAACTGCAGCAACGTAAAACATATTTGTACCGACCGAGGCCCACACCGGGCCAAAAATCAGTGGCGATACAAACTGTCCCAGGGATGCACAGCCTGTCCCTATAGCCAAGATTCCAGACCGTTGGGAGTCGGGGGATAAATCTGCCAGAGCGCTATAAAAGTTGGGCATCACCAGGCCAAACCCCAGACCAAAGATTAAACCGGCTAGGAGCATCAGCGGCGGTGAGAGGACATTGGGAATAGTCGCCAGGGAAACGGCCATCAGGAGGAAACCGGCTGCGATCGCACCGCCTGCCCCCAGTCGTTTAGAAATCCGAGCCGCCCCAACAGCAGCAATCAGTACCGCCCCCACCGAGCGCGCAGCTAAAACACAGCCATTTAAAAACGAAGACGCATCAATGGCCGCCTTTAGGTACAGCGGCGCATATACCACCACCACATAAAAGATTGCCGACGCCGAGGCCAGGGCCAGCAAAAGCAGCAGCACCCGACCCTGCTTGAGGACCGCACCCACACCATTGGACTGAACTAACCCGGCACCACCGCCGCATCTTCGAGGCAAAATCCACATGCCCGCCAGCGCCACCGGTAAACCCAGGCCATAAAGTACAAATGCCCAGCGCCAGTGATACAACCCCAGCCAGCCTCCCAAAATGGGAAAAATCACCGTCGCTGTTGCCAGGGCGCTAGTGGCGTAGCCCATCATACGGGTGCGCGCCTCACCATCATAGAAACCGCTCAAAATCCCGATGCTGCCCGCTCCAATACCGCCGCTGGCCACCCCCACCAGTACCCGCGATAGCAACAGCCCCCAAAACCCTTGGGCAATCGCCCCCAAGCTGCCAAAGACTGCATAGCCCACCAAACAGGACAGCAAAATTCGGACATTGCCTAAGCGTCCTGCCAATAGGCCAAATATAGGACTGGCCAGGGCTAACGTCAGCGTATGGGTGCTCACCAGCACCCCAGCCCAGCGACCGCTCAGCCCAAATTGGTCCACAATTTCAGGAAATACTGGCGCAACGACGGCCCCAGCCGCACTTGATAGACAGCCCGCCACCATTAACACGGCTAGGACCCGCCAGGGCTGGCGTGGCGGCGATGATGGTAAGTGCTCTAGCTGAGGATTAGCCGGTTTCTGATAAACGGAGGTCATAGGGGGAAATACAACAACATCTGCAGGGGACACACCTCAGCGCACTAGCCATTCGCGACAAGTTAATAGATGTTAACATTAGCCATAGTCAGGCATAAGCAAAAACTTATACCTAGGTCTGTGGCTTTGCTAGGTGCATCTGTCTACTGTCTAGCAGCAGACAGCCTGGGCAGTTGTCTACGTTGTAGCCGACTGGCCTGTTGTTTCTGGCAAATTTCATTGACACTTCCCTAAGCGTCACTAGTCTTTGTCAGCCGCATGTTGACTACAGACATACTGAAATCATCACAATGCCTGATTCAAGCCAAAAATCCGAGTTTATTGGCCCCTTACTCAGTAAAAATCAAGATTAATCTCGTACAGTAGAAAGACTCTTTTGCTGATCATCCTCAATCTTTAATTCTAGCTCTAGAAGATGGAATCGTCTGCTGTTCTTAAAGGTCAACCCATATATCGGCGTGCCCGCGCTGTTGGCATCAACCCAAATTACTGGTACCCGGTGCTCTGGTCCCATGAGCTAAAACCGGGTCAGCCTGCTGCGGTTCACATATGGCAAACCGCCATGGTTGTCTATCGTGGCCAAACGGGAAGCGTTCATGCCATGGCGGATGCTTGCCCCCACAAAGGAGTAGAACTCCATCGTGGTGAAGTTCATGGGAATAATCTGGTCTGTCCCTACCACGGTTGGGAATTTGACAGCAGCGGCACATGTGTCCAAATTCCCTACTATCCAGACGACCAGAAATTGCCCTGTGTCAAAGCCATCAGCTACCCTGCCCAAGAAGCCTATGGCATTGTTTGGGTATTTCCAGGGGACGCAACCCTAGCCACGACCACTCCCCTGCCGGAGGTGCCGCAACACGGGCAGCCAGGATGGTTTATGGTACGTATTCCAGCACATTTTCAGGCGCATTTTTCCATTTGCAATGAAAATACGATGGATGTGTTCCATGGTTTTTTGCACAAGGAGCTACAGGGCTGGTATGACCCTAAGCTACTTCAGCTCAAACGCAGTGATGAGGATGTAACCGCACAGTATCAAGTCTCCTACGAGGGCTTTTTGAGTAAGCTGCTAGGACTGGGAGCCCAGGGGAGTGACACCACCACCCGCACGGTTTCGATTCACTATCGCTATCCCCACTATGCTACCTCCCTAGAGTCGGTTTCATCGCTTTATCTCATGCGGTTGCCCGTGGGTCCGACTGAAACCAAATCATTCTCTTTGTTGTTTTTGAAGCTACCTTTGCCCCAATGGCTACTCAGCGGTCCCATATCCCGGCTATTAGAAAAGGTGATTTTACACAGTGTTTTTCTCAAATTTCTACACCAGGATGTAGAAATGATTGAGAGTGAACAGCGGAATTATTCTATTGACCCCCAGCGTAAATACACTGAAGTCAATCCGGCTATCCTTGCCCTTCAGCGAACGATTGTCGGTCAATATGAACGCTTTTTAGAAACCTCTCAGATGTCTTCTCTAACAGCATCAAAAGAGTCTTCTACCCCACCATCTCAGGAGGCTAGTAACGGTATGCTTGTGTGAATAACCCGCTTGGGAACACCCAAGCCCCCGTTACCAAAGTCCCCGATGTCAAGGGTTTAATGACTTTTGACTCAGGCTTTGGCTGATTAAAATGCTCAATGTAGGTGATGAGGAGTAAATTGTGGAAGTCGTTAATGACTACGTGCAGCGTTTACATGCTAGCGGGTTATACCCTGACAAGTTTATTTGCCATCAAAAAAATGGTAATCGGATAGAAGTAGAGGTGCAGGGAACTGGCAGACGACACCAGGTTCTGACGTTTTGTACTAATGATGTATTGGGTATGGCTCAAGATGATGCGGTAACCCAAGCGGCTATTGATTCTATTCGTCGCTACGGCACCTCTAACAGTTCCTGTTCGGTGCTGAGCGGACGCATTGACCTACACCGGCAGCTAGAGGAAGAAATCTCTGCTTTTAAGCACTTACCCCATACTCAGTTATTTTTGAATGCCTGGATGGCGCTGCAGGCTTTGATGGATGGTTTTTGCCATCTGGCAGTGCCGGTACAGGGGTTTCAGCATACCCGTGAGACTATCATTTTTAGCGATGTGCTCAACCATGGATGTATTATTGCGGCCGTGGTGAATGCCGATAATCGCTCAGGCAAAATGTTTGGCCACAGCCCCAAGGTCCGGGTCAAAGCCTATCGCCACTGCGATATGGATGATCTAGAGCGCAAGATGCGACGCTATGTACGCCCTGGCGACCGGATAATTGTCATCTCAGATGCGGTTTTTTCCATGGACGGCGATGTGGTGCCCCTACCTCGCATGTTGGACATTATGGAAGACTATCCTG
>JBCCAQ010000245.1:0-8047 GCA_039814735.1 Cyanobacteria bacterium P01_A01_bin.15
GTCGCTCAGACCGTAGACAATCTCATCGATAAAGGCTTTGAGGGTGGCGACCTGACGTTTACAGGTACTCAACAGCATCGAAAAGGCCAGCACGGCAAAAATATCCGCAAACACATTTTGGACGGATTCGGCGCTGCGCTCCCGATACTCTTCTTCAATGTCTAAGGCTTTATCTAGCACCCGCTCCTCTAGCTGGGTTTCGCTGAGGGCCGCCACTTTTCCGATGATTACCTCAAACCGCAGTCGCTCTTCAAACTGCTGCAGCTCATGGAGGGCCTCCTCTTCCATCTCATCGTTAAGAAACACCTCAGCTTCTGTCGTTTGGCGAACGTAGTTCACCACAGGCGCGACGATAAAGTGCTTGGTCAGCTGCTGGGTCAATAACGGCACAATCACCAGCAGCAATATAAAGCGCAGGGCAATTTTGGTTTTGCCCTGGGATTTACGAAAACTTCGCACTACATCAGTTTCGGCCTTGGGGTCGAGATCCTGTTTCACCCGGTCGACCGTGCGTAAAATTGAGCGGGGCAAAACGCTGTTGCGGGCGGCCAACCCCGCCCGACCTTTATCGGTTTTACCCGATCCACCCTCTTTGGAGCCAGCGGGGGCGGTGCTGGAGCCGCTGCTAGAGGACGCTATCTGGTTTGGCGGAGTATCGTAGCGCTCTAAAATGTCGTCAATAAACCGCAGTTTTTTGAAAATAATGGCGGACTGATCGATCAGGTCAAGGGTGTATTCATCCTGCTGATCGTCGTAGGACTGGACTTCCATCTGCCGCCCCTGGGACAGGCCAGAGCGGGCGGCTTCAAACGCCGCCATGCGCTGTTTGATCAGGGCAATGGTACGCTCAACCTCCCCCTGAATGTAGCGATAGGCACTTTCCCCATAGCTGCCATTGTCCTCGGAGATGGGGTTGCCATTGAAGTAGTCATCTTCAATTTTTTTGATGGTCAAAGCAGCTTCGTAGGCTTGCTCAAGGGATTGGTCGGGCGACTTAAAAAGCCACTGCCCGGCGTTGCGGAAAAATGCCCGAAGCTGCATGGAAGTACGTAGGTGCTCAGAATGCCAGACCTATAGTATCAACTTCAAGTGGAGGCCATTCAAGATTCGGCGAATTAGAGAAGCTACTGGCACTGTCGATTAAAGACCTGCTGTCGGCTGACGGTCTGCTGTTCACCGGGAGCAACAGTGCGTTCGTCCATAAAAATGAGCTGGGCAGCCTGGATATTGTCACGGTGCTCACATAAATATTGGCCAAAGCTGTCCAGGCTTAGCTGCCCTTGCTGTCGGCTGAGATTGATAAAGTATGTGCGCCACTGCATATTGCCGTAGAGCCGCTGCCGCTGGCCCAGGCTAGGTTTGTCAAAGCTAATGTCCCGGCGGGGCTGCAAAATGTTGACATCCTCACTGGCCGTGGTCCCAATGCCCACATACCAGCCGTCGTCCTTGGGGGGACCTGGGGAGAAAATGCTCCAGGACTGATCGAGGCGAGCCGCCTGCCCCAGCAGGCTAAGCCGCTGCACCGTGCGGCTGTTAGTCACCCGGCGCAGCAGCCCCATCACCGGCTGCTGGCTATCTACAAAGGCGTAGTGGGAGGTAATACTCCGCAGGTTCCATAGGGAAATTAGCAGCAGCAGCAGCAGGGTCACCAGGCTCAGAGCCCCCATGGAGCGAACGGTAAAGGACTGATACTGAAAGGGTTTGGTAAACCTGCCAGCAGTCCGGCGGTTGTTGGCGATGGTTTCGTAGAGGCGGGTGCCCAGGGCCATTAGCGGCGACCAGCGCAGCACCTTTGCCAGGGGCCAAAATACAGGCGATAGGCTGACTACATAGGCAATCCCCTGCCACTTGTAATGGTGTCGACCTTGCCAGTCCACAATGACCCAGGAGTTGTGGGTTTCCATTGCCGTTTGGATCATCGAATCGCTCTGGGCTGTTTGCAAAGGCACCCGACGCGGCAGCACCAAAAATGTGCGCAGCAGATGCACCACCTTTTTGCAAAAGCCGCAGTCGGCGTCGTAGTAAATTTTGAGCCCCAGCTGTTTGGGGCTAAAGGCCCGCTGGCTCCAGCGCTCCCACACCGATGTGGGGATAAACGCCAGCCAGGTAAAACAGCTGAGCGCGGGAAAAATACCCAGATTGAGGGTGAGGCCAAACCCCAGATGCAACAAGATAAAGGCCATAACGGCCACCGTGCGACACAGGTCGCTTTTGATGGGACTCCAGAGCAGCAGCGGCCCCACCCATTCCAACACCAGGGTAACCAGGGTAACCACCGTCAGCAGGGGACCCAGGACCAGCAAAAACTGACCGAGGGGAGTGACGTACTGGTCAAAGCTCAAGGAGTAGTAAACCGCTGTGGCGTCGGGCCACCAGTCGGGACTGGTGGTCTTGAACAGGGCGGAAAACATATATATGTAGCACTGCTGCGCCATCAGCCCCAGGGTGGCCCCGGTGAGAATCCGTTTGGGCTGGGGTCGAGGCGAGGTGTTTAATGCCTGGTCCACTGAATAGCTGCCCCCCAGGGGCAAAAACATGGCCCAGAATAAAATCGCCCGCAGCACATCGTCAGCGGCAAATACTACCAGGGGATTGCGGTTGTGCAGGGAAATTAGCATTACCCATGACACCACCGTGGCCCAGCGGGTACGGTAGCCGATCAGCAGCAGCAGGGCGCTTAGGGCTGCGATCGCAAAACACCCTATTTGCCACGCCACGCCACCGCCCAGGGCATGGATCGACCAGTAGGCGGGCTGCCACAGCTCCGGCAGCAGGCTGCGAGGCACCACCCCCCGATCGCTGTAGTGGGCCAGCAAATCACCGCGACGAAACCACAGGTCGCTCAAAATTATTAGCCCCAGCCCCAGCCGCAGCAGCGCCAGGGAGCGCAGGTCAAGGCCGTAGCGACGTTCCAACGGTTTAAGCCAACGGGAAAGCATGGTACACCAAAGGAAAATAGGGCACGGGGAGGGAAGGGGCTATCCCCTCGACAAAATGGAACGAACTATCTGCTGGAGGGCGCGGCGGGCCACTTTTAGCCGGTGGCGATGGGTGGGCAGCCGGTGAATATAAACAGCTCGACGCACAATACCGCCTAGTTTACCCCCCAGACAAATACCAAAGCTCCACACCCCGCCCTCGCCCTTGCCCAGGGCCAGCATGTCCCCCAAATGCAGATAGCGAAAGGGCACCGGTGGGCGATTTTGAGCCATATTGGCCAGACTGCGGGCAACGGCGGCGGCTCCCTGATAGGCGGCCTGGGCCGTATTGGGGGTGGGCCGCTTTTGGGCTGCGACATCGCCAATCACAAAAACATTGTCATAGTCCCCCAGCTGTAGGGTGGGACGCACCCAGACCTGGCCGCTGTCATTGATATTGACCGGCTCGCCCAGCCAGGGGACCGGCTCGGTGCCGGTGGCCCACAGGGTCAGATCGCTAGAAAAGCGGGTATTGTCCAGGCACACATAGTCCGGGCCGACCTCATTGACCTCTGTCTTTAAGTGCAGCTCCACCCCTCGCTGCATGAGTGCGCCCATAGCTTGGCGCTGTAGCCCCCCAGGAAAAGGTTTGAGGATCTGAGCACCGCGATCAACCAGGCGCACCGTAGCCCCCAGCCGGTCAGCAATCTTTGTGGCTAGTTCCACACCGCTGGCCCCGGCACCAATCACGGTGACCGATACCGGCCCCGGCATCTGGGCTAGTTGATCCAATCGCGCTTTGACCTCAGCGACATCGTCTAACTGGCGAAAGGTCACCGCGTATTTTTCGATGCCAGGAATGGGCAGCGGGCGGGTTTTGGCCCCGGTGGCCACCACCAGATAGTCGTAGGGTAGGCTATCCCCCTGACTTAGGCTGACCTGCTGGTGCACCAGGTCAATGTGCTCGGCCCGGTCCTGCTGCCACTGGATGGGGGTGCCCGCCAGCAGGGTGGCATAGGACGGGGCCACCTCCCACAGCAGCAGCTCCTCGGTCAAAACTTCATAGAGCAGCGGCGTAAATAAAAAGCGATCGCGGGGCTCAACCAGGGTAATGGCACTATTTTTGAGCGAGCGGTACTTTTGCAGGTATAGCGCCGTATACAAACCGCCAAAGCCGCCGCCAACAATGACAATGCGAGGCGGATCGGTGCGGGCTGACGTCTGGGTAGGAGATAGCGTCATGGCATCATCTCCTGGAGCTGCTGGGCCAGCTGTTGCGATCGCACGGTTCGCCCCGCTGCCGTCAGGTGGTAGTGGGTGTCGGCAAACAGCCTCACATCCGATTGAATATTGAGGGTCTCTGGGTCGTAGAGCAGCGGCGCGATGTCCCCCAGGGCCTCAACGGTTTTTAGAATATTGGCCTGGGTATTGTCAGACGCATCGCCATAGACCCAGGGCAACGACAGCAGCAGCGTTCCCCCCCGAGCCTCAACTTCTGTGTGAAACTGCTCGATGCGGCGGATGGAATGGGCCGTCGCCGGTCGTTTGATCGACAGCTGCCACCAGCTGCCCTGGCGCTGTTTATCCACGGTGGGGTCGCCCGCTGCGGTTAGCGGGTCGTCATAGTAGCCGCTCAGTTTGCCCAATGTGATCAGGTCGCTGGTGGATTTAACCAGGGCTCGCAGGGAGGGCACCCCCACCCCCAGGGCGTCGCGGGCCAGCTGTTTGGGTGGGATTTGGCTAAGACCCTGGCCGGTTGCGATCGCAAATGGCCCAGACCGATCGCCCAAACCGTCCTCATCTAACAAAATCAGATATTCGGGCACCAGCAGCACAATGTCACCGGCCTCCACCTGCTCCAGCGCCGCTGGCAAAATAATATCTAGCCCCACCGGTCCATCGATCCCAAAATTCACCACCGGTCGCTCCACCGCCGCCGCCAGGATCTCAGAATTGATCGTATAGTGGGCTCCAGATCCGCCGGTTACCAGCAGCTTAGGGGTCTCGATCGCCTCAGCCGCCACCACTTTTTTTTCATAGAGGTCCTTGAGCCAGCGAGTTTCCCCACCCAAATAGACGTTGTACACATATCCAGCGGCCCAGGCCATCCCTGCGGCCAGTAGCCAAGTCCATACTCGTATTTTTGGGGCCGTTGATGCCTGCATCCTTGTGCTCATAAATCGGGTCTTTCGGGTCCTAAAACTCAAAGTAAATAAATTCTGAGGGAATATTTGCCGATAGCAAAATCGTCAGACCCAACAGCCCCCGCGCCACCCAAGGGTGGAGCAGCAGGTCATATTCTGGGCGTTCTTGCCATACGGCGATGTGCTCCAAAAGCAAAAATATTCCTGCCAGCAGCATCACCCACCCCAGGGTTACCAGTTCGTTAGTACTAAACTGGCCAAACGCCCCGGCTAAATTGCCCAGGGAATAGGCCCCAGGCGTCCCCAGGGTCACCAGCTTGGTCACCAGTACCCCCACATCGGTCTCCATAAAAAACAGACAGCCCAGCACAACCGCCGTAAATGTCATCGCCCAGGATAGTATCTGGGGCCGTTTAACATAGCGGCCCATCACCCGACTAAAGGGACGCCCCGCATAGCGCAGCAGCAGCAGCAGCGCCCCGTGGTAGGCCCCCCAAATCAAAAAATTCCAGGCGGCCCCGTGCCAAAACCCCGACAGCGTAAATGTCAAAAACAGATAGGCCGGAGCCCAGCTTTTGCGCTTGCCCATCAGCGGCAAAAACACATAGTCGCGAAACCACGTACTTAGGGACACATGCCACCGCCGCCAAAATTCATTGATGCTCTGGGAGGTATAGGGGGCTAAAAAATTAACCGTCAGGCGAATCCCCAGGACCCGAGCAATGCCTACGGCCATAAAGCTGTAGCCCGCAAAGTCAAAATAAATCCGCAGGGTAAACAAAAACGCATTGAACCACACAATCCAAGCGTTATCAGCCACCGGGCTCAGGTCATTGATAAACGGGAACAGGTTGTCCCCTAGGACCAGCTTCATAAACAGCCCCAGGGACAGCCAGCGCAGCCCCAGGTCAAAGTTCGCAGCCGTAAACTTAAATTTAAACCCTTGAATCTGGGGCAGCAGAGAGGCGCGTCGCTCAATGGGACCCGCCACAATTTGCGGAAAGAAGGCCACAAAGTTGACATAGTCTAGAAACTTAATGGGGCGTTTGCGACGGGCTTTGAGGGAATCAACCACAAAGGCCACCATCTGGAAGGTGTAGAACGATACCCCCGGCGGAATAGACTGAAAGACAGGCAGCGGGAACCCGGCCTGCCAGTCCGGACCCACTCCACCCGCTAAACCAATAACATCTTCTATAAAGAACGTTAGATACTTAAAATAGGCGAGGATCGCCACATCAAAAATAATCAGGGCAGCGGCAATCCACTGGGCCTGTTTACCCTCACGGCCAAGCATCCACTTGACCATCAGGTAGTTAAAAACAATTTCAAATGAAAATACGACAAAACTCGTCGTATTGGTGTTGACAAACAGCAGTAGCGACAGGGCCGCTAGCCCCACCGCATCAAACCTGTCTGGCCAACGATTGAGGGACTTGCCCAGGGAGCGCGCCACAAAAAACGGTACGCTCGCCAGCAGTAGTACCCACCAAAATGAAAACTCAGAAAAGTTCAACGATGCCCCCTTACCCGGCGCTGCAACGCTTAAATTGAGTGCCTACAGGCTATACCGAAACGTCAAACTCCTCCACCAGGTAGTTCGACGCCTGCTCCACCGTAGGGTAGTCCCACAACAGGGTAGCCGGTAGCTCAAGATCCAGCCAATCTTCAAGGTCGCCCACCAGGGTGACGGCGTCAATTGAGTCTAGACCATAGCGGGTTAGGGGCTGCTGCGCCTCAATGGTAGCGGGGTCGATGGATAGGACCTCAGCCAGCTGGCTAATCAGCCACTGCTGGATGGCCAGTGCCGGAGAAGTTGTATTAGAGGAGCTGGAGTTCTGAAGCTGCTGCATGGTTTTTGGGTGTCTCGGATTTAGTACGGGATTGGGTCTGGGCCAGTTGAAAGGGAACAATCGAAAACAGTTTGTCCTCACGGTCGAGCTGTAGAAGCGTTTGGAATACGCTTTCGTAGTACTCCGGCGGGACGGGCTTTAGGGAAACGTCAAAATGGGCTAGCAGCCGGTGCACACAGAGCACCAGCCATTCACCCTTGGCAAAAAATGGTCCCAAACTTTGCTGGTTGTAGCGCCACATGTAGATACAGGCCGCCGCCGCATGCAGCCGACAGTATTGCTTGGCCAGCTCAAAGCTTTCATAGGACTGGCCATGGCCATGTTCAAAGGTGCTTTGGGCGATGGTGTCATCCTGGGTATCTAGCTCGCTCAAGATGGTTTTAGCCAGCTCCAGCACCTGGGCCAATACGGATTGATCGACGGCACCGTCGGTCCCCATGGCCTGTAGTTCGGCGATTAGGGTGGGTAGCCCCTGGGGCACATCATCAGCCCCCCGGCTAAAGAGCTCCAGCTTTTGGGGGGCAAATTCCGGCAGGGGAGACTCCAGGGAAAAGCTGTTGGCCAGACGCGTTTGGATGGCGACCGCTTTTTCTGGCGTTAGGCGCTTGCGAGCCTTGGCTAGCTGCCGCCGCTGCAAAATGAGCGCATGGAGATTGACCACAGAGCTGCCGTCAAAAACACTGATAATCGAGCTGTCCCGCAGCATTTTTTGGAAGACACCGCTGTCGTGCTCGTCGCGCATGTAAAACCGTGCCCCCAGCACCACGGAGATATCGCCCATCATTTGCTCTAGGGTCGACATCAATAGAAATGCTGCTGGTCCAAGGTTCGTTCTAGCGTACAACCGCCGCCGCCGCGCGTGATGGACTGCCGTCTCATTTCAGGCCCTGGAGAAGGAAAAAATGGATCTCTTGGCCGATGCGAGCTCTTTCAAGGCTCGGGCCGGTGCGCTGGAGGAGAAGCTGTCTGCAGAAAGGGTGAGATGTGTGCAAGGGAGAGAGAGAGAGAGAGAGAGATTGATACTTGTGTGACACCATAGCGAGCATCCCGCAACAAAAAAGGGAAGGGGAAGTCGGAGTGGGGGGCAGGGGGGAAGGGGGCACGGTGGTCAAAACTTGACGTTATTTCTCAC
>JBCCAQ010000377.1:0-3253 GCA_039814735.1 Cyanobacteria bacterium P01_A01_bin.15
CCTTCAATGCGGCTTTCAAGGATACGAAATCATGGCAAACCAGCTCAATGCGTTTTCAGACGAACAAATCGTTGTCACCTCCCTTCATACAGAGGTGCAACGATCATATCTGGAATATGCCATGAGTGTCATTGTCGGGCGTGCTTTGCCGGACGTCCGTGACGGTCTTAAACCAGTGCATCGCCGCATACTCTACGCTATGCATGAGCTAGGGTTGACCCCCGATCGCCCCTTTCGAAAATGCGCCCGGGTTGTCGGTGATGTGCTAGGTAAATATCATCCCCACGGGGATCAGGCGGTGTACGATGCGCTGGTTCGCATGGTGCAGGATTTTTCCAGTCGCTACCCGCTGTTGGACGGCCACGGTAACTTTGGCTCGGTGGACAACGACCCCCCGGCGGCGATGCGCTACACGGAAACGCGGCTGGCTCCCCTGAGCCACGGGGCGCTGTTGGGGGAAATCAGCGAAGCTACGGTTGACTTTAGTGATAACTTTGACAGCTCCCAGCAGGAGCCGACGGTACTACCGTCCCAGCTGCCCAACCTATTACTCAATGGCAGCTCGGGTATTGCGGTGGGCATGGCGACCAACATTCCCCCCCACAATCTGGGCGAGGTGATTGATGGTTTGATTGCGATTATCGATCGACCGGATATTTCAGACGATGCCCTGTTTAAGCTAATTCCCGGTCCAGATTTTCCCACCGGTGGTGAGATTACTGACACCAAGGGTATCCACGACGCCTATCGTACCGGTCGGGGCAGCATTCCCATTCGAGGTATTGCCGGGTTTGAGGAAATCCAGCCCGGTAAAGGGCGACAGCGACGCAATGCCATTGTGGTCACGGAGCTGCCCTATCAGGTAAACAAGGCCGGTTGGATTGAGAAGATGGCCAATCTGGTCAACCAGGGCAGGCTGGATGGCATTGCTGATATTCGTGATGAAAGCGATCGCGACGGCATGCGGGTGGTGATCGAATTAAAACGAGAGGCCCAGCCCCAGGCTATCTTGGCGGCCCTTTATAAAATGACGCCGCTCCATAGTAATTTTGGAGCTATCATGCTGGCCCTCGACGGTGGCCAACCGATTCAAATGCCCCTGCGGCGTATGCTGCAGGCCTTTCTAGATTTTCGAGAAGAAACGTTGGTACGACAGTACACCAACGAACTCGAAAAAACCGATCAGCGATTGCACATTGTAGAAGGACTACTGACCGCCCTCGACAGCATTGATGAGGTGATTGAAATATTGCGCGCCGCCCCAGACGGTTCTTCCGCCAAGGTGGAAATCCGCGAACGGTTTGACCTGAGCGACCGCCAGGCCGATGCGATTTTGGCGATGCCGCTGCGTCGCCTGGTGGGTCTAGAGCAGGATAACCTGCTCAATGAGTTTGATGAACTGTCCACACGTAAAGAAAGCCTGGAGCGTTTGCTATCGGATCGCAAAGAGCGGCTCAAAGCCCTCAAAAAGGATCTTAGAAAGCTCAAGAAAACCTTTGGTGATGGGCGCAGGACCCGGCTGCAGACAGCCAGCGAGCGGGTGGCCGAAGAAAAGAAATTGGCCAGGCTAGAGGCCAAAGCTCAGGAAGAGGAAACCGTGGTTGAGCTGACCCGTAAGGGCTATGCCAGGCGGCTTTCGCCACGCAGCTATCAGCGACGGCAGGGGAAACAGGACAGCCTGTCAACCAAGCTGACGGAGCCGGATGATATTACCACCCAAACAGAATTTGCCTGGACTACCCACAGTTTGCTGGTGTTTTCTAGGGATGGTAAAGCCTATAGTCTTACGGTGAGTGATATTCCTGTGGCCCAGCGGCAGTCTAGGGGGCAGCCCTTATTTAACCTGCTGCCCGATTCCATTGGTAACGATCCCGGTACACTGCTTCCACCCCTTTTGCTAACAAAAGCAGTGATGAAACAGCAGGTTATTTTGGTGACGGCCCAGGGGAAAATTAAGCGGCTACCGCTGACGGAATTTGAGTCGATTACGGGGCGGGGGCTGGTGGCAATTAAGCTCAAGGCAGAGGATTATTTAGCCTTTGCGATAATTGCCGATTTGGGTCAAGATCTGATGCTGGCATCCTCGGGCGGGCGGCTTTTGAAATTTGCCATCGACCGTGACCAGCTGCCGGACACCAGCCGCAATTCCCAAGGGACCCAGGCAATTCGGGTGATCAAAGGGGAAGCTGTCATTGGCTGTGCACCCATTCAGAAAAACAGTGAACTATTGCTGATGTCGGTGAAAGGCTACGGCAAACGGATGCAGGCATCTACCATCAAACGCAGCAGCCGGGGGGGGATTGGGTCCCAGTCATTCAAATTTAGTCAGAATGGCGATCGGCTGGCGGCCCTGGCGGCGCTACCTAGGAATGCGGAGGTTACGGTAATGACTAGTCAGGATCGAGCCGCGCGATTAGCGGCGGACCGGGTGCCGCTGCAGGGACGCAGTCAGCCGTGCGATCGCATCTTTACCCCTGCTCGAGGTGAAACCATTACCGATATTCTGGTATCTGTAGATCGCACCGCCAACTAACGCGGGGCTCTCTATTGTCGAACACCAAACCAGGAATTGAGCGTGGCCGAGGTTGTTATAGACAACGTATACAAAACATTTCCTCGTCAAGCAGCGGATGCCAAATCAGCGACGGTGCTTAAGCGAATCTATTTAGATGTCAAGGACGGCGAGTTTATGGTGCTGGTGGGGCCGTCTGGCTGCGGCAAAAGCACCCTACTGCGACTCATTGCCGGTCTTGAGAGTATCACTGGTGGGACCATTACCATCGGCGCACAGCGGGTCAACGCCCTAGCGCCCAAACAGCGGGACGTGGCCATGGTGTTCCAAAGCTATGCGCTATATCCTCATCTCAGCGTGTATGACAATCTGGCCTTTGGTCTGCGACGTACCGCTGGAGGTTTACCCCCGGTTACCCGCTGGCAGCAGGTGCTGTTTGGCCTTACTCGGCTGCTGCCTCCGGGGTTTCACTACTGGCCAGAACGGGAGCAGGCCATCGCCAAACGGGTAAAAGCCATTGCCGAGATTTTGCAGATCGCTCCGCTACTCAAACGTTTACCCCGACAGCTCTCAGGGGGGCAAAAACAGCGGGTGGCCCTGGGCCGGGCCATGGCCCGCAATCCCCAAGTATTTTTAATGGATGAACCCCTGTCCAATTTGGACGCCCAGCTGCGGACCGAAACCCGCGCCCAGATTGTGGCGCTACAGCGGCGATTGGGTACGACGACAATTTATGTCACC
>JBCCAQ010000391.1:0-2818 GCA_039814735.1 Cyanobacteria bacterium P01_A01_bin.15
GTTGGTTCCTCCGACCCACCCTTCAATCTGCAGCTACTATTTATGGGACACCTGTGTCTGATCCTACAGGCCGCATCTGTTCTTTCCTTGGGTATGTTTATCTCATCCCTCACCGAGAGTAGCGTACTCGCCGCCATTCTCACCTTTTCTCTGGTCCTAGTTCTCTTTGTGATCGAAGGCATAGCAGGGGGGCTACCCGGACCCCTGGGCGTAGCCATCGCTCATCTCTCTCTCTTAAAACACTACAGCGATTTTACCCAGGGTGTTTTGGATGTCAGCGGTCTTGTTCTCTTTCTCTCCTACACTGTTCTAGGACTATTTTTAACGGCTCAGTCCATTGAAGCCTTTAGATTCCAGAGAAATTAATCGCCATACTCCCCCGATGTCATGAACGTGCTATCTGCCCCTCGTAAATATTTTCGCTGGCTGATCTGGCCCGGTTTAGCCCTAGCCACCGCTGGGCTGATGGCTGGCTTGATCGGCACATGGGACGTGCTGTCCATTGTGTTATTGGTGCTAGGTCTGGTGCTGTTATTAATCAGCCTTATCTTTAGTGGATTTGGCTACCGTCGCTTCTGGCAGCACCGCTCTACCCAGGCAGGCACCAATGCGGTACTGGCGACCCTGTCAGTGCTATTAATCCTTGGGGTAGTTAACTTTATCGCCGTCCAGTATGGCCCTCGCTTTGATCTGACCGAAGGCGGTTTGTTTACCCTGTCCCCCGAATCCCAGTCGGTGGTTACAAATCTGCAGCAGCCAGTCAAGGTGGTAGTTTTTGATGCGGCCCTATCCCCTAACGATCAGCAGCTGTTAGAAAGCTACCAGAGCTTTAACGGCGAGCTGACCTACGAGCATATCAATCCATTTCAAGAGCCAACGGTCGCCCGCGAGTTTAACGTTAGTGGAGAAGGCCGCGAGGTGCACCTTGCCACCGACGACCGCACGGTATTTGTGCAAACCCTGGGTGCCCAGGGACTGAACGAACAGGATCTAACCAATAAGCTAGCCCAGCTGGGTCGCGATCGCAGCGCCACGGTCTATTTCCTCCAGGGGCATCAGGAGTTTGTCATTGACGGTAGCGAAACTGGCTACGCCCAGGCAGCAGCGGCCCTCAGGGCCGAAAACTTTACCGTTGAACCACTCAATCTCGCCGAAACCGCCACAGTCCCAGACAATGCAGATGCGCTGGTCATTGCCGGACCCAAACAGGCTTTTTTTGAACCCGAGGTCGCAGCGCTAGAAACCTACCTAGACCAGGGTGGCAGCCTTTTAGTATTGGTGGACCCCCAAACAGAGCCAGCCCTAGATCCCCTGCTAGAGAACTGGGGTATCTCCCTAGACGAGCGGTTGATTATCGATACCTCAAACACAGGTCAAATTGTCGGTCTTGGCCCAGCCGCACCGCTGGTGACCACCTATGGGGCCCACCCCATTACCGCAGACTTTGACAATGGCCGCTCGTTTTATCCCCTGGCTCGTCCCATTATCTTGCGGCCAGTGGACGGTGTAGAGTCAACACCGCTGCTTTTAAGCAATGCCCAAAGCTATGCCGAGTCGCTTTCAGAAACAGGCGAGCTGAACGTTGATACCCAGAATAGCTCCGAAGGCCCCTTCAACATTGGCATTGCCTTAACCAAACAAACGGATACAACAGACGCAGCTCCTGTAGAAGACAATAGCTCAGCCCCAGAAGAACAAGAAAGTAGCGCAGAAACCAATGAACCTGATGTCACCGCAGCAGACAGTGACTCAGTACAGCTATCAGCAGAAGCGGCTGAATCAGGCTCGCCAGAAGAACCAACCGACACCACAGAGGCTCGGCTCATAGTGATCGGCAATGCCACCTTTGCCACCGACGGTCTGTTCGACCAACAGTTGAATGGCGATGTGTTTCTCAACAGCGTTACTTGGCTGAGCGACCTGGACGATGCAACCCTGTCGATTCGGCCCAAGGAAATTACCAATCGCCGCATCGTCATGACGGTGTCCCGCCAGATTTTAGTGATTGTTTTAGCCCTAGTAGGATTTCCACTAGTGGGAATAGCAGGAGCAGGAATTACCTGGTTTCGCCGTCGTTAGGAGTTGCCAACATGAAACTACAGCGCAGTACTGGAATTTTATTGGGGGTTGCGATCGCGCTGGTCGCCACCATCACCATTTTTGAGACTCAAAAAGTCTCCCAATCCAGTGAAGGTGAAACCCTGTATAGGTTTACCGAGGCTGATGTTAGCTCCTTCACCCTTGAAAGAGACAATGAGACCCTCAGTTTCATCAAAACCGACAACACATGGGAAATGACCAAGCCAGAAAAAGCGACTGCCGCCCCTTCATCAGTCACCTTCTTACTCAATATCATTACCAGTGACACCATCCAAGAAACTATCACCACCACCCCAGACCAGCTAGGCAACTATGGACTAGATAAGCCAGTAGCCACCATTAACCTAAATGTTGACGAACAAAACCACACTCTAAAAATAGGTGATGAAGACTTTAGCAGCACATCATTCTATGCCATGACAATCGATAATACCTCAGAAACAGACTCAGTCGATATCTATCTCATCCCTAAAGGTATAGAAAATGGGTTTGAACGCCCAATCAAAGAATGGATTATTGATAATGAGGCTAATCCCAATTACTGAACAGTAAGAAGTTTTTGTGGGTAACTCTTTAACTGGGCAGTGCGAAGTTTCTGTTGCAATATGCCCTTCGGTCTAAGCGGCAGAAGGCTTCTCTATCAGCGTATCAAAGTGCTTGATTTTAGCGGCGAGTAATTTAGCGAGACGTAGAGAGGGTATACGTTTTGCTAAAACCA
>JBCCAQ010000064.1:0-19274 GCA_039814735.1 Cyanobacteria bacterium P01_A01_bin.15
CGCTCGCTGATGGTTTTGGTTTGCTGTAGCAGCCGGTCCGCTAGGGTGGACTTTCCATGATCAATGTGAGCAATGATCGAAAAATTGCGAATACGAGAAACGGGTACGTCGGTCATGAAAAAAGAAACGGAAGGGAGGCGCAAAACAGGCGCTTAGCCTATCTTAATGCTTTGTTCTAATACTTTGCCTATCCTTGAGAGTATCGGATTATGGCCATAGACTGCTTGGACGCTCCCGAGAATGAAGTTTGGCCAAAGATTTATCTTTGACTTCACAGTAATGGGGAAAAGGTCAGGGAAAGGGATGACCATTGATTGATCCCGTGACACTATGAGAGATAGTCAGGGCGTTCTATCAATAAATCAGGCTGATCTTATAGATCTTATATTAGATACAGCTCAGCTAAGAACTTCCCCTAGGCTTAGAGAATTTGTGAGCTGTCTTACCCCTAAGAATGAGGCTTCTCCCATGGATGTTTCTGATTTATACCGGGCAAACTCGTAAGCAGTTAAGTATAGGGCTAGTGAATATAAAAGACTATGCGATCGCAATTGACAGTTGACTCTGAGCCTATGGTCGTTCCCGCCACAGCTGATAATTCGTCCCTCGAAGTTATTCATGATATCCGTGGCCGGATTGTCGCCATCAATTGGCCCTATGCGATTCAAGCAAGTCCCGATCGCTACTTGAATGAATCGATCCACAAACTGTTTGGCCCGGTGGCTATCGTTCCCTATCGCCAGCGCGTTGAGCAGGTGCTCGCCGACGGGCAGCCGCAGCAGTTCCAGTGTGTTGTACGCTGTGGTCCCCACCCGGTGGGATTAGACTTTAGCTTGAGTTTGGTCGAGTGGCCTGGGGATACGAGCCAGCCATATCTCAAGGGAAATGGCTCTATCCTCACCGTTGCCGGCGGGGGTAGACTGCCTCAGCAGTTAAGTACCATGGGCATCGTTGCCGAGCCCACATCCAACGCCCAGGCAGGTCTCCTCGCCAATTTGGCCAACTATCATGGCGTCCTCACCGATATTGCCTCTAATATTCGCAAAACCCTAGAGCTAGAAACAATTTGGCAGCAAACCGTCGATGCCCTGGGATCGCTCTTAGATTTGCACCGCTGTTTGGTGTGTGACTATTCAGTCACCATGCAAACCCTAAATGTCGTAGCGGAGTTCCACCAGCCCGAACTGCAGCCCTGTTTGGGCCAAACATTTGAGTTAGAAAATAAAGCGGACTTTCGCTGCACCATTAACACCCTCAAACCGGTAGTTTCGGACTTTGATCGCCAGGATATCGATGCCGGTCCCTACACGGTTTTGACAGTTGCCACCTGCTATCGCGACGAGCCCAACAGCGTTCTCCTCTTGCAAATGCCGCCTGAGCGTCCGTGGCACCCCCTCGAGATTGAGCTGGTGTATGAGCTAACGGACCAGGTCGGTACCGCCATCGCCCATGCCAAACTATTTGAGGCCAGCCGTGCTCTGACCGACGATCTGCAGCAGGCCAACGAAAAACTGATCGATAAGAACGATGAGCTGGAAGAGGCCAGACGCTATGCGGAAGAGGCATCTCGACTTAAAAGCGAGTTTTTGGCCAATACATCCCACGAGCTGCGGACACCGCTCAACGGCATGATCGGCTTCCTGCGACTGGTGTTAGATGGCATGGCCGATGACCCAGAAGAACAAGAAGAATTTATCGATGAGGCCCTCAAATCTGCCCTCCATCTGCTGAACTTGATCAACGATGTGCTGGACATCGCCAAGATTGAGGCGGGCAAGATGGAAATCGATCTGAGTGCCGTCAGTCTGCAAGAGCTGTTTTGCGATGTGGAAAACTTTACACGGCCCCAAGCGGAACAGCGTGGCCTGTACTTTGACATGAAGCTGCCTGCCACCTTGGATGAAATCAAGCTGTATGGTAACTATCAGCGGATTTTGCAGGTTTTGCTAAATCTGATTGGCAATGCCATCAAGTTTACCCCTGAGGGGGGAATCACCATCAGCGCCGAGGTAAAACCCCAAAGCGTGCGCTTTCAAGGTCGAGTCTGGCCAGGACATATCAAAATCAGCGTTGAGGATACCGGCATTGGTGTGTCGCTCGAAAAGCAAAACCGTCTGTTCCAAACCTTTAGCCAGGTAGACGGCGAGCGCACCCGTCAGTATGGAGGCACCGGTCTAGGGCTGGCAATTTCCCAACGCCTGATTGAGGCTATGGGAGGTAAGGTTCAGTTTATTAGCATGGGTGAAGGTCTAGGTTCTACGGTCACCTTTACGACAATTTTGTACCAAGAGCCGGTGATTATGGCCGAGGCAGACACTGCCCCGTAGGCAGCCAGAAGCACTAAAGATACTTGGGTCGCTCCTGCTGAGCGATCGCTAGCTTTTTTTCTAACTCATCCCAGTGTTCCGCTTCGACCTGCTCAATCAGGCTGTCCAGGTGCCCTCGATAGCGCTTCAGGGCCTGGAGCAGCGCTGGTCGGTTGTATTGGGCCATCATGGTACCCAGATCAGGGTTTCCTCCGCCTACCCGGCTAGTGTCACAGAAGCCGCTGCTAGCTAGCTGCTGGGCCAGGGTTTTGACTTGGATATCTGTCTCGCTTAGGCAGGCGTGCAGCAGACTTGCACTGACCATAACGGGCAAATGGGAAATGGCTGCCACGGCACGGTCATGGATATCTGGGCTGGTCCTATAGACCTGGGAGCCGAGCTGGGTTGCGATCGCAACTACCTGATTCACCGCAGCCGGCCGCGTTGCCTCAACCGGTGTCACCACATAGGGCCGCTGATAAAATAAGCCCACTTCAGCTGCCGCCAACCCAGATTCGGCCTTCCCCGCCATGGGATGTCCCCCAACGAACGTTGGCCATAGGGAGGTAGCCGCCGCCACCACCTCCCCTTTAACCGAGCCCACATCCGTTACAACCGTCGACTCCGACAAATGCTCCGCTAGCTGATCCACCGTCGGTACAATCGCCGCCATCGGCGTACAGACAAAGACCACCGCCGCCTGGCTCAATAGGGCCAGATCGCATCCGGCCTGGGCAACAATACCCTGCTCAAGCGCGGCTGCAACCGTCGCCTGGCGACGAGCCACACCATAGACGGTGTACCCCAGACGCTTTAGATCTAGCGCTAAACAGCCGCCAATCAGACCTAAACCAACGATCCCAATGGTGCAATCGGCCTGCGGAGCCTGGTCCTGGATAGATAACGATGACATAGCTGAGAGGCCTAGTGTGACGGCAGGCTCAAAACTGAACTAAGGCAAAAACTGAGCTCAGACGGATGTGCACCTGTTGGCGACACATCAAACACCCCAAGGGAGTATGTCACAATGAGACACAGCTCAGTTATTTAATCGAATGATGCAGTCATAGCGAGAGTTACAGCAGACGTGATTGAGGCAGAGGTTCATCAGCTACTACGGGACTTTTTGCGCCAGCAGGGCCATACCCAGTGGCCCCACCACCTAACCATGGCACGTCTGGTGGCCAGGGCGTTGAGGCTGGGACGCAGCGCGCTCCTACAAACCGGCAGTACCGCAGCCTATCGGGGACGCTATCGCCTGAGCTATTTGATGCCAGCGTTAGTGTGGCCCGGACCGATTGTCTTAGTTGTGCCCCCCGCTATCCGTCAACAGCTGGTCCAAGACGATATTCCAACGCTACTTCAGACCTTACCAACCGTTAAGTCAATTCAAATCGGCGATTGCTGGCCCAGTAATACCTTTCAAGGGATTTTAATTACTACGCCTAGGGCCTGGTTGTCGGCCCAGCTCAGGGCCGGCACCTCCCAGGAGGAACACCGGTCTGGGGGGACGAACAACCTGAGTACCCCCTTTCCCGCCCATACCGTTACCCTAATTGACGGCATCGATCCCCTGGTGGAATGGGTGCGCGATCAGCTGACCCGCAGCCTAGCTGATGCGGACTGGCATCAGCTGGGGCTGGCCTATCCCTCACAGCAAACGGTGATCCGGGACGTGCGGGTAAAGCTGACCCACCTGGCCTTCCAACATCCGATAAATCCCTACGGTTGCTATTTGGCCGATGTCGAAGAGCACTCCCTTCTAACTGAACTGTATACTCTGCTGTCTGAAACCCCTCTGGGATTGGAGGCGCTGCCAGAGCCCTGGCGGCAGTTTCAGCAGCAGCTAGAGCAGGAGGACGGTATGACATGGCTGCAGCTCAACCGCGAATCAGGTCAGCTCACCCTGCGGTGTACGCCCGTCAATCTCGCAGAGATTATGGCACCAATATGGCGGCGACAGCCGGTGGTTCTGATTGGAGCAGCGGTGGATGAAGAGACCCGGGCTGACGGCTATCGGCAGCGGCTTGGCTTAGGGGATCTTACCTGTCTAAAGTTTCCGCCCGATCGCCATCAGGATGGCATTCAGCTCTATGCGCCTGATCGGTTGCCCATGCCTAACAGCAATCGGTTTCCCGGTGCGATTTTGCAGGAAATTCGTAATTTGCTGCAGCTGCCGGAAACGCGGCATCAACCAACGGTGATTCTGGTGGGTGATACTCCGCTCAAAGCTCAAATTGGCTCGATTTTAGCGGCAGAATATGGGTCTCGGGTTCAGGTGGAACGACCAGAGCTAACTCAAAATGGAATTTTAGTGACTGGCTGGAATTTTTGGCAGGATTATCGACTCCGATGTCCATCACCGGGATTGTTGATTATCACCACGCTGCCGATTCCATCCCTTGAGGACCCGCTGGTGGCAGGGCAAGTAGCCCGTCATAAACGATTGCGTCAGGACTGGTTTCGGCTATTTTTACTGCCGACGGCGCTGCAAACGCTGCAGCTTGCGATCGCACCTATCAGCGCACAGCAAGGTAAAGTTGCCCTGCTTGATAATCGGGTTAACCACCGTAGCTATGGACGGATTATTCTCAAAACCCTAAGTCCCATTGCCCAAAGTACCTACTTAGACCCAAGCTGGCTATCACCGGTAAATCAAACGCTATAATCAAAAGCATATTGATTTAACAAACGCGTCAAACGTCATGGGAGAAGCAAAGCGGCGACAGTCAAAACTCGGTGAAGACTACGGGCAACCCGAGCGCTTGGCCCCTTGGCTCCCTATCACCAAGCAGCAGTCCCAAGCCTTCGTCACCTGGAGCACTCGTGGGGCATGGGCAGGGATCATCCTAATGGTTATTCTGTGGTTAACCGTCAGATTTATTGGCCCAGCCTTTGGCTGGTGGACATTAACCGCCTGAGCTTATTCAAGCGAATTTGCAATTTCACATCTTTTTAGTGAAACCGTTACAAAGAAGACCTTCTGTCTAAGCGGCTCGACCTAAGGTGTCTATGGTGTGTCTAATGTCACAGCTTAGTAACCACACTTTAGGGTTGCTCAACGTTAGCGGTAGGTCGGTCATAGGTTGACCCATCCGTGGCACTCGTTTGAGTTTGTCAGATAGCTACAGTATGTTTCAAATAGTTGCCGTTTTAGTCATTTGGCTGGGCAACTTGCATATGTTTTGTCTGTTAAACATTAAAACTCTTCGTAGTCAGCCCATGGCTCATCCTGAATTCAACCCTCCCAGGGTGAAGGAGTTTGTAGCTAGGGATGGCAAAATAGCCTAGTTTATAAAAAATTTTAAGCAAAACTTAAGATTCACGACTACAATATGACCGGTGGGAAGGAGAACGCAGATGTTTGTTCGACTTGCAGAGCAGCACCGCCAATTCGTAAAAGATTTGGTCCTAAACCTGAAAGCGCTAGCTATTGTCCTTGAGAATCAAGGATACCTAGCCTCTTGTTACACCTGCGGTGATCAGCTCAACAGTGCTTCATTTATGGTCAGCCTTGGCGATGACCATTTAATTCGTTTCTTGGTTTCAGATTACGGGATCACATGGACAGAGATGCGTGACGACCGGGAATTAATGAAACTAGAGGGAGCTGAGGCCATTAACCAGCTTCAGGAACTGGCCAATCTGGTGAAGTATCGTATTCAACCCATTGAATATCAGGTCGCCTATCGATCTGCCTAAGTTAGGAACTGATAGCAAACGCTATCTTTTCGTGATTTATGCTACAAAATACAGGATAGCCCTTCGGGAGCATGGGCTATTTTACCTGTGATTTGTTGGGAGGCGTATCTTTGAGCTGGGAGCATCAGTACACTAAGGCCAATTCGGTGCAGCTTCATTACGTCACCCAGGGAAGCGGCAAACTCGTAATCTTGCTCCATGGCCTGTTTGAGTTTTGGTATTCCTGGCGTCATCAGCTGCCTAGTCTGTCACGGCAGTTCAAAGTTGTTGTGCCTGATTTACGAGGCTATAACGATTCTGATAAGCCTCGGAGTGGCTACGATCTTGATACTCTGAGTTCTGATATCCAGGCGCTGATTCGAACCTTGGGCTACGAGAAGGCCCATATTGTCGGCCATGATTGGGGGGGTGCGATCGCACTGCACCTGGCTCAACGCTTCCCCAACAACGTCGATAAATTAGCAATTCTAAGCACTCCGCACCCTAAGCGCTGGCAAAGTGTGCTTACCTACGAATTATCCCAACGGTGGGATCACCTGCAGCGCAACTGGCATCTGCTGGCCTTACAAACTCCGGGCCTGCCCCAGTGGCTGATAAAAGATAATCTGCCCTCCTTACTACCCTACTTATTTCAACATCAGGCCGTTAGGAAAAGTGCCTTTACCCAGGCAAACACTGAGTTATACCAGGCAGCACTCCAGAAGCCCGGGGTGATCCCTGCTGTACTGCAGCATGTTCGACACTGCTTTAGTCTCAATGACTGGTTAAGTAATTGGCGTAGTTCATCTCAGCTGTCCGCTGCCCGATTAAAGCCACCAACCCTGATACTGTGGGGAGAAGAGGATAATCTAGTCCCAGCGGCAGGTATTATTCCACCGGAATTCTCTGACCAAACCTATATTCAGCACTCGATTCCTGATTGTGGCCATTGGATCCAGCAAGAAGCTCCCAATAGCGTCAACCGTGAGCTACTTCAGTTTTTTGCCTGACTGTTAGGGACGCACGATTAAATTTTGTACACATCCCTGATGTCAGGAAAGTTAACCAGAGCTTCACAAAGAATCTGGTTAACTACAAGTTCTTGTAGAAATACCATTACTCAGCCTAAATTCTAGAAGTATTAGCGAATACTAAAACTGGAGATTCAGTTTTAGTTTTGCATCCACGTCGTCACTCAATTAGTAGGTCTTAAACTCGACATTCTCTTCGACCATTTTTATGGCTTATCCATACAACTTAGCGGACTATCGTATGCTGCTATCTGCTGAAAACTCAGCGGATATGGAGTCCACGCTAAGCCTATTTCAAGCCTTTTCTAAGCTATATGAGCACGATCGTGAACTGCTAGACGATGTGCTTGCAGCCGATGCATCGTCCTCTCTACAGGTCGCTAAAAGCTACATCCAAGGTATAACCTGCGCTCAGCCAGCCTACCTGATTAGTAACTTGGCAACTGGTAAGTCAAAACCCTTCTACTCCACAGATGGCATATGGACGATTGGTCGCGATCCTCGTCAGTCAGATATTGCAGTGCCGGATAAGCGTTTGTCTCGATGCCACGCTGCTTTGCAATACAGTCCAGACCAAGGATTTATTCTGTCCGATTTAGAGAGCACCAACGGTACCTACATCAATGGAAAAAATATAAAAAGAATGTGCGCCCTCCGGGATGGCGATCGCATCCGGATCGGTAGCTCTGTTTTTCACTTTTTCAGCGCTACTGTCAATCAAGTAGACGCATCACGCGACTCGATAGACGATACAGAAAGTGGCAGGACACTGCACTAGGCGGTCACATCAGGTATGCGATCTGGGCCTTGGCTCATGCCTTCTCTTTGGCTTTTTTAGGATCACTTTTTGTGTTGTCAGCCCCGGCTTCACTGGTGGATTCTGCCGGTGCGGCATCCCCAATCTCTAATGCCTGACGCAGCTGCTGTTCAATTTCAGCGGTGACATCTGGATTATCAACTAGATAGCGAATGGCATTGTCACGTCCCTGGCTAATGTTGTCCCCTTTGTAGCTGTACCAAGCGCCCTTACGGGAAAGAATGCTTTGTTCTTCAGCGAGATCAACGATGCAGCCCAGGGTGGAAATACCTTCACCAAAAATGATGTCAAATTCAGCAATTTTGAAGGGAGGGGCAATCTTATTTTTTGCCACTTTGACCTTGGCTCGAATGCCAAACTGGTCATTGCCTTTTTTAAGGGTTTGAATGCGGCGAATGTCTAGCCGTACCGAGGCGTAGAACTTCAGGGCATTGCCCCCGGTCGTGGTTTCAGGGTTGCCGTAGGTAACGCCGATCTTCAGTCTGAGCTGGTTGAGAAAAATTACGCTGCAGCCGGAGCGACCGATATTACCTGTAATTTTTCGTAGGGCCTGACTCATCAGACGGGCCTGCAATCCGACGTGGGTATCTCCCATTTCCCCTTCGATTTCAGCTCGGGGTACTAGGGCTGCAACCGAGTCAATCACTACCAGGTCAATGGCGGCCGATCGGACCAGCTGGTCAACGATTTCTAACGCCGCTTCCCCCGTGTCGGGTTGGGAAACTAGCAGATCATCGATATTGACACCGAGGGCTTCAGCATAGACTGGATCTAGCGCGTGTTCAGCATCGACAAAGGCAGCCACGCCCCCTTTTTTCTGAACCTCCGCAATGGCGTGTAGAGCAAGGGTGGTTTTACCTGAGCTTTCTGGACCATAGATTTCAATTACACGCCCCTTGGGCAGTCCTCCACCCAGGGCCAGATCTAAGGTCAAGGCTCCGGTGGGAATGGTTTCAACCTTCATGCGGGTCGCATCCCCTAGGCGCATGATGGTACCTTTACCAAAGTTACGCTCAATCTGGTTGAGCACCATATCTAAGGCTTTTTTGCGCTCGTTGCTTTCGGTGGATGTTTTTGCCATGCTGCCTAAGGGGTTGAATAAGGGTTGCTGGGTTCAGCAATTATAAGCTCACAATGTGGGAGCAAGATATGACTGTTTGGGTATGTCAATAGAGTGACGTAGACCCATCATGCCCAGATTCTTAATTGTACCCAGAAAAATACAAACGTACTATTAAGATAGTCAGTCTAGTGATACCTATGGCACCGGATATATCGGATTTTAAGGCAGTGAGTGTAGCCGGTGTCACCGAGTACATTCAGCTATTGCTAGAAGGGGATGACCACCTGCGTAACATTTGGGTGATCGGAGAGGTCTCCAGCGCGCGCCAACATGGGAGCGGCTGCTTTTTTTCGCTACAGGAGGCCGACGGATCGGCCACTCTAAATGCAGTGGTCTGGCGTAGTCAGCTACCTAAACTTAGCGTAATCCCCAAAATGGGTGAGCAGGTGGTAGTCCTCGGTCAGCTCAAGGTTTATCCCAAACGGGGTACCTACCAGCTCACAACCTGGCAGGTGCTGCCTGCTGGCGCAGGTTTGCAGGCGCTGCGCTACCGGCAGCTACGTCAGCGGTTGGCAAGTGAAGGTCTGTTTGAGCCGGAGTATAAACGTCCTTTACCGATGTTTCCCCACTGTATTGCTGTGGTCACATCCCCCCAGGCGGCGGCTTGGGGGGATATTCAGCAAACGCTGAACCAGCGACACCCAGGGCTACAGGTGTTGTTGTCTCCGGCCATTGTGCAAGGTGAACAAGCGCCTGGATCGATTGTCAAGGCTATTGGGCGGGTGGAGAGTGACGGTCGAGCTGAAGCGCTGCTGCTCGGCCGCGGCGGCGGTGCGGTGGAGGATTTGGTTTGTTTTGATGATGAGCGGGTGGTGCGTGCGATCGCAACCTGCTCCATTCCGGTTATCACAGGCATTGGCCATGAGCGGGATGAGTCCTTAGCCGATCTGGTGGCTGATGTGTGTGCCCATACCCCCACCGCCGCCGCCGAGCAAGTGGTCCCATCCCTGGGCGACTTACGCAACCATCAGGCGCAGCTACTCAGACGGCTAGCTCAATTAGTAGGGACACGGCTATATCAGCAAAAAACTGAGCTGCGGCAGCTAGAGCTGCGGCTACAGCGGCTGCACCCAGAGCGTCATCTCCGCCAGGTGCAGCAAGCCCATACCTGGCGCACCCAGCGTTTAATCAAGGCATTAGAGCAGCGACTGCAAACCAGCCGGTCTCAGCATCAGCTGTGGCGCGAAAAGCTGGCTACCCTGGATCCGGCCGCTGTGTTGCGTCGAGGCTATGGCCTAGTCAAGCAGTCATCTGGGGATATCGTCACCCAAGCGAGTGACTTATCCCCAGGCGATGCCATCTCGCTCCGGCTGGGGGACGGGCAGGTGGAGGCGGAAGTCCTGCACATTAAGGACGCCAAAACTTAATCACGCCGTCGGTGCTGCCGCTAGCTAGAAGATCGCCAGAGGGGGCCATGGTCACTGTCAACACGGGGCGCGCATGTTGCTGGTCGGCTGGAATGACTGTTAGGGGTTCTTCTTCTTCAATATCCCACAGACCCACATGTTCGACATTGTCTCCAGTAAACAGGGACTGGCCATCTGGCAAAAAGATCAGGGTGTTGATCCGGCGGCCCACCTCTAGCTCGGCATGTTCGTCAATTTGCAGACGACCGCGTCTCGATCGAATTGAGCGGACCTCCACACCTTGATAGTTGCCACTAGCCAACAGTTCCCCGTCGGGGCTAAAGGCAACGGTATCCACACCATTACCCGTATCAATGGTGGCTAGTCGTTCATACTCTTCTGCCGGGTCCAAGCTCCACAGGGTCATAACATCGTCGTGGCTGCCTGCTGCTAGGGATGTTTCATCAGGGCTAAAGGAGAGTGAGGAGAAGCGGCCATCTAGACGAGAGCCATCATGGGAGCCGGTTTCAGGTTCGAGGGTGGCCATCACCTGGCGGTTGCCCCAGCTCCATAGGGTCACTGTACCGTCATAGTTGCTTGCCGCTAGCCAACGACCGCTGGGACTAAATTTGACCACGGGGGCAACGCCGTAATACTCCCGCTCCAGGATCAGCTGAGAATTACACACGGGGCGATCCTGCTCGCACACGTTGAGATCCCAAACGCGCACATCTCCGTTGAAGGTGCCCGTTACTAAATAGCGATTGTCGGGACTAAAGGCTAACGATGTCACATGGCGATCGGCACCCGGAATCGCAATAAGTCGACGCATCCAGCGTTTTTCATCTCCCTGCAAAGCGGCATTCACATCCCACACACGCAAATAGCCATCGCCCCCCGCACTGGCAAGCATCTGACCGTTGGGACTAAAGGCGATCGCATTTACATTACGCCCATGCTGAATATTGCGTAGTAACGTTAGCGAAGATGTCTGCGCCAGCTGGACTGGGGGTTGCGCTGAGGCCAATGGACCCACCGACAGTATGGTCGCTAGGCTAAGTCCAGCCGATACCCAGAATCTTAAAAAGGAGTTAGACCGAGAGTTGGATAGTCGCATAACCAGAGAGACAGGGTGTACAACAGCAATCCGTGGTTAATCAAATCAAAAACCACGGGACTACAGCGATGTCCTGCTGATTATGGGTAGCTTATTCAGCCCATACAATCTTCAGGCACCGGTTGCACAAGTCTGCAGGGGCAGCAACACTATTTATAGAGCCAACCTCGTCTGACCCACCATGCCTAGAGTCAAAAAGTCTGCTGATACCTGGAACTATGAAACCTCTATCGATCAGGTTGAGGCCATTATTACTGACCTGGAAACCGGCGACTTATCCCTAGCCGATATTTTCGAACAGTTTGAAACAGCCGTTATAGAGCTAAAGAAATGTGACACCTTTTTGCAAAAAAAGCAGCAACAGGCTCAGGTATTGATTGAGACGCTTATGCCAGAAGAGACGGATTAGTAAAACCGGTGCGGAATGAGGAAGGAACCTTGCCTGCAACATCTGTACGGGCGATTAGGCGGCTGCGGCCAACAAAATAGTAAACGTGGTGTCTTGACCGGGGGTGCTACTGACGGAGATAGAGGCACCACAGCTGGCTAGCAGCTGCTGAACCAGGGTAAGCCCCAGACCGCTACCCTCAGACATGCTGCGATAAAACGCATCAAACACCTGGGGCAGATTTTCCGGATTAATCCCCCGTCCGTTGTCTTTGACAACCAGGGCGAGCCTACCATCAACGCGCTGATGGGCCGTTACCCAGATGCGACCGCCGCTGTTGGCAAATTGAATGCTATTGCTCAACAGGCTCACCAGCACCTGTTTAAGATTGGCTTCAACCGCCAATACAGGCGGCAGATGATTAGATACTGTGTAGGCTAATAAAATATTGTGCTCCTGGGCCAACGGCTGATAGGTGCTGACAACCCCCGGTACTAGGTTCCATAGCTGCACTTTTTCAGGGGCCTTTTTTGGGGGGGTAAGCTGCAGTTCTAACAGCGCAAATACGTCGTTGATCAGCTGGCTTTGTCGATCGCAGGCTTCGCCAATCATTTGTAGGTAGCGCTGACGCTGTTTGGGCTTCAGGGCAGATGAATTGAGCAGCGTCAGCGCTGTCTTAACGGTTGTGAGCGGATTGTTGAGCTCTTGGGCCGCCGCTTTAAGGAACTGGGGATTGATGTCAGAAACATGTGGGGGCGATGTCGCAGCTGCAAAACGATGGGACGAAGTCAATACTGATGGCCTTGTAGAAGCGTCCATAGTTGCTCTAAAAAAACTGCCGAGGGTGAATCCACGGCATATCTGCAGCCTATAGGTTAGTTAAGGCAGACACGAGATAAATGAGTGTTTTTACTTAACTTTCCGTGCATGCACGGAAAGTTAAGTCCTTAGGAGAGTAAACGGGTCTTGAGTGCTGACAAGGACTGCTCTCGGTCATCAAAGTGTATTTTCTCTGTGCCCAAAATTTGGTAGTCCTCATGCCCCTTGCCCGCAATTAAGACCCCGTCTCCTGGCTGGGCAGTGAGAACGGCCTGTCGAATGGCGACGGCGCGATCGCAAACTACCGCATCCTCAGGCAAATCAGCGTCAATGCCCGCGACCACATCGGCCAAAATTTGCTGGGGGTCTTCAGTGCGCGGGTTATCGGAGGTGATGATTACCCGGTCAGCTAACCCATGGGCAATCCGACCCATTTGGGGACGCTTGGTGCGATCGCGATCGCCGCCACAGCCAAACACACAGATGAGCTGACCAGCAATAAAGGGGCGGGCCGCCCGCAAGGCATTTTCTAGACCATCGGGGGTATGGGCATAGTCCACAATCACGCTGATATCCTGGTTTGGACTGGCCTGCACCCGTTCCATCCGACCCGGCACCCCGCCAAAGTTGGCCAGGGCACCCACCAGCGAGTCTAGGGAAACCCCCAAGTGGAGCACGGCCCCCACAGCTGCTAGCAGGTTTTCTAAATTAAACTGACCCACCAGGGGAGAGCTAAAGACAGCGGTTCCCGTGGGGGTGACCAACAGTCCGCTAACGCCGGTAGCGCCATAGCTCAGGTCTTGGGTGTACAAATCAGCCCCATCGTCGGTGATGTGATAGGTCCAAACCCGGTCTGGGCTCAAACGCTCTATCAGTTTCTGGCCGTAGGGATCCCTGCTGTTGAGAATGGCGCGACCCCTTAAATAATCGTCGTTAAACAGCAGGGCTTTAGCTTCAAAATAGTTGTTTAAGGTCTTGTGATAGTCCAGATGGTCCTGGGTGAGGTTAGTAAATACGGCCACCTCAAAGGCACATCCCCACACCCGCTTTTGGGCCAGGGCGTGGGAGCTGACTTCCATAATGGCGTGCTGACAACCTGCTTCAGCAACCTTGATCAGCTCCCGCTGTAGCTCTACGGGAAAAGGCGTGGTGTGGATGGCGGTTTCTTGGTGACCGGGCCAGCGGGTATAGAGGGTCCCCAACAGCCCCGTCGGCACGCTGGCCGCATTGAGAAAGTGCTCGATCAGGTGAGTGGTGGTGGTTTTGCCATTGGTGCCGGTAACCCCCACCAGGTTTAGGGTTTTTCCAGGGTAGTTGTAAAAGGCGGCGGCCAGCTCTCCGCAGACGGTCGCCATGTCGTCCATGGGAATCAGCAATGGCCCATCGTCGGTAGCGGGCTGATTTTGGAGGGCGTTGGGGGAAAGGATGGCTGCGATCGCACCCTGCCCAAGGGCACTGGGCCAAAACTCCCCCCCGTCTACACGGGTACCCGGCATCCCAAAAAACAAATCGCCCGGCTGACAGTCCCTTGAATTAGTACACAGACCCGTGACCGTTTTTTCTAGGGCCGGATGATCGATGGTAGACAGTAACCCAGGCGATAGGTGTATCAGTAGCTCACGCAGCGTCATAGAACCCCCTCAAACTCTAAATCCCCTGCCGTCATTCTGACTCAAAGGGTCCTAGGTATGTGCTTAGCATTTGCTCTAACCGGCGCAGCGGGGCGCGGGGGGACAGCCGTGGCAGCGGCTGTTCTTTCTGCAACTCTGGGGTTTCAGGATAGTTAATTAGACGGCAGAGCACCGGAATTTCGTACTGATATGCCGCAAACCAGGTCGGATTTTGGGTGATATCACGGGTCTCAACCTCAATGGGCAGATGGGCCAGCTGAGCTAGTTTTTCCTCTAGACCTTCACACAGATGGCAGCCGGGTTTTGTGTAAAAGATGAGCTTTTTCATACCTGTCATTGGCCTACACTAGGTGGGCAAGATTTGAGAGTTACGGTTACTATCCCTCAGACGGTCGGTTTAATCTACATTTCTCCGGTGGGTTATGGGGGATTATTGCGATAGGATAGGTCCGAGTAATAACTTCGTACTGAATTTTCACTTAAGAATTCGTACTTAACTTTATGGGCTACCCCCCATGCGCAGAAATGTTTTCTTGCACGGACGCACCATCATTAACTATGCAGGTTGAACTAGTCAAGTTCGATCCAGGCCAGTTGGCCCTAGGTGAACTCAATCGTCGGTTTGAATCGGCATCACCCCAAGAAATTTTGGCCTGGGCTGTGGCCACCGTTCCCAACTTAGTTCAGCTGACATCCTTCAGCATGGTGGCCATTACCCACATGCTCTACCACGAGCTGCAGACACAGACTCCCGTGGTATTTCTCGATACCCTGCACCTATTTCCAGAAACGGTGCAGACAGCCCATAAGGCTCAAGCCATTTACAATTTGGATCTCCACACCTATCGAGCCGCCCCGAGCCGAGCCGAGTTTGTGGCTCGCCATGGTGACAAGCTATGGGAGAAAGATGTGGCTCGCTTTCACCACTGGACTAAGGTAGAACCGCTTAATCGAGCGTTAGAGGAGCTATCGGTACAAGCCTGGATCACCGGTCGCCGCCGCGATCAGTCCAGCACCCGACAGCATATGCCCATTTTAGAACGGGACCAGAACGGACGGCTGAAGATCAATCCCCTGGCAAATTGGACCCATAAAGACCTTTGGCGCTACACCTTTGCCAACAGCGTTTTGTATAACCCGCTGCACGACCAGGGGTATACCAGCATTGGCGATCAGCCCCTGACAACAAAAGTCCAGGTGGGGGAAGACGAGCGCGCCGGTCGCTGGCGTGGCAGTATCAAAACCGAATGCGGTATCCATGGTTAGGGTGGCTCAGTGATCGGAGGTGCATGGCGAGTTCCTATCGTGGCCATTGATACGAAAATCTTTATGTATTCCGAAATCTTTAAACGTGGGATTGATGTAGAAGCAACAGCCGACACGGTGTTCAGCCTAGATTAGGTCAAATAGCCAAAGGCTACCATCTACGTATCAAAGGCACGCATGCTTATGGAATCCTCATTTGAGTCCGACACTGCCCTCAATGCTGCGACAGGGCAGCTATGGCGTAGCTTCACCGTGGGCGGCAACGGTGGCAAAGCTTTTTCAGACGTTAGCTGGCCGCCCCAGGCCAGCGACCGACTCCTGGCTGAGCGGGCAAAGCCGGTTGAAGTCAGAGTTCGAGTAGGCCGCTACCTTGACCAGGTGCAGATGTTTTGGTCGAGTGGTGAGCTGACTGCCCACGGTGGAGAGGGCTCGGTTTTAGAGTCGTTTATCTTAAATACTGACGAATACATCACCAATGTCAGGCTCACAGCTCCCAGTGGTCGCTATATAGGCTCTGTTGAACTGATCACCAGCCAGGGTCGCAGCATTGTTTTTGGCACCCAGACAGGCAAGCTGGTGGATCTAGATGTGCCCCCCAACTATCGGGTGATTGGCTTCCATGGCAACAGCGGCCGCTGGATCGATCGCCTAGGTGTCATTGCCGTCCCTAGCTCAGGCAGCCAGGTCGGCAGCCCGCCTGACAAGCCTAGTGTTCCAAAACCCGAGCCGCCTGATGTACTCATAGGTGCAATTCCACGGTCTGGTATTGAGCTGATTAAGGAGTTTGAGGGGTTTGCTCAGGCCCTACCGGACGGTCGGGCAACCGCCTATGCGGATCCCCTGCACGGCTGGGGTGTGCCTACGATTGGCTACGGCACCACCCGCTATCCTGACGGCGTAAAGGTTAAACAGGGCGACATCGTCACCCGGAAACAAGGTGAAGAGTATCTAATTCACCACGTGGATAAATCCAGCCGTGCTGCCATGGAGCGGATTCCCACCTGGGGCCAGATGAACAGCAACCAGCGCGGCGCTATCTATAGCTTTGCGTACAATCTGGGGTCAGGTTTTTATCGCGGTGAGAACTTTGAGTCGATTACCCGCGTGTGTGATTCTCCCGATCGCTGGGATGATCACGCCTGGATATCGGCCCAGTTTGTGAAATATAGAAATCCGGGTACGTCAGTAGAAGAAGGGTTACGCCGTCGTCGTCTGGCTGAGGCGGATCTATTTTGTACACCTGTGGCCTCCTGGGAGGAGGATCACGATGAGGCCAGGGAGGCGGGCGATCGCAAACCAGAAGATCGTCTAAAGCAAATTGGTCTCGATGTTGCTGGCAAAGACCCTGTGGGGGCCAAACTAACCATCGATATGTCCTTTGATACTCTGATTACTCCCCACATTACCTATGGCGAATTTGCCCTATACGAAGAGGAGCGCCGCTTTGACTACGGATATCAGTGCAAAACGGCCTATGAAATCAGCATGTTTTTAGAGCGCTGTCGGGCATACTTTGGCGGGAATCCACTGGTGATCACCTCCGGCTATCGCCCCCCCACCGTCAATGCTAAAGTCGGCGGCGCTCGCAACTCAGAGCATCTTTACGATGCTCCGGATAAAGGGGCGGTGGATTTTTATATTAAGGGGGTCAGCGTATACGAGGTGGAGTCCTGGTGCGACCAAAACTATCCCTACAGTCTTGGGTATGGGGCTAAAAAAGGCTTTGTCCACCTAGGGGTGCGACCTGGAAAACCACGGTTACGGTGGGTTTACTAGCGTATATTTGTTGGTACATTTTTAGGGAACTGCCACGGGAGATACCCTGGCCGGTAGGCTGGTAAAGCAGGTTCTCTAAACGGGGTATACGGTGGATTTTTCGGCGCTACCGCCAACGGCATTTATCCATCCCGATGGTCAAAATCGGGATGCGATCGCAGCTCTCCTACACCAGGTGAGCGATCTATTGGTTGAAACCATGACCCAGGCGGGGAACCGGTCTCCCCTGCCTGAGCCTTTGGTTTTAGATGACTGGGCTCACCTGCCAGCTACCTCGGTGGCTGTGGAGCAGCTGTTGGAGCAGGTGCGATCGCAGCTCCATCACTCCATGAATGCGGCCCATTCTGGCTATATCGGGCACATGGACTCCATGCCCACCACCCTGTCGGTGGTGGGCGATCTGCTGGTGGCCGCCCTCAACAACAACATGCTGAGTGTCGAAATGTCACCGGTTTTCTCACGGTTAGAAACCCTTGTCCTCCAGCAGGTGGCCCAGCTGTTTGGCCTAGGCCCCCAGGCCAACGGTGTTTTGGTTAGCGGCGGCAGTCTGGCCAACCTCCAGGCCCTGATTGTGGCCCGCAACATGGCCTTTAATGCCCTAGAAACCGGTATTCCACCTGGACAAACGCCGGTTTTTTTGGTTTCAGAAGTAGCCCATACATCGTTTAAAAAGGCGGCTATGGTGATGGGGTTGGGGACAAAAGCCGCGATTCCAGTGGCCACCAACCGCAATTCTCAAATTGACCTGGCCGATCTGGTCGCCAAGCTGAGCCAAGCAAAAATGGCCGGTCAACAGCCATTTGCCATCGTTGCCACCGCTGGCACCACCGTTACCGGTAGCATTGACCCCATCGCTGAAATGGCTGCGATCGCAAAGTCCCACCGGCTTTGGTTCCATGTGGATGCTGCCTATGGCGGAGCGCTAATGGTGTCAGACCGCCATCGGTCTCAGCTGGCGGGTATTGAGCTGGCCGACTCGGTGACGTTTAACCCACAAAAGTGGCTATATGTGGCTAAAACCTCCGCCATGGTAATGTTTCGCCAGTTTGATCTACTGCAGCATCACTTTAGGGTCTTGGCTCCCTATATGAATGAGCACAGTGACTGGCCAAATCTAGGAGAACTCACGGTCCAAGGCACCCGCCACGCCGATATTCTCAAGCTGTGGCTGTCGCTACAGCATATCGGTCGCGACGGCTATAGCGCCATTATTGACCACAACTACGAGCTGACTAAGGTGTTTACAGCTGCTGTTAAAGCCCGCTCTTTCTTGACCCTAGCGAGCGAACCGCAAATGAACCTGGTGTGCTTTCGAGCCGAGCTGGCCGGGCTGTCTACAGACCAGCAGGATAGATGGAACCATCAGCTGCAGCAGCGACTTTTGCAAACGGGCAGCACATTTTTATCGCTGCCGGTATACCGGGGACAGCGATGGCTCAAGGCAGTATTGCTTAACCCCTTCACTACCATCGATCAGATTCACCAGCTGTTTAACCACATAGATAGCTACTATGAATCCCATCGGCATGCTCCTATATAAAGCCTGGCGTGCTTAACTAGGACAAAGAAAGTGCGATCGCAACACCAGCCCTGTCCCTATGGTAAAGCTCCTCCATCTGTCAGATATCCACATGGGTAGTGGCTTTAGCCATGGACATATCAATCCAGAAACGGGGCTCAATAGCCGTTTGGAGGATTTTGTCGCCACCCTTAGCCGCTGTATTGACCGAGCCCTTAGTGAGCCCGTTGATCTTGTCCTTTTTGGCGGGGATGCCTTTCCTGATGCCACCCCCGCCCCCGTCATACAACAGGCGTTTGCCCAACAGTTCCAACGGTTAGTGGAGGCCCATATCCCCACGGTGCTGCTAGTGGGCAACCACGACCAGCACTCCCAAGGCATGGGCGGAGCCAGTCTGTGCATCTATCGCACCCTGGGGGTACCTGACATTGTTGTTGGCGATAGCTTAACCACC
>JBCCAQ010000342.1:0-4389 GCA_039814735.1 Cyanobacteria bacterium P01_A01_bin.15
CATACACCCCTGCCAGCGAGCCAAACAAAACCGCCGGAATGGTAAAAGCGATCATCACCGCTGAGACCCAACCGCTGATAGTTTGACCGGGGACTTCATATTGGGCGGCAATGATGGCAATCATCAAAACCAGGTAGATCTTATCGGCCAGTTGAGAAAAGACCTGGCCACTCCAAAGGGTGAGAAAGTTCAGATTTTGTAGCACTGGCCAAAAGCCGGGGACCGTCCCCTGAGCTACGTCCGGAGCGTCCGGGGCGTCAGGCTGGCCCGATGACGGCCTGGCCAAATCGGGGCTGGCACCCCCCGCCTTGGTGTCTGGAAGTTTGCCAGCGTCACCAGCACCATTGGTTTCGGTGCCCTCAGCGCTTCCAGCGTGCTCAGAGCCTTTAGATGTAGTTAAGTCAGACTCATGAAGCATAAGCAGATGACGCAAAGCAGCTATCGATTAATACAGCCGATCGAATGGGGCGATCAAAGTGAAACTGAGCATAGTTTCTCAGCAGCCGCTCCACGCGACGCCACAGATCGTGGGGAGCGGCACTGACTCCCTTTATAGATGGTAGAGAACTAGCCTGGGTGAACACAAGCTCTGATTGTCCTAATTGTTGTAACAAAGCTAGCTCTGACGCTCCGATAATCGTTGTTAACCCGGCTCGCTGACGACGATCGGCCCGATGGTCAACGGGGCTGGCATTATTGTCTAAGCGCTCCAGCTGCTCTAGGGTAATGACGCCGCCCGCTGGAATACTAAACCCTACTTGCCCTTGACCTCCTAGCGGCAGGTGGATCGGGGTACGGCTCAAACAGCAGTGGCGCAGTTCTGGAGCTACCCCTGCTAGGGTCAAAATATGAAACGTACCCTGGGCCAAACAGGCCAGCACCGCTTCCGGTGGGGAGGTTTCTAGGCGTTCCAGGTGAGCTGTCAGTAGTTCAAAGAGTTCTGTCTGGGGTTGCTCGCTGGCTTCACACAGTACTAGCTCTGCCAAATACTGGCTGGCCGTGAGCCGGGCCAGATCCCGACTCAACCCTGGAAACGAACGCTGGGTTTGAGCCTGAATCATTTTGTCCAAGGATTTGCCCTTAGATAGCATAAGCTCATTGACAACAAATAGAGCGCTGCGTCCCCCCAGACGAGACTTATGTTTGCGAGCCCCCGGAGCAATGGCTCGCAGCAGCCCGTATTCTTTAGTGAGAATGGTCATCAACCGATCGTTTTCCCCCATGGGGATGGCCTTGAGGTTAATGCCGGTGGCTTTGTAGGTGCGGGACACTGTTTTTGACGGTATTTATACTATTTTGTCGTTATTTCGTTCGCTGTAGCTAACGTTGATTTGGCTTTTTCCTTCGTAGAGCCAGTTCATTTCTTTAGGATCTAACCTGGCGTGGTACATCAGCTTGAGTAGCTGGTTAAGGGCGGCGTGTTTGTAAATTCCCCGTTCTCTAAAACGGCGAGCCGAGGTGACAACGGTGCCTGGAGCTATGTGGGGCGGGCCTAGCCTTTTGAGCGCCTCGCTCAGGGCGGTATCTTCAAAAATGTCCATATCGGGAACTCCACCAATGTGAACCAGCGCCTCTCTGCGGGCAAAAATGCAGTGGTCTAAATAGAGAATATGACTAAATCGCGGTCGTTGGGTGGTGGAATACCAGGAGGTAAACCGCAATAGCCAGTGGTCAAAGTCAAAGCTATGGCGAAATCCACCCCAAACAACGCTGTGATCAGCCATGAGCTGTCTGATTTGGGTCAGGGCAGCTGCGGGAAGCAAGGTGGCCGGATGGTGGAGGAGGACGATATCTCCCTGGCTGGCCTCAATGCCAACGCTCAGACGCTGGGCGCGGTTGGCAGCATCGGTGTCAATGAGCTTAAAGTCAGCTATGGCTGGGTGCTGGGTAATCACATCGTAGGTCCCGTCGGTGCTGGGACTCATGACAATGATCAGCTGCTTTTCCCCTGGCTGCAGGGCGAGATTGTTCAAGATGTGGGGCAGATAGCCGTGGCGAATCTCATTGAGACAAGGCAGCACAACTGAAATAGTAAGTCCCATGCACGATCTACCCTTTGCTTCGACTAACGCTCGCAGGTACTTCCAGTTAAACACTGCGAGTCCATGGAAATATTACAAAGTCTATTAAGAGTCGTGAGGGGATTGGCTCAGCTACGCTAGCGTTCAGATGGCAATAACTGTCCTTACTAATCTTCAATATTGGTGATTTTGATCTATGACTGTCAGCCCACCCTCTTTCTCAAAAGCGGTACCCCAGGTCCATGTGTATGCTGATAAGGCCGCGCTGGTGGCCGGTGCGGCGGAGCAAGTGATTGAGCTGATTCGCGATGCGATCGCAACCCATGGTCGCTGCACCCTGGCCCTCTCTGGCGGTAGCACCCCCAAACCCCTGTACCAGGCCATCGCCCAGGCCGATCTACCCTGGGACAAGATCTTCGTCTACTGGGGAGACGAGCGCTATGTGCCCGCCACCCACGCCGACAGCAATGCCAAGATGGCGCGTGAAGCCTGGCTCGATCAGGTCGAGATCCCAGCCGAAAATATTTTTACCGTTCCCACCGACACCGAGTCCCCAGAACTATCGGCGGAGCGCTATCAGCAGAGCCTAATGGATAGTTTTAAGCTCTCTTCAACAGACGCTATGCCCCAGTTCGACCTCATTTTGCTAGGGATGGGAGACGATGGCCACACGGCGTCGCTTTTTCCCCATACCGCAGCGCTCAATGAGATCGATCGTTGGGTTACCGTTGGCGATAAAGATGGTCAGCCGAGAATCACATTTACCAGTGGTTTGATCAACCAGGCTCGCCATGTAATGTTTCTAGTGGCAGGGGCCAATAAGCAACCGGCCCTATCCCAGATTTTTGCCCCTAGTGCTGACAGTGCGACCTATCCGGCCCGGCTGATTGCGCCGATCGGTGAGCTGTGCTGGTTGCTCGATGTAGATGCCAGCCAGGGATTGCCCACTGCCATAGAGCGTACGGTACATTAGCGCCTAATTCTCTCCTGGGGATACTCGACATCCAGGGGGGATCCCCCTCTGTCGCGTAAAATCAGCCTTTATACAAATGTACGGAGCAAAGTCAAAGATTGCCCATACTTCTCCCAAGGCGTCGATAGAAACTTGTCGAAACCGTGTAGTTTAGACATGGCTAGCGTAAATCTGACCGCTATGATTATCTGCCCAAACTGTAACTATCAGAATCCCGAGGCTGCCTCTCAGTGCGAAGCATGTTATACGCCTCTACCCAGTGTAGGGTCGTGCCCTAACTGCGGTGCCGAGGTTCAGACGGATGCCAGTTTTTGTGGTCAGTGTGGTCATAGCCTGGCAACCCAGCCAACTGCGCCAGCGCCGCCGCCCGCCGATCTATCATCACCGGGACTAGTTGAGCCCGATCCCCTGGTCTTCCCCGATCCGCTTTCTGTTGCGCCGCCGCCGCCGCTGCCGGTATCTGAGAATATTCCGACAGCCATGGATATTTATGGTGAGCTGCCAACCGGTGACCCGGTCAGCGACCCGGTAACTGCCCAAGCAACCGTCCAGGCACCCGCCCAGGCAACCAATGTGGATGTGGCTTCCCCCCAAACCCAGCTTCAAAGTCTGAGTGCTCGACTGCTCCATGTACAGACCGAAACGATAGTGGAACTGCCGGTGGGACTTGACCTGGTGCATGTGGGCAAACCCAACGATCGCATACCGCCCGATATAGACGTATCTGGTTTTCCAGAATCAGAAATCGTGTCCCGTGTCCATGCAAATATCCGTATTGAGGGCGATGTCTATTATATTGAGGATATCGGTAGTTCCAATGGTACCTACGTCAATAATCTGCCGCTCGCCGCAGGCAATCGACATCGTTTACGAGCAGGAGATCGCATTGCCCTTGGAAAAGGTGATAAGGTGAGCTTTATTTTTCAACTTGCATGAGGACTTACTCAACCGTCAGGCTACTACGTTAACTGTTACTTTTGTACTGCTGTTTCTTGTTACATTGCCCTTCGATGTATTAACGTGATTACCCTATCGCTACTCCACCCGCTCCATAAAAATCCTATACAGAACTGGACTTTTGAGGAAAAAGACGTCATTCGGATCGGCCGCTCTACTGATAATGATGTTGTTCTTTATAGTGCCGTTGTTTCTCGATACCATTTGGAGATTCGTAAGGGTATAGTCGGTTGGGCAATTCAGAGTCTGGGCACCAATGGTACCTATTTAGATGGTAAACGCATCAAAAACGTCACCGCTGAAGACGGTCTGGTGGTGAGGTTGGCCCGGTCTGGCCCCAATTTGCAGATCACCATCGATCAGCCAGAGAAATCGTCAGCGGCCTCAATCAAGGAGCTGCTAGCCCGTCGCAAACATAGCCAACGCGTACCCAATCAG
>JBCCAQ010000372.1:0-3452 GCA_039814735.1 Cyanobacteria bacterium P01_A01_bin.15
CGTCTGGGCCAGTGCCGACGGAAGCGCGCTGGCGATCGCCAGCCCGAGGAGTGCGGCCAGAGAACAGCTTGCCCTCACGCCGCGCGTTTGGAGAGGTCTCGGAGACATACATCGTAGGGACCAAGGTCATCGAGTGAGATAGGCAAGACCCACTAACACCCCCAGCAGCCCCGCCGCCGTAAGAAAAAAGTGGAATAGGGACTTGCTACCTTTTTTGACCATATTTCGCATGGCCAGCTTGACATAGCTAGGTGTTGGTTCAGTCGACTGGGTATCGACTGGTGGTGGTGACTGGGTCATTGGATAGTGTCTAGGGTTAAGGGTGTGACAGGGATGCTTCTTAGATTTTGACAGAGAATTTTACAGATGTATAAGTACGGTAGCTCTTTAAAGGCCGTCGTACTTATACATCTGCTGATTGGGCAATTTGGTTTTCCTGTTGTAACAGCGCTTCAATAAACGGATCGAGGTCCCCATTCATAACATCCTCGATGGCCGTAGTCTCAACACTGGTACGCAGATCTTTGACCATCTGATAGGGATGGAAAACATAGTTACGAATTTGGTTGCCCCAGGCAGCTTCTACAATGTCACCGCGAATGTCGGCAACGGCCTGGGCCTGTTGTTCCTGGGCAATCACCAGTAGCTTAGCCTTGAGTAGGGCCATGGCTTTTTCTCGATTTTGTAGCTGCGATCGCTCCTGGGTACAGCGCACAGAAAGCCCCGTCGGCAGATGGGTGATCCGCACAGCGGTTTCCACCTTGTTGACGTTTTGGCCACCGGCTCCCCCAGAGCGAGAGGTCTTGATCTCCAGGTCCTTATCCGGAATATCCAGTTCGATAGAGGTATCTAACACCGGCATAACCTCAATGCCAGCAAAGCTAGTCTGCCGTTTACCATTCGCATTAAACGGCGAAATCCGCACTAGCCGATGGGTGCCCTTTTCCGCTTTGAGATAGCCATAGGCATAGCGACCGTCAATTTCTAGGGTGGCGGATTTAAGCCCCGCTTCATCCCCCTTGGATTCTTCCACTAGCTTAATGCTGTAGCCATGCTGCTCGCACCAGCGGGTGTACATCCGGAGCAGCATCTCTGCCCAGTCCTGGGCATCGGTCCCCCCCGCACCAGCATTGATTGTAACAACGGCACTGCTTTTATCATAGGGTCCGGACAGCAGCTGCTGTAGCTCCCACTGGTCAAGGGCTCTAGCCAGCCTGTGGGCTGTTTCTTGGGCCTCGCTCAAAAGTGTCGGATCCGACTCCATCTCCAACAGTTCTGCGATCGTCTGGATATCGCCTAGCTGGGTTGTCCAGGTGTTGAGCTGCTCCAAGTAGGACTTATACTCGTTCAGCGTTTGTAATGTAGTTTGGGCATGCGCCTGATCGTTCCAAAAATCTGGTTGGGCGGCTACCTGCTCCAGGTCATCGATTTTTGCTTGGATGGCAGGCAGGTCAAAGATACTCCTGGGCTTTGCCCAGGCGATTGGTTAGCAGATCGCTTTCGCGTTTTAAGTCGGCAAGATCTAACATCGGGCAGTGGTTGCCAGTGGGGAGGTCTGTAATTCTTTAATTCTATAATGTCATCCGCAGCTCGTTTTGCCCTCCGATTTATCTCCTTTATCCCCTATGGCTCTTTCGTCTCAGCTTTGGCAGCAGCATCTGGAGCTGGCCAATGACAGTCTTTGCCATCCCTTTGTCCAAGGCATTGGCGATGGCACCCTACCGCAGCCAACGTTTGCTTACTATGTGGGTCAAGATGCCTTTTTTCTGGAGGCATTTGCTCGAGCCTACAGTATTGCAGCGGCCAAAGCGCCTACCTGGGAAGGGTTTACCGTGTTTCATGATTTAGCAGCAGGGGTGCTAGCAGAACTCAAGCTGCACCAGGGCTATGCCCAGGCGTGGGATGTAGATTTAACAGCCGTTAGTCCAGGAACGGCCACTCGGCAGTATACGGACTTTCTGCTGGCGACGGCCTGGAGTCAGCCCGTTGGGATAACGGCGGTGGCCATGGCCCCCTGTATGAGGCTGTATGCCTATCTAGGACAGCAGCTAGCACGCACAGGCATTCCAGAGCATACCTATAAAGATTGGATTGTCACCTACAGCAGCGATCAGTTTGAGCCCCTGGCAGTTCAGCTAGAGACAATTGTGGATAACTACGCTGAAGATAGCGAGGTGGTCCAAGCCACCTACCGCTATGCCATGGTGTGCGAGCGCGACTTTTTTGAAGCCGCGTGGCGATATGGCGGCTAAATTGTCATCAGCGGCCCGGATGCTCAGTCGCTGCCAAAGGAATAGGCCTGATGGATTTGCCACTGTTGAGCATCGTGGCGCAGCAATGTGAGGGTCTGGGCGGTAAAGTCCAGGGTGAGGAGTTTTTGCTCAAACTCAGGCCAGGCTTGATGAAATGCCGCCTGGGTTAGGTCTCGAAAGGCTACGGTCATGTGGGGACAAAAGTCTGGATAGCGAGGGTCTACGCATCCGTAGCGGTTTTTCATCAACGCTGATAAATCTTTCTTTAGGGTCATCAGGCTGGGGTGTTGGATAACGTCAATGTAGATGACCTTGGGGGGGAAGGCTCCAAAATTGCGAAGTGCGATCGCAACTACCCCCTTCCCCATGGCAAAATCTCGTAAACCCCTATCCAATTCACCCATATCTCGACTGCTGGGCCACTCAAACGGAGGCTGCAGCGTAATGTGCGGCGGTGAATTAAACGCTTTACTAGCACCATAGGTCTGGGCAAAATACTGCTTGACCCGATTGACTGAAGCTTGTATCTCGGGCGGTGGCACCAAAGCAATAAAGAATCGCTGCGAATCCATGGTTTTAGGACTGATCTCTCTACAATATATTTCTAAAGAAGATAGTCCGGCCAGCGGCGGAACTATGGGTGAACTATTTTAAGGTCGTCTATGATTTGGTTTGTCAAAATTGAGCGGGGCATCGTTGACAAAGCTAGGTTTGACACCTTTGTGACGGCCCATGTTGCCTATGTAAACAACCTCATTGCCAAAGGCCATCGGGCTAAAACCGGTTACTGGGCTGAGCGCGGCGGCGGTATGCTACTGTTCCAAGCTGCGTCCTTAGATGAGGCTGAAGCGATCGTCCAGTCCGACCCGCTGGTCCAAAATAACTGTGTCACCTATGAGCTGCACGAGTGGTGCATCGTAGCGGAATAGCTCGTACAATGGCAGGCCCGTAGCCCATTTTCATCGTGATAGGAACCTAGGTCACCATGGCGAAAACAAACAAAAAGTCTCAGCCTAGCGATGGCTTTAAGGTCATGGCCGATAACCGTCAGGCTCGCTTTACCTACGAAATTTTAGACAGCTATGAAGCGGGTGTTGCCCTCAAAGGCACTGAGGTAAAGTCGATTCGAGCCGGCAAAGTAAACCTGCGCGACGGCTATGCCCAGGTCAAAAATGGCGAAGTGTGGCTGCTCAATGTCCA
>JBCCAQ010000168.1:0-12131 GCA_039814735.1 Cyanobacteria bacterium P01_A01_bin.15
AAACCACTTTCCACCATAGAAAAAACCAGAGAGCATGATGGGATGTTCTTTCGATATTGGACACACCTACAATTAGTCCAAAACAGAAAAAGGGAGATACTACAGTGTAACAGAGTGTATCTCCTCCAAAGAGAGATGCCCTTACAAGAGAAAGAGAGAGAGATGATCATCAAAAGAGAGAGGGTTTGCACCTCCTCACGGGAACTGGGACCGCGACCCAGAATATGCCTAAAGGCCAGCTCTAGTGCCCGGCTGTTGATATAGGGCTCAAAAAAGTTTTTGCGGTACAGGGGAGATTTGGCCAATCGCCGAACAAATTCCTTCATGGCAATCTCGCCATTTTTGACCTTGGATTCTAAATCCGATAGGTCGAGGGAATAGGCGCGTTTGATGTCGCGCTCAAATACCTGGCGATAGGCGGCCTTGATCACCGCATTTTTCTCAGAGGCTGACAGCCCTGTCTTCATGACAAACTTAGGCCGACGCTCAGAGGCGTTGAAATAGATCTGCGGTAGCTGCAGCCCCTGGAGATCCTTTGAGGGCCTCTGACGCAGCTTGTTTGAGGGGGCTGGTGCCTTAAATTCCTCAACCAAAAGGTTAAAGTAGAAACGGACAATTTCCTGGGCTTCAGCATCCCCTCGAAAGTAGCCAATGCCAGCAGCTCGCATGGTTTGTAATGCTACTAGGGTGGCCGCCGAGGAACAGGCGTCTTCGATAATCTCCCGCAGGCCGCGTACGTTGACCGCAATGATATTGGGGTCGCCGGCCACAATGGCATAGGTGACATAGCGCAGGAACCAGCTCATATCCCGAAGGGACTTTTGCATGTTGCTGGGACCGTAGCGACCCACGTTGATCGGCCGGAATCCTGGAGGGATAGGACCTAGATCGCCGCTGCTGGTGAGTAGACTTCTCAGACCGCTAAAAAGGCCACCGCCGCCACCCTTACTTTCGACATAGCTCTCAGTACCTACGTTGGCCGCGGTAGAGCCGTTCTGGCTCTGGTCAAGCATCTGAGCATCGAGGTCAGGCTCAGGTCTTTCTAGATAAGAAAGGGGAGAACCACCGGTAAAAATCCGGTTGGCGGCCTGGGAAACAATTAGCTCGGAATATTGGGTCAGACGCTGTGCGATCGCAATGCGCTTTCGACCCGAGCTAAAAAAGTCTGAGAGCTCACGCAGCTCTCCTCGCTCCATATAACGGTCTTGCTGCTCGGCCTGGATAATCGTGGTAACCGGCAAGGTTTGATAAAGTTGTGGCCGCGCCAAGGAGCTTCCACCACTAGCTGTTACAGTCATTCCTTTTCAAAGGCTCCCTTCTAATAGTTATTGCAATAGGTGATTGCAGCAGACCCTTTCCTCAGCGCCGAACAGCTCAGATCTAAAGAGCGATCCAAGAGCAGTGGTTAGTACCAGCAGGTAGCGCGACGGGCCCATTGGCTCTTACAACAGTTCCAGATTAAAACGATTAGGGAACGTCATGATGATGTCTCAAGAGTGTGTAACATCTTGTTATTAGCCAATGGAAGCCATCATAAAAGACAGCGGGCTGATGAATGAGAGAAAAGATAAGTTTTGTTACCTGAACTTACAAAATATTTTAAAAATACTTTCTCACTGGCGTCAGGCTTGAATCTGGATTGTGAGGCCGCGCCACCCCCTCACCTGAATATTCCCTGCCCTGGTTTTAGCCCAGAGCCATTAGATCAACCGCCATAGCGTTCGCTCAGAGGAAACGCTCAGAGGAAACGCTATTGGAGCCAGCAAACCCCACCCTACGTTCTCCATGACTTCCGAAAATGAAGCTGCCGTCAGCGCAGCGGTTGCCAAGCTTTACGATACCTACCCATTTCCCCCCGAGCCCCTCATTGATGAACCGCCCCCTGGCTACAACTGGCGCTGGCACTGGCCGTCTGCCTACAGTTTTTGTACCGGACGGGGTCCCAGCAGCACCAGCATCAAGATCCTTGATGCTGGCTGTGGCTCAGGGGTTAGCACCGAGTATCTGGTCCATCTCAATCCCCAAGCCCAGGTGACTGGTATCGACCTCAGCGCTGGCACCCTAGGGGTAGCCCGAGAACGCTGTCAGCGCTCGGGAGCCGACCGGGTCACATTCCAACAGCTCAGCATCTATGACCTAGACCAAATAGAGGAGCAGTTCGAGCTGATCAACTGTGTGGGTGTCCTACACCACATGCCTGACCCGATTCGTGGGATTCAAGCCCTAGCGCCTAAACTAGCGCCGGGAGGGCTGTTGCACATATTTGTGTACGCCGCCCTGGGTCGTTGGGAAATTTCCTTGATGCAGCAAGCCATTGCCATGCTCCAAGGCGAGCGTCGAGGCGACTATCGCGACGGGGTCCATGTGGGACGGCAGCTATTTGATTCGCTGCCTGAAAATAATCGTATTGTCAAGCGGGATAAAGAGCGCTGGGCCCTGGAAAACCATCAGGATGAATGCTTTGCAGACATGTATGTTCATCCCCAGGAAGTGGACTACACCATCGATACCCTATTCGAATTGATTGATGCCTCGGGTTTAGAGTTTGTCGGTTTTTCAAATCCTCGCTACTGGGATCTAAATCGACTCATTGGTAAATCCCCCGATATTATGGAGAGGGTCCAGGCATTAGGAATCCGCGAGCAGTACCGTTTGATTGAGCTCTTAGATCCTGAATTGACCCACTATGAGTTTTTTCTAAGCCGCCCCCCCCTTGCCAAAACTGACTGGTCAGATAGGGCAGCCCTGATGCGCGCCGTTCCCAGCCGTCATCCCTGTATGTCGGGCTGGCCTGCCAAACGGTTCTTCGACTACGACTATCAGCTAGTGACCGTCACAGATGCTGAATACAGGTTTCTAACTCGCTGTGCAGAGCCCGGTGAGACAGCCGCTGAAACAGTAGCAGACCTCATAGCTGAAACAGACCTCACCCCCGACGACGTTCGGTCGCTACAGAGCAGACAGCTGATTGTGCTGTCGCCTGCGATACCCCCCTCCCGTTAAACCAGCAAAGAGCTTGCTAAATACAACTCATAGGTATTAATGCCGTGATATGATCTGCCGTGGCTTAGATGCCAGTTTTAGCAACTGCTGCTGGTGTTTTAGCCCTGGCTTCTACGTATTTAGAGTACCTGTGACTTCTCCTGAAGAAGCCGTTGAGGCCCAAACAAGTCAAGATTCAGCCGTTGTCGCTGCAGATCTGTCTCCCGCTTCTGACAGAGCCATGGGAGACTACTTTCGTCTTCAGCAAAATTTGTTGCTGACGACCCTGGGGTTTACGGCATTTATTTTTGTCTCTGTTTGGATAGCCTACTCCCTGCACATAGCCCTGAATTATTTGATAGGGGCGTGCGTCGGTGTGGTTTACTTAAGAATGCTGGCGAAAAGTGTGGCCGAAATAGGCCGCGAACGTAGCAAGCTAGGCAGCGGTCGGCTAGCGATTTTTATTGGGTTGATGATTTTTGCAACTCAGTATCAGCAGCTAGAAATAGTACCGGTTTTTCTTGGCTTCCTTACCTATAAGGCTGCTCTGATCAGTTACACGCTGTGGACATCAGTTTTGCCTGAGTCAATGGCTCAAGAATAAGGGCAATTTCGGGTTTCCGTGGGCATCTGCGAAAAAAATTAAGATTCTAGGCGGAGATGTTGAACGCATTTAATTTCCCAATCCCTCTACTAGCTAAGCTGGAGGTCGGTCAGCATTGGTTCTGGCACATCGGTGGGCTCAAGGTCCACGGTCAGGTTTTTTTGACGACCTGGTTTGTTGCAGCTGTTCTGATTCTGGTTTCGGTTTTAGCTACCCGTAAGGTTGCGCGCATTCCCTCCGGGCTACAAAACCTGATGGAGTTTGCACTCGAATTTATTCGAGACCTGGCTAAGGACCAGATCGGCGAGAAGGAATATCGGCCCTGGGTTCCCTTTGTGGGAACGCTGTTTTTATTCATCTTCGTCTCCAATTGGTCGGGTGCTCTGGTGCCCTGGAAGCTGCTTCACATTCCGGCAAGTGAACTGGCCGCACCCACAAATGACATTAATACGACTGTTGCATTGGCACTGTTGACATCTTTAGCCTATTTCTATGCAGGGTTTAAAGAGCGTGGTCTGGGTTATTTTGCAAAATACATTGAGCCCACGCCAATTTTGCTGCCAATCAACATTCTGGAAGATTTCACCAAACCTCTTTCGCTAAGTTTCCGTTTGTTTGGAAACATCCTGGCGGATGAGCTAGTTGTAGCTGTACTTGTTTTGCTGGTACCTCTTTTTGTGCCCCTGCCCGTTATGTTGTTGGGTTTGTTCACAAGTGCAATTCAAGCATTGATTTTTGCTACTCTAGCCGCTGCCTACATTGGCGAAGCGATTGAGGGCCACGGTGGAGAAGAGCATGGATAGCCTCTGATTAGAGGCATCCAGTTGGGATTTGACGTTGGGTCATCTCCTACTTGGTTAGGGCTAGCACTTTCAACTAGCTTCTGACGGTTTTGAGAGGAGTTAATTCCTCGTTTTGGGCGACTTGCTTAGTTTGTTGATATCTATCTAAGGATAAGGAATAACATCATGGATCCAATTATTGCTGCTGCTTCTGTACTGGCTGCTGCTCTGGCTGTTGGTTTGGCAGCTATTGGCCCTGGTATTGGTCAAGGTAATGCCGCTGGTCAGGCCGTTGAAGGTATTGCCCGTCAGCCCGAAGCAGAAGGTAAAATTCGCGGTACTCTGCTGCTGAGCTTGGCATTTATGGAAGCATTGACCATCTACGGTCTTGTGGTTGCACTGGTACTTCTGTTTGCCAATCCCTTTGCCTAAACAACGTTTCAGAGGGGGAGATAGCAAGGTTATCCCCCTTCTGGTCGTTTGGCATTGCCGATTTTAGACCGATTAGGAGCAAGGTATTTTCTGCGTTAGGCCTTTGGTGGCTAATTGAGAACTTATCCTATCCAGACAGGTTTGTTTTGATTGGCAACATGTTTTCTGTTATGGCGGTCCCAGGAGATTTGGGCATAGAACGTGATGATAACTGGTGTAATGCTATTTGCGGTCGAAGCTGCAGCTGAGGAAGCTGGTGGTTTATTTGACCTTGATGCAACGCTGCCCCTAATGGCTATTCAGTTTGCGCTGTTGGCTATTATTTTGAATGCGGTTTTTTACAAGCCTTTGGGCAATGCCATTGATGAGCGCGACGGCTACGTCCGTTCAACAACGGCGGATGCTGAAGAGCGTTTTGCTAAGGCCGAGCAGCTAGCTCAGGACTACGAACAAGCCCTGGCTGGTGCTCGCCGTGAGGCCAAGCGTCTGGTTGAGGAGGCTCAGGCCGAGGCTCAGAAAATAGGTGCCCAAACGATGGCGTCTGCTCAAGCCGAGGCTCAGGCACAGCGGGAAGCTGCGCAAAAGGAGCTGGATAGCCAGAAACAGTCGGCCATGGCTGCGTTGGAGCAGCAGGTTGATGCACTGAGTCAGCAGATACTCAGCAAGCTGCTGGGGGCGGCAGCTTAGATTTTTTGGGGCGCGCCTGAGCGCGCGCCATAGGGCGGTGTGATACCGCCGGTGGTAATTTGGCCGTTTGGCAGGCGCAGTTTGGGATGGAGCATATGGAGACAGTCTGGTTGCTTGCTTCGGAGGAAGGTGGTTTTGGGCTAAACCTCGACATTCTGGAGACAAATTTAATTAACCTCGTCATCATTATTGGCGTACTGGTTTATTTTGGCAGTAGCTTTCTCGGCAAAATTTTGTCGGAACGTCGTAGCACAATTGAAGCTGCAATCAAGGGGGCTGAGGAACGTCAGAAAAAGGCGTCTGGCGCTTTGGTTCAACAGCAGAAAAACTTGAAAGAGGCTAAATCTCAGGCGGAGCAGATAAAGTCTGAGGCTCAGGAGAATGCTCAAAAAGCCCGTGCGGCACTGTTGGCCCAGGCTGACAAAGATGTTGAACGGATGAGAGCATCGGCGCAGCAGGATTTGACGAGCCAGCAGGAGCGCGCCATGCGAGAGCTTAGACAGCGGGTGGCGGCTTTGGCCTTGGAGAAAGTGGAGGCTGATTTGCCTAACGCTCTGACCGATGAGGTGCAGATGAAGCTAGTTGATCAAAGTATTGCTCTGCTTGGAGGTGAGTCATGAGTGCTAGCGCTGTTACCAGCGAGGTTGCCGAGCCCTATGCTCGGGCTTTGCTGTCTCTAACTCAGGATAAAGGGGCCACCGACGAAGTGAATGGCGTGGCCGGGGAGGTTCTAGAGCTGTTGGAACAGTCCCAGGAGCTAGTTGATTTTCTGACTAATCCGTTGACCGCTGCCGATACAAAAAAGGGTGTCATTAGACGAATACTGGGAGACAGTGCCAACCCTTACTTTCTCAACTTCTTGCAGCTGCTGGTGGACCGTGGCCGGGCCGCATTGCTGGTCCCCGTGCTGGGTCAGTTTCAGGCACTGGTCAGGGAGGTAAACCAAACCGTACTAGCCGAGGTGACGTCAGCCGTCGAGCTTTCTGACGCTCAGAAGGATTCGATTTGTCAGCGGGTGATATCGATGACCGATGCGAAAGCGGTTGAATTGAGCACTCATTTGGATACCAGCTTGCTAGGTGGCGTCATTATTAAGGTTGGCTCCCAGGTGGTGGATGCCAGCTTACGTGGACAGCTGCGGCGCATTGGTATTCAGCTGGGCACTGGCACCTAGCAACCGATGCGGACGTACCGCTGATGGTGAGTTTAATTGATTTTTTGTTGATATCTGAGTTAGTAGAGCAACTCCAATGGTAAGTATCAGACCTGACGAAATCAGTAGCATTATTAAGCAGCAGATTGAGCAGTATGACCAGGATGTCAAGGTATCCAATGTCGGTACTGTGCTGCAGGTGGGTGACGGTATCGCTCGTATCTATGGCCTGGATCAGGCTATGGCTAGCGAGCTGCTTGAGTTTGAGGATGGCACTATCGGTATTGCCTTAAACCTAGAGGAAGATAATGTAGGTGCGGTACTGATGGGTACTGGCCGCAATATCAAGGAAGGAAGCTCGGTTAAGTCCACGGGCAAAATTGCCGAGGTTCCTGTGGGTGAAGCCATGCTGGGGCGTGTGGTGGATGCCCTGGCGGTTCCCATCGACGGTAAAGGCGACATTGCTACGACTGAGACTCGTCTGATTGAAGCGCCTGCCCCCGGCATTATTGCCCGTAAGTCGGTATATGAGCCTCTACAGACTGGGATTACGGCAATTGACGCCATGATTCCCGTGGGTCGCGGTCAGCGTGAGCTGATTATTGGTGACCGGCAGACTGGGAAAACTGCGATCGCAATCGACACGATTCTCAACCAGGCTGACCAGGACGTTATTTGTGTCTACGTTGCCATCGGTCAAAAAGCAGCCTCTGTGGCTCAGGTGGTCGGCGTTTTAGAAGAACGCGGTGCGCTTGACTACACCATTGTGGTTTCTGCCAATGCCAATGACCCTGCACCGTTGCAGTTCCTGGCTCCCTACACTGGCGCAGCCCTGGCTGAGTACTTTATGTATAAGGGCAAGGCCACCCTGGTTATTTATGACGATCTGTCCAAGCAGGCCCAGGCCTACCGCCAGATGTCTTTGCTACTGCGTCGTCCGCCCGGTCGTGAGGCCTATCCTGGCGATGTTTTCTATATTCACTCCCGTCTGCTTGAGCGGGCGGCTAAGCTCAGTCCCGAGCTTGGTGAAGGTAGCATGACCGCGCTACCCATTATTGAAACCCAGGCTGGTGACGTCTCCGCCTATATTCCCACCAACGTAATTTCCATCACCGACGGTCAGATCTTTCTCTCCTCTGACCTGTTTAATTCAGGTCTACGCCCCGCCATTAATGCGGGTATCTCCGTATCCCGTGTGGGCGGTGCGGCCCAGACCAAGGTGATGAAAAAAGTAGCCGGTAAGCTCAAACTGGAGCTGGCCCAGTTCGACGAGCTGCAGGCCTTTGCCCAGTTTGCCTCCGACCTAGATGCTGCCACCCAAAGCCAGCTGGCTCGCGGCGTGCGTCTGCGCGAGCTGCTTAAGCAGTCCCAATATTCACCCCGCTCGCTGCATGAGCAGGTAACGGTTGTCTACGGTGGCATCAATGGTCTGTTTGACGATGTGCCCGTCGACAAAGTAGCGCCCCTAGTCGCCGAACTTTGTAACTACATCAACACCAGCAAGCCCGAGCTGGTAAAAGAGATCAACGAAGGGAAAAAGCTGACCGACAAGGTTCAAGACTTGATCAAAGAGTCAATTGCCGAGTGTAAGCAGTCCTTTATGGCGGCATAGGAGGGATTGGCTCCGCCCTCTAGAACCCTTGGCATCTAGGGGGCAAGCCGATAAATAACGCATATGGCTAATCTCAAATTTATTCGTGACCGGATCAAGTCGGTCAAAAACACTCGCAAAATCACCGAAGCAATGCGATTAGTCGCGGCGGCAAAGGTGCGTCGCGCCCAAGAGCAGGTAGAAACCACCCGTCCCTTTGCGGATCGGTTGGCCCAGGTATTCTACGGTCTCCAAACCCGGCTAAAGTTTGAAGATGCAAACCTGCCCTTGCTGCAGACGCGAGATATTCAGAATGTTGGGCTGGTTGTGATCTCAGCCGATCGTGGTCTGTGCGGCGGCTATAACAGCAACATCATTCGGCGAGCTGAAAATCGTGCTAAGGAGCTAGAGGCTGCTGGCATCGGCTATCAGATGATTCTGATCGGTCGCAAAGCGATTAAGTACTTCAAGAATCGAGACTATCCCATCGATTCCACTTTTGATAATTTAGAGCAAATTCCCACGGCGGAAGAGGCTTCTAAAATCGCCGATCAGGCACTTTCTCTGTTTTTGTCAGATGAGGCCGATCGAGTAGAGCTGATCTTTACCAAGTTTGTGTCTTTGGTGAGTTCTCGCCCGGTCACCCAGACTCTGCTTCCCCTCGACCCTGAGGGCCTAGATAAAGAAGACGAAGTGTTTCGCTTGACCAGCCGTGGTGGTCGACTGCAAGTAGAGCGGGATGCCGTTGAAACGGCACAAAAGCAGCTGCCCCAGGACATGATTTTTGAGCAAGACCCGGTGCAAATTTTAGATGCGCTGCTGCCGCTGTATTTGAACAACCAGCTTTTGCGTGCGCTGCAGGAATCAGCGGCTAGCGAGCTGGCGGCCCGAATGACCGCGATGAATAACGCTAGTGAAAACGCCAACGAGCTGGTTAAGAACCTGACCCTTGACTACAACAAGGCTCGACAGGCCGCCATTACCCAGGAAATTCTAGAGGTTGTGGGTGGTGCAGAAGCACTTGGCTAGGCCGTCTGGATTCTATGTATAGAATCCGTACTATCTAGGGTCTAGCTGACCTCAGTTTTAACCTCATAGTTATTGGCAGTGCTACGGCACTGCCTTTTTTATTCAATCAGCCATCATATTTTCCCTTTTTGGGAAAAGGCTATATCCTGAACGGTAATCAACAGTCGCAGACAGTCTTGAGCGATTATGGCCAACGAAGTATCTCAGTGGCTAGCAGAGATTCAAACTTTGCAGCAAAAACTGCGCGAGCTGGGTCAAGAACGTGACCAAGCCTATGCCAGTGCGGCCAATTGGCGTCGGCTTTATGAGTCTGAGTCCGAACAGCGCCGCAGTGATTCGGAAAGTAGCCAACGACGGCTGCGTACTTTGGCCCATGAGCTGGAGATGTTTAAGCAGGGGTCCCACGCTGGAGAAACCTCCCGCGACCTGGAGCAGACCCTAGCCCAGGTAGAGCAAGTTGAGTCGTTAGAAGATCTGCGATCGCAGCTAATTGACGCCCTCACCCTAAACGATCGGCTCTCCAATGCCCTCAAAGCCGAACAGTCAGCCCATGAAGAAACGCGCCAAAATCTGACCACGGCATTGGGAGACACGATTGATCTGTTGGCCAAAGAGCCCTCCTCTCAAACAAAGGCTTAAAAAGCCTCCTCTAGCTGCACATAAGTAAGGTAGCGTCAGCTAGACCACATCAGACTGCCATTGACAACGCTTAAGCCAGAATTAATCTGTCCACAACTGAATATTTACTCCACACGCCTATTTTGGTTGCGGGTGCTCAACGTATCAATCGATAGTCAGCACCTGTGTACTTTGACTTAGAAACAATTTGCTCAAAAGCCAGTATCGAGCGATGTACCAGACACGCTGATTTTTAGACGTTTGCCTGGGCCGCCTTTACTGTGCTGGAGGAGCCAAGGTGCTTCTCCAGCTGAGCAATGTGATCCGAGTTAATCTCCAATTGCTCACGTATGGAGGGTTCAATTAATGAGTCAAATTTCAGAGCAAAGCCAACCTAAAAAAAGTTCAGTCATACAGTGGCTTAGCGTTGTCTTTCTAGTTTACTTACTAGTTGTCGCCGTCGGCATGATTGGGGCAGGCTTTAAATCCGCGACAGGTGACCAGGCTGAAGAACTGTTTGCCTTTGCCACCAATCCCTTTATGGGGCTGATTGTCGGCACTGTCGCCACCGCCCTAATCCAATCATCCAGTACCGTCACCTCAATTATCGTTGGTTTGGTAGCAGGCGGCTTACCCGTCGCAACAGCCGTCCCCATGGTCATGGGAGCCAACATCGGTACCACCATTACAAACACCCTCGTAAGTTTAGGGCATGTAGGCGATAAGAACGAATTCAAAAAAGCGTTTGCCGCCGCCACCGTCCATGACTTTTTCAACCTGCTCAGCGTTATCATCTTTCTGCCCTTAGAGATTCTTTTTCATCCGCTAGAAAGAATGGGTCTGGCCATCGCCAACGCGTTAGCAGGTGGTGGTTCTGTAAGCATTAAAAACCTGAATGTTGTCAAGGCCGTAACGGCTCCCGTAGTTAACGGATTCAAGGCCGTTACCCACGTGTTGCCAGCACCGTTCGATGGCATCTTGCTGATTCTGCTAGGGATTGGACTGATCTTCCTCACCATTACCTTTATTGGCAAACTGCTGAAATCGCTAATGGTCGGCAAGGCCAAGGATATTTTGCACGTCGCCATTGGCCGTGGCCCCATCGCTGGTATCGTCGCTGGCACCCTGATTACCATTTTGGTCCAGTCCTCATCCACAACCACCAGCCTGATGATTCCACTGGCTGGGGCTGGCGTATTTGGCCTGGCTCAAATTTATCCCTTTACCCTAGGTGCCAATATCGGCACCTGTGTGACAGCGCTACTAGCGGCCACAGCTGTCTCTGGCCCTGAGGCGGTCCCCGCTTTGGAAATCGCCATGGTACACATGCTTTACAACTTTTTAGGGGTTATTGTCATCTACGGCATTCCTTTTTTATGCAAACTGCCACTTGTAGGCGCTCAAAGCCTGGCAAATATAGCCTCTGAACGCAAGTACCTAGCGTTCATCTACATAGTCTCAGTGTTCTTTGTGATACCTGGCGTCCTGTTGGGCTTTACGGCACTTTCCTAGTAGTTGTCCCCATTTTTTAAGAGGAGATTTTAGCCATGAGTACACAGCTCGAATATGTTCAACAATTAGAGCGTCAAATTACAACGGCAAAGGAGCGCCTGGACACCCTAAAAACCGAACGCAAAGACGCGCAGTTAACCGCTCAGCATGAGGAAATTAAGAATCTAGAGAAATATCTAGACGAAGCCCATGTCAATCTCAAGGGCATCTCTGAGGCAGCTGACGATGCCTGGCTTGAATTCAAAGAGTCCGTCGAAGCTCTGATGAAAAACATCAGCGATGGTCTCAAGCGTTTGGTCGGCGACTCTGACGATTCTTTAGGGTCTTAGTAAATAGCCTCAAGCTACGCTACTAAAAATCCATTGATGTTGGCCTAACCCTGGCCAGACAGGGAGCCAACATCGATGGGCGTTCAAACCCACTACTTTAGCCAGCCTACCAATCTCCTTAGGCAGACTGTCATCTAGCCTGTTTACGTTTCAATCCATATCTTCGCAATCAGGGAACTCAGTGCCGCACAGATCGGGACCTAGCAAACTCGCCATGGATAGGAAATGTAAAGGGACAGATTAAATATTGGTATCTTTTGATGAAGATATTATGGGAGCTTATGGGTTAAAATCGCCATGCTACTGCGCTGAGTAGTTATTACTAGCGACATAATTATGAACGTTATTTCCGGGACCCAGTCCGTTTCAGAGTCTTTGGTAGATGTGGATGCCTCTAACCATCAGACTCAGC
>JBCCAQ010000385.1:0-3064 GCA_039814735.1 Cyanobacteria bacterium P01_A01_bin.15
CCCGAATACCGTTACTGCCAATAATCTGGGCTCCGGTGGGAAAATCTGGCCCGTGGATATGCTGCAGCATCAGCTCCTGACTGGTGATCTCAGGATTCTGAATCAGCGCCACCATGCCGTCCACCAGCTCCCCCAGATTGTGGGGGGGGATATTGGTGGCCATCCCCACGGCAATACCCGAGGAGCCGTTGAGCAGCAGCTGAGGGATGCGCGCAGGCATCACCGTGGGTTCCTGTTGGGACCCGTCAAAGTTGTCGGCAAAGTCGACGGTCTCTGATTCGATATCTTGGAGTAGGGCCGCACTGGTGAGGGCGTGCAGCCTCGACTCGGTGTATCGCATGGCCGCTGGCGGGTCGTTGTCGATGGAGCCAAAATTACCGTGGCCAGAAATCAGCGGAGCCCGCATGGAAAAGTCCTGGGCCATGCGCACCAGGGCGTCATACACCGCCGTGTCACCGTGGGGGTGATACTTACCCAATACTTCACCCACCACACGGGCGCATTTTCTAAAGGGCCTATCCGCCGTCAACCCCAGCTCGTGCATGGCGTAGAGAATACGGCGATGCACCGGCTTGAGACCATCCCTGGCGTCGGGTAGGGCACGCCCCACAATGACGCTCATAGCATACTCTAGGTAAGACCGGGACATCTCGTTGCGCAGATCGGTGATTACAATCCGCTCTTGGGGATTACTCATACGGAAGGGAGACTCCAAAGACGTCGGGAAAACAGGTTCTCACTGGTCAGACTGATAGAAAGATCTAAATCCCTCCAAACAGACTTCTCTGAGCACGAATATCACGCCAATAGCGAGGATAGATTTCCCGGAAAAATTTACAGTTAGAACGTCTAATATTTTAGCACATAATTGCTGTTCTCGATATGGGGTGTAACCCTATTAAAAACAGGGGTTTTGCCCGCATCGTGTTAGGCTGTCGAGCGGGGTGAATTGTGTCCGTGTCTCCAGCATAAAGTGGGTCCCTGCAGGAGACATGGCCGTCGCGAATGTAACGCTCTTTAAAGACTCTAGGGAGAAAAATAATGACGCCCTCCATGTCCTCTTTTCGGATCATTTATTCCGAGCGATTCTTAGAGCACAATACGGGGCCTGGTCATCCTGAAAATGGAGGTCGACTGGCGGCGGTGGTGGCGGCCCTCAGGGGCCATCCCATGGCCCCCCAGTTGGAATGGGTAGAGCCGAGCGATCGCAACCCGCTACCCTGGATCAACGCCGTTCACGATCCGGCCTATGTGCTTGCTCTCCAACGCATTGCTGAACGGGGCGGCGGTCGTTTAGATGCGGACACCCCTGTCTCGGCGGCTAGCTATGACACGGCGCTGCTGGCGGTAGCCGCCTGGTTAGACGGTGTGGATCATGTGCTGCAGGGCGTCTCTGCCCGCCCCTCCGGCGGCTTTGTCCTGGCCCGTCCCCCCGGTCACCACGCCGAGCGGGACTGTGGTATGGGGTTTTGCCTGTTAAGCAATGCCGCCATTGCTGCTCACTATGCCCTAGCGCAGCCCGGTATCGATCGCGTCGCTATTCTCGATTGGGACGTGCACCATGGCAATGGCACCCAGCAGCTGGTGGGCGATCATCCCCAGCTTGCCTACTGCTCCCTGCACCAAATGCCCGCCTACCCAGGCACTGGTCAGGCGGAGGAAACGGGAACCCATCAAAATGTGTGCAATATTCCCATGGCACCGGGCAGCATCCTAAGGGACTACCAAATAGGTTTTAACCAGCAGGTATTGCCATTCCTACGGCAGTTTCAACCCGATTTGCTGTTGGTGAGTGCGGGCTACGATGGCACCGCCGCTGACCCCCTGGCTGGGGTTAACCTGGAGCCAACCGACTACGGTGTTTTGACCACCGCCTGCTACGACATAGCCCCCCAGGTCCTATTTGGACTAGAGGGGGGCTATGACTATCAGGCCCTGAGCCAGGCGGTGCTCGCCACCGTTGCGGCGGCGCTATCCCCTGGGCGTTAAGCCGTTACCTGCGCCAGTCCGGGGGCCGACTCCACATTGCCAATGACAATGCGCACCTGGTCCGGATTGGCCCAAAGCACCAGCCGTGGCAGGTAGGGACTACTCAAATGCTCATGCTTGGGCAGCACGCGCAGGGAAAAGCCCTGGAGACCGCTCTGGGTATAGGCTACGTTGAGGGTGTACAGGCTGGCCCCATCATCGGCCTGACCGCGATAGACCATGGCGGTGGCTCGACCGCCATTCAGTTCGCCATCGATATCAATGCCACCCTGGTAAAACTCCACCGATACGTCGCTGGCCTGCAGCTCGCCCAGGTAGACCCGCGCCGTGACCTGGAGCGGCTCATTGACCTGGAGGGCCACATCGTGGGATAGGCCAATTTCCGCAATGGAGATTTGCTGCCAGCGCTGGGACAGCTCTGACTGCCATTGGGCTAGGGTCTTTGTGGGTGCATAGTCCCCAGCGGTAAGCTGGCCGCCGCGATCCGACGCTGCAAAATAACCCAGGGTGGAATAATCCTGTAGCATGCGAGCCGTGTTAAAGGCGGGGGTGTTGAGTCGGATGGCCGCTTTCATTTTGGCGACCCAACCCCGAGGAATACCGTGGTCATCCCGCTCATAAAAGAGGGGCACCACCGCCGTTTCCAATAGCTCATAGAGGTCATTGGCCTCAACTTCGTCCTGGTATTCCTGATCGTCGTAGTCCTCGCCAGAACCGATGGGCCAGCCGGTGCTGACATAGTCCGCCTCATCCCACCAGCCGTCTAGGACGCTGAGGTTAGGCAGACCGTTCATGGCCGCTTTCATACCGCTGGTACCCGATGCTTCCCGGGGACGACGCGGGTTGTTGAGCCAGACATCACAGCCTGACACCATCCACCGAGCCACGTGAATATCGTAGTTAGGAACAAAAACAATGGACCGGTCCAACCCTTCGTTGCGGGTGAAGTGAATAATATTGCGGATCAGCTCTTTCCCAGGGATATCCTCGGGGTGGGCCTTACCGGCAATCACAAACTGTACCCGGCGACCCAGGGCATTCTCAACAATCTTGCGCAGACGCTCCACATCCCGCA
>JBCCAQ010000216.1:0-9202 GCA_039814735.1 Cyanobacteria bacterium P01_A01_bin.15
GTAGAAGGCAAACAGGTTCGCATTAACCCGGCGGACGAAGTGGTCAAGGAAATGAGGCAGCTTTATGACCGCGGCATTCGTAATTTTTGGTTTACCGACGCCCAGTTTATTCCAGCCCGTCGCTTTATTGACGATGCTGTTGAGCTGCTGCAAAAGATTGTTGACTCAGGTATGGAAGACATCCATTGGGCCGCCTATATCCGAGCCGATAATCTCACCCCAGAGCTGTGCGACCTGATGGTCAAAACCGGTATGAATTACTTTGAAATCGGCATTACTAGCGGTTCCCAGGAACTAGTACGCAAAATGCGCATGGGCTACAACCTCCGCACGGTTTTGCAAAACTGCCGTGACCTCAAAGCCGCCGGGTTTAACGATTTGGTATCGGTCAATTATTCCTTTAATGTGATCGATGAACGCCCCGAAACTATCCGCCAAACGCTGGCCTATCATCGAGCGCTGGAGGCTATTTTTGGTCGAGATAAGGTGGAACCCGCCATTTTCTTTATTGGCCTGCAGCCCCACACCCATCTTGAGACCTATGCCTTTGAAAATAACATTCTCGACAAGGACTACAATCCCCTAGCGATTTACTTACCCTGGGTGGCCAATAAACTGCTCTGGAATCCTGAACCCCTTGGTTCCTTCTTTGGCGAGGTATGTCTCCAAGCGTGGCGACGTAATCCCAATGACTTTGGCCGCGAGGTTATGGATATCTTGGAGGAAAAGCTGGGTCTAGCGCCGCTGGAAGAGGCCCTGAGCGCACCGATTCAGGCAAAGCCAGCCAAGCAGCCAGAACTGGTCGCTTGAGAAAATATTCAGCTCAAAAGCGATGACGGTAAATCCTTAAGCAAATGTTAGGATCACTAGGCAAGAATTGACGGAACGCTATGGCAGACAAACCCATTCTGAAGAAAGATCGTCCCCCCGAAGACAGGGACCGTAAACCATCTTTAGAGAAGGACAAAAGCAGGGGCAAGGGCAAAGGCAAAGGCCGACGGGGCAAAGACGAGCGGGAGAAGCGGCCCCCGGTTAATCCCGCTTTAATGCGGGGACCTAAACCCAGCAAAAAGGTTGAGCCGGAACCGGAGCCGGAGGTCGTTGAAGCGGAGGCTACGGACGCGACAGCGACAGCCGATGATAGCGCTGCGGCTGATGGTGCCGCTGAGAGTGCGGCTGACAGCAACGATGCCGAGGTCGTGGCTGCCAGCTAGGCTATCCCGCTTGTACATGGGCCTGTTAGCAGACTGCTGACAGGCCCATATTGGTGTGTCAATGCAAAAATAGGCCAAAAAAAATCCCCAGCGAAATTCGCCGGGGAGGACATCAGGGTGCATCTACCAGTTAAGTCTTCTGCGAAATAGACGGTGGTCAGGAGAAAACCCGCAGCGCTGGTTAACCGGTCCACTGCCCACCAACTTGGGGATAGCAAAGGCTACCATCAGACATGATCGCAGTGAATCGATATGAACCCCCATGGTTTTTTTCTGGTCTAGGCCCCTAGGGCAGTCCCCAGTGATAAAAAAGATGGCCAGCGGCCTATTGCCGATGTTGCTAGTAGGCTGTCAGCAGACGCTACCAACCGCAGACTCCCTCCACAGCGATGAGGTCGAAGAGGCAATCGATGCTCCTGATGTACTAACGCTGATTTATAGTCGCTCACCGGTCACCCTTAATCCTCACCTGGCCACCGGGTTTCAAGACTTTGAAGCGGCGCGCATTGTCTACGAACCCCTGGCTAGCTACGGCTCTAATGGAGAACTCATACCCGTTTTGGCAACCCAGATTCCATCGCTGGAAAACGGCAACGTTAGCGATGACGGCCGCTCGGTCACCTGGCGGCTACAGCCCACCCTGCGCTGGTCGGATGGCGAACCCCTTACCGCTGAGGACGTTGTCTTTACCTATGAATTTATTACCAACCCAACGGTGGCGGCGGTCACAGCCCAGTACTATCGCAACATTGAATCAGTGGATGCCGTCGATGATCATACGGTTAAAATCACGTTTGAGCAGCCCACCGCCAGCTGGCAGATACCCTTTACGGGTCTAAACGGCCTGGTCCTACCAGAGCATTTATTCAAGGATTTTAATAATCGCGACGCGCGGGAAGCTCCGGCTAATTTTCAGCCTGTGGGGACCGGTCCCTATCGCTATTTGACCAATGCCAATGAACGGTTGCTGTTTGCTCCCAATGAGCTTTATCGGCAGCCTGTAACGGGCTTTAAGCGCGTCGAGCTAACGGGAAATGTGCCCCCCTATGTGGCCGCCCGCGATGTGCTGAGGGATGGAACCGCTGACTTTGCCCATAATATTCAACTCGAGTCGTCGGCCCTGGTGGATTTGGTGCAGACCGGAGAAGCCGGTAACCTGGTCCTCACCTTTGGCAGTCAGGTGGAGCGGATTATGTTGAATTTTGCTGATCCAAACCAGGAAACGGAGGCCAAGGAGCGGGCAAGTGCCGAATTTTCCCATCCGATTCTGGGGGATGTGCAGGTACGCCAGGCGATTGACTACGGTATTGATCGTCAGACAATTGTGGAACAGCTCTATGGAGATTTGGGACTGCCCACCTCCCAGCTGCTGGTGGCTCCCGTGCTGTTTGAGTCTGAGCCAATTGACTACAGCTATGATCCGAATACAGCCAGGACGCTTTTGGAGGAAGCTGGCTGGGTGGATAGCGATGGGGATGGCGTTCGCGATCGCAACAATCAGCCCCTACAGCTGGTCTTCCAAACCTCCATCGGCACCATTCGCCAAGCCACCCAAACCCTGGTCCAGGAGCAGCTGGCCGCCATCGGCATCGATATCCTGATCGAGCGGGTCCGAGCGGAGGATTTTTTCTCAGCCGACCCCACCCAGACCAGAAGCATCAACCACTTTTATGCCGACATGCAGGAGTACGCCATCGGCAACGATATCCCCGACCCCATGATCTACATGGGCTGGTGGACCTGTGATAACATCGCCGCCATGGCCAACGGCTGGCAAAAACCAAACAACGCCCGCTACTGCAACCCGGAATACGACCAGCTGTGGCAGGCCGCCCAGACTGAGCGGGATAGCGACCGTCGCCAGGATCTATTCCGCCAGATGGACCGCAAACTCGCTGAAGACGTGGCAGTTTTGCCGATTGTGCACCGTGCCCTCTCCAACGCCGTTAGCGATCGCATCACCGGCTACACCTTTACCCCCTGGGATGCCAGCACCTGGGATATTGCCAATTGGCGACCGCTAGACTCCCCTACAGCAGAAACGGAAAACAGCGACGCCGCCAGCACCCCATCCGAGGAGGCCGCTGATTTAGAGGCTCAGCCCGGCAACGAGTAAAAACCACAGGACAAATGTGCTCAATTGATCCTTAGAAGAGCATAAGGAAACCCAATAATCGGGTGTATAGGCGTTGCATGCAACGCCTCTCCGGCAATAGGCATACGAAAAAAAATTACGGCACCTCTTGGGCCTGCACATCAACAACCGTTGCATCCCCATCGTCGTCCGCCGTTTCTGGTTCCTCAGATCGGTTAACCGCCCCCTGAATCAGCTGAGTAACCTCTGTGATTAGCAAGGTAATCAAAATGCCATCGTCAATCCAACCCACAATGGGAAACACATCGGGGGAAATATCAATGGGGCTCAATAGATAGGTGAGCGTGCCAAAAATCATTAGCCAGCGATATTTGGGGTTACGTAAACCGCCACGATACCAGGCATAAAATACTTCAACGAGTTGCTTCATAGAAATCTTTAGCGCACTATCCTATGATGACACCTCCCTAAGCTGTGCAGGGCAATACAGGTTCTAAAAATGAGCGCCCCACAAGCCGTGTTGGAATTTCTCCGGTAATAATACCAGCGCATAGAGGAATTTCATATCAAACGGAGATTAATTGAGATCTTATTAAAGTTGAGTATCAACCCTTGTTGGTGCTCAACTTTTTTACATAGAGTGTCACTATCAGGCGCTTAGTAATGACAGGCTGTTCCAACAAACCAAGGGAATAGCAGTTCTTTGCAAATATCATCGCCAGCTTTCTACCGCTGTCATCATCAACACCGTTGACGGCTAACGGCGCACAGGCTCAATCTACCCTACAGATCAGCAACGCAACTGCCTAGAAAGTTTTAGTAATTTCCTTTAAAGAATTCTTATGAAACCATTTTCAGCCCTGCTGGGGGTGGTCGCTGGTGCGATGGTGATCGCCCTTGACGGCACAGCCTTGGCTGCAGATTTTTCCCTGCGTGGCAGCTTTACCCAAGATGATGATTTGCAGCTGTTTGATTTCAGCGTAGGCACTGAGTCGACGGTCACCTTTATAACCTACTCCTATGCAGGCGGCACTCAAATAGATGGTACCGTCATCCCGGCAGGGGGCTTTGATCCAGTTTTTTCGCTGTTTGATGCCGCCGGAAATCTGATTTTTCAAAATGATGACGATACCTCGGGGGTTGTTGCTAACGACCCGACGACGGGGCAAACCTATGACAGTCTGCTGGAGGTAAACCTGGCGGCTGGTGACTATACCCTGGCCCTGGCACAGTACGGCAACTTTACCAACGGCCCTAACCTGACAGCTGGGTTTAGCCAGACGGGTAATGGTGACTTTACCGGTGATTTTTCCGCCTGTACGCCAGGCGATATGTTTTGCGATTATACCGGCGACAGCCGCACCAACGAATGGGCCTTTGACGCCCTTGGCATACAGCCCCTGAGCGAGCCCGACGAGGGACCTGTGACCAAGCCACCGACCCAGGTGCCAGAACCAACCACCGCCGTGGCGTTTGCATTGGTAGGTCTAGGGGCTGTTGTCCAGCGGCGGCGGTAGGCAAAGATCACGCTTGAACGTGGACCCGACGTTGCGACCACCAGGCAAAGACACCACTGACAACAAACATTAGTAGGGAATATATCGCGGCCGGAATCGCCATGGTGGGGTTATTGAGAAACGTGGGAGCGCTGGCGATCGCAATCGCCAGCGTACCGTTTTGGATGCCAACTTCAATGGTGATGGCCGTGGCGCTGCGGCTATCTAGGCTGGCCAGGGTTGCGATCGCATACCCCAACGCCATGGAGACCGCCATCAGCATAAAGGTCACACCGCCCGCCTGCAAAAAGAAACCCGCCACATTGGCCCGTTCCTTGACCAATAGCCCTACAATAATCAGCCCCAGGAAAAACAGCGATAGCCACTTCACCCACTTTTCCACCCTGGCCGCAACCCCCGGTGCTTTGGACTGCAGTACCAGTCCCAAAGACACTGGAATCAGCGTAATCACCGCAATGCGAACCACCGTTGTCACAAAGGGCAGCTGCAAAGTGGTTTCGGCCCCCAAAAATGTCTGCATGGCCAGGTTGACCACCAGGGGAATCGTAAACACCGTGATCACGCTGCTAATCGCCGTCAGGGTAATGGACAGGGCGACATTACCCTTAGCTAGATAGGTAACCAAATTTGAGGTAGGTCCGCCGGGACAGGCCGCTAAAATCATCACCCCAACCGCTAGCTCCGGATTTAGGGAAAAGAAGCTGATCAGCACAAATCCCACAAAGGGCAGCAGCAGGAGCTGGGCAACCAGGCCAAAAATGACCGCTTTGGGCTCCACCAAAATCCGTTTAAAGTCGGCTACCGTTAGCCCCAACCCCATGCCCAGCATGATGATAAACAGAGCAAGGGGCAGAAAAACGGCGGTTAAAAAGCTTGATTCCATGGGGCACCCATCCGGCAGAAATACCCCCGCTAGTTTACAGCAAAGCATCTGGATGCTTCATTTGGCTGCAGGTACTTAGGCCGCAGGGTAACCACAACAGCCCAATACGTCAGGACTACAGGTGGGCGCAAACTTGCAGCAGCCGGTATTCATCTCGTTACAAATTTTGTCTACGGTTCCGTTCAGCTGGGCTGCAAACCAGGATCAAACCACCGGTGAGGGCGGAAGCGGTTTGGGTCTACACGGTCTGAGGAAATTACTGAAGCATCAACTTTAGTAGCTGCATTAACTTAAGAAATTGCTTTTGCGATTGAGCGATATTGATTAATGGGAAATGTGACTGAACCCGCCAATCCGAAGACTTTTTTCGTGGTTGGTATTGGTGCCTCCGCTGGCGGACTACGCGCCCTTGAGGAATATTTTGAAAATATGCCCAGCGATAGCCACGCAGCTTTTGTGGTGGTTCAGCATTTATCACCCGACTATAAAAGTCTGATGAGTGAGCTGCTCAAACGCCGCACCAATATGGCCGTACAGCAGGTCATAGAGCAGGTATCCCTGACACCAAACACTGTTTTTTTGATCCCACCGGGTCAAAATATGGTGCTTGAAAACGATCATCTACATCTGATGCCCCAGGACCGCAGTCAGGGACGTCAGCCCAACTTTCCCATCGATCGTTTTTTTCAATCGTTATCCACAGAAGTCAGAGAGCATACCATTAGCATTATTCTGTCGGGGACAGGCAGCGATGGTTCTCGGGGCATCCAGGAAATTGCTGAGATGGGAGGCATTGTCCTGGCCCAGGACCCGGCGACAGCTGAGTTTGACGGGATGCCCCAAAGTGCAATTTCAACCGGTGTGGTCGATCTTGTCTTGGCCCCTAACGAGCTGGCCCAAGCGACCTACCAGTTTGTCACATCCCCCCACGACCTCCAGGCGTTTCGAGACGATCAGGAAAATCGGCTGGCCCCGCTACAGCTACAGCGAATTGTCAATATTGTCGAACAATATGAAAACATTGACTTTACCCACTACAAACCCAGCACGGTTACGCGCCGCATTGAACGCCGCTGTCTGATTGCAGGTTATCGCGATTTAGACAGCTATATCCATCGGTTAGAAACCTCAGAAGAGGAGCGCGGTGCCCTTCGTAATGATTTATTGATCACCGTCACCCGCTTCTTTCGCGATGGGGAAGCCTGGCGACTTTTAGAAGAGAGCATTTTACCTGAGCTAATTCAACGTCTTGGATCGAAACAAACCCTACGCATTTGGATCACAGCCTGCGCCACGGGTGAAGAAGCCTACTCCATGGCAATGTTACTGAGGGAACTCCTAGACAAAGGACCATCCTCTATCGACGCTAAGATTTTTGCTACGGATATTGACCAAGTAGCCTTAAGTAAAGCATCCTCAGGGGTTTATCCCGCATCCATTATTAATGAATTGGGTGAAGATCGGCTGAATCGTTTCTTTACTCCCAAGGACGATAGCTCTTTTGAAGTCTCTCGATCGCTGCGAGAGATGATTATTTTTGCCAGCCATAATTTGGCCAAAGATGCTGGGTTTACCCATATGGATTTGGTCAGCTGTCGTAATGTGCTGATTTATATGCAACCTGAGCTACAAGATCAGGTGTTAAGAAATCTCCATTTTGCCTTAAAGGCCAAGGGTGTTCTTTTTCTGGGTGAATCAGAAACGTTGGGAAAAATTGAAGATGAGTTTATCTCCTTACACCGTAAGTGGAAAATTTATCAAAAAGTGAGAGATGTTAAATTACCTTTGGCAACTCAATCCGTAGCAGCTCTGAGCATCAAGCAGCTACGGTCTTACCCTGCTGCGGCTGCGGCTGCCCCGCCCCCTCGATTTGACCCACTGTTAGAAGCTGCCTTTAAGACGCTCCTAAACCAAGAGAAAACAACCTGTCTGCTCAGCGACCGCCAAAATCAGCTGCTGTATGTCTGTGGTGATGCGCTCAATCTACTCACTGTACCCAACGGTCGCAGCTCTAGAGATCTGATCCAGATGTTGCCCCAGTCTCTACAGTTGCCCCTCAGCACGGCCTTACACCGGGTTCGCCAAGGACGCGAAAACAATGTGCGATACAGTGGTTGTCAGATTACAGACGCTGATCGTGATGACCTAACGGTGACCCTAGAGATCAGCCAACAGGCGGCCAATCGCAAGACAAGCGAGTTTTACTTGGTGTCCATTACCCAGGAGCGTCTGTCCAAAGTTGCCCAGCTGCCAACGCAATTTGAGGCTGATACGGATACGGCTCAGTATGTTTTGCAGCTAGAAGAAGAGCTACATCGTACTCGAGAAAATCTCCAGGCCACCATTGAAGAGCTAGAGACGACCAATGAAGAACAACAGGCCACCAACGAAGAACTGATTGCCTCCAATGAAGAACTCCAAAGTACCAATGAAGAGCTGCAATCGGTCAACGAAGAACTCTACACGGTCAATGCTGAGTACCAGTCTAAAATTCAGGAGCTAATTCAGCTAAATAACGATCTCGATAACCTGTTGGGCAATGTCGAGGTTGGGGTCATTTTCTTAGACAATGAGCTACGAATTCGTAAATTTACCCCTGCCGCCACCGTTGCCTGTAATTTAGTCGATGCAGACTTACATCGCCCCATCGGACATCTATCCCACAATCTAGAGAATTTTGATCTCCTTGATTGTCTAGAACAGGCTAACCAAGAGAGACAGACGGTTGAGCGGGAAGTTCAGGTTAGACGTCAGGGACCTTACTTGCTGATGCGGATTTACCCTTACCTAAACGAAAACAAGACCGTTGATGGTTTGATTCTCACGTTTGTCAATATTGATGAGATTAAACGCACCCAGCTGCGGCTAGCGGCGGCAGAAACCCGACTAAACCAGGCCAACGAAGTTCTAGAACAGCAGGTCAAAAACCGCACGGCTGAACTAGAAGCCAGCCAGCATTTCCTAGAATCGATCAACCAGACAACCCCCAATAATATTTACATCTATGACCTGGGGGAACGATGTAATGTTTACTGTAATCATCCTTTAGAAAAGACGCTGGGCTATACCCCAGAAGAGCTACAGGAAATGGGCTCCAACCTCACTGCCTCTTTGTTTCATCCTGAGGATCTAGACCGGGTAGCGGCCTATCACCAATCCATTGCTCAATCTGCGCTCACCGGTAGCGACAGCTCTGGGGAGATTTTTAAGATCGAATACCGGGTGCGCCATGCCGATGGCAGATGGCGCTGGCTGTATAATCAAGATATTGTCTATCAGCGCAACGCCGACGGTTATCCCACCCAGCTGTTGGGTACGGCTGTTGACATTAGCGATCGCAAAGAAGCCGAGGCCAACCTTGTATCTTCAGAGTAAGAGGAAACCCGTTCCAACCTTGGTGTTGAAACACCGTTATTCGTAGCTTGGGATCCTCTGCCCTATATTGTAAGGAAGAGCGTGGTAACCCCGTTCGACCCCGGTGATAAACACCGTA
>JBCCAQ010000070.1:0-18405 GCA_039814735.1 Cyanobacteria bacterium P01_A01_bin.15
GTCGTCGCGCTCGCTATAGTCCTCGCGCGCATGGGCGCCCCGGCTCTCCTGCCGCGCCTCGGCCGAGTAGACCGTGGCCAGCGGTGCGCATAAACTCGGCGTATTCGCTGTGGGTACAAAAGCCCATTACTCGCTCAACCCCCGCCCGGTTGTACCAGCTGCGGTCAAAGATAACAATCTCCCCCGCCGCTGGTAGCTGGCTGACATAGCGTTGAAAATACCATTGGGTTTTCTCTCGTTCTGTGGGGGTTCCCAGGGCTACAATCCGGCAACCACGCGGGTTGAGGCATTCGGCAATCCGTTTAATCACACCGCCTTTACCGGCGGCATCTCTACCTTCAAACAAAACAACAACTTTGAGCCCCGCATGTTTGACCCATGCCTGCATTTTGACCAGCTCTAGCTGCAGCCGCTGCAGCTCGGCCTCGTAGGTGGCCTTATCTAGCTTTTTTTTGGTTTTGTGCGATTTTACCTGGGCGGGCTTTCCAAGTTGGGTTTTACCCTTTTCTGAGACCGCTTTGGTGGGTTTATTTTTTTTAGATTTCTTCTGGGTAGGGTCACCGGCGGTAGAGGGGGTACGGACTTTTTGCTTCGCCATGGACTTTTCAAGTGGGCTGACTGCTGCTTTAAGCATAGGTGCCTAACGGTTGAAAAACCGTATATTTAGGCTGTCCTCAATGATTTCCCTGGCGATTTAGACGATTTATTGGAGCTAGCAAAATTGCTCCCCATCAGGATTTTTTAGGTTAAATCCTCCCAAGAAGAGGCAACGCCAAATTATAAAAAAGAATTTTATCCGTCTCAGGGCAGAGTAGGCGTACCGTCCGCTTAATGTACGTACATACAGAAATTAACATGAACTTAACATTGGGTTAAAATTGGCAGTCAAGTTACGGAATGTATCAAAAAATGTTGATTTGATGGTTTATCAGCGACGTGTCTTGACCGTTTCTTGGGTTAAAAGTTTGGCGGGTTGTAATCCGCAGGTCATGCCCTTGCATGGCAGCTAGGCAGCGTGTTTGTGCTTCACAGTTTGATCGGACGCCTGCAGAGGGGGTTACATGCAAAAACAGACTACTATGTGCACCGGCGCTGGAGCTGACCCGTCAGTTCGTAGCCAGGTGCGATTTGCGAGTGAGCGCTGGCAAACCGCCAGCAAGCTGATCTTTGTCCATGTGCTCCTAATTGGTTTACCTACCATTGTTTGCTACTACATTTTGGAGCTAGGCGATACGTCGTTGAGGTGGCTGCACGTTTCCCTAGTCGCCCTGTATTTGACCAGTGCGGCCATGTCCATGGCAGAATCTACCGCAGCGGTTTGGCGTCGTTTTGCCGAGCGGTCACCGTTGCCGCCCACTCGCCCCGACCGTTTGAAGTGTCTGCTAAAACAGGGGCTGGGTATCCGTGGAGCAGGGCTGTCAAACAGTCATTCGCTGCCCCGCTGTTCCTTTATTGTGGCGGCCTATTTACCCAACGAGCAGGACATCATTTTAGAAACCCTGGACCACCTGCTCAATCGAGTCCACCCGCTCCAGGCCGGTATCGAGGTGATTTTGGCCTACAACAGCCCCGTGGTGCTGCCCATTGAGAAAACCCTGACGCGCCTGGTTTGGAAATATCCTAACTTTCGCCCCTACCGGGTGGAGGGGAGTCAATCTAAAGCTGAAAATATCAACGCGGCCCTGGATATCGTAACCGGGGAGATCACCTGCATTTTAGATGCGGACCACCATCCGGCTCCAGACTGTTTTGAGCGGGCCGGGCGCTGGATCGCCAACGGCTACGACGTGGTGCAGGGCCGCAACGTGATCCGCAACCGGCGTGAAAATCTGCTCACCCGTTTGATCGCAGTGGAGTTTGAGACTATTTACGGCGTCAGCCACTCTGCCAAATCGCTGATGGTGGATACGGCCCTGTTTGGGGGGTCCAACGGCTACTGGCGCACATCGGTGCTGCAGCGGGTGCGTTTTAATCCCACCATGCTGACCGAAGACATTGACGCGTCGGTGCGCACCCTGCTCCACGGCTATCGGATTGTCCATGACCGCAGCATTACGGTGACAGAACTGGCCCCAAACCACATCAGCGCCCTTTGGTCCCAGCGCAAACGCTGGTCCCAGGGATGGCTGGAGGTGAGTCTGCGCTACCAAAAACGATTTTGGAAATCATCCCAGCTCACCCTAGGCCAAAAGCTGATCTGGACTCATCTGCTTTACTATCGAGAGCTGTTCCCAATTTTGTCGGTGCAGATTTTGCCGATTGTTTTTAGTAGCTGGCTACTAATGGGAACCGTGAGTTTTACCGACAATGCTATTTTGTTGCTGGCGACGGCCATTACCTTTTTTAGCAGTCTCTACAAACTGGCGGTAACCGCTAAGGTTGGGTGTTGTCACTATCCGAAATACTACTTTTTGCAGTACGCTCTGCTGGTTCCCGTTTATTCTCTCTTGAAGAACATGATTGCGGTGGTTGCGCTCTATGACCATCTGCACGGTAAGGTCGACTGGGTGGTCACCCCACGGGCCGCCGCCCCCCTGTCCCCGTTAGAGACGGCCTATGTCCTGCCGGAGACGGCAAAGCTTTGAGGGGCCTATCCAGGAATAATTTATGACTCGTCGTTTTTATCGTTCAGCGGGTGCGACGCGGCTGGCTTGGTTGGACGGTTTGCGCATTGTTGCCGCCGTCATGATCTTTTTGTACCACGCCCAGATGCTGTTTACCCAGTATCGCTACACGCCCCAGCCCACCGGCCTGGTGGATAATTTACAACAGCTCATTCCTGGGGGAGATCTTGAGACCCTCTCGGGGTGGGGATATCTGCTAGGTACCCCCGCCCTATTTGGGGTCCAGTTTGTGGATGTGTTTATTTTGATCAGTGGGTTTAGCCTGGTGCTCACCATCCGCCAGCGCTCGTTTGACTGGCTGGCCTTTTGGCACAAACGGCTGCGGCGGTTGCTGTGGCCGCTGTGGACAGTGGCTTTGGTTTCCTATCCAATTTTGTGGATAATGGGTGCGGCCACCCAAAGCGATGGTCCTTCGGCCTGGCACTTCTTTGCAGCGTCCACTTTCCCCCTGGCCTATGACTATGGCGGTGGCGTCAGCGTTTTCTGGTGGTTTATTCCGCTGATTTTGGGGTTTTCCCTGTGTTTTCCCTGGCTGTATCAGCTAATGTATCGCTGGGGAGGGCGCAACCTGGTGGTAGCAAGTGTTGTGGTTACCCTGGGGTATCGCACATTGGCAACCTACCCATTTGGGGGGCAGCCTACCTACACCATGCTCGATACGCCCCCGCTGCCGTTTTATGTGCTGCTGGCCAAGCTAAGCACATTTGTGGTGGGTATGGCGGTGGCTCAGGCCTATAAACACGGACGCGGCGTCCTTTTTTGGCCCCAGGCCAGGGCGTTGCAGGTGGGTCTAATCCTCTATGGGATTGGGTTTGTCTGTCAGTTTTATCGGCTGGGATGGGTGGTTTGTGATCTGCTGCTGCCCCTGGGGCTGGGACTGGTGGGGCTAGTGGTTTGCCGGTGGCTGACGGCGGCTGGGGGGCTGCGCCATCTGGCCTTAGGGTTGGGTAAACACAGCTATAGCTTTTTTTTGGTGCATGGTTTTGTTGTTGATCGGACCCTGGATCTGTTGGTTAAGGGGGACGGGGTGAGGTATGCGATCGCACTTCCCCTGATGCTCCTTGGCACGCTGATCCTCGCCGCCATCCTCGACGCGGTAACACCGCTTTTGCAACGGGTCGCGACCCGTCTGTGGCAGGATATCGACTATTTACTCGCCCGCAAACCCTCAGCCGTTGCCCTTAGCTGGGTGCCCTCGGTGGGAGACACCGTCCGATTTATAGATCAGCCGTGGATCGTCGAAGCGATCGAGGTTTTACTGGATGACGGCAGCTACTACCTGTGCAAAATCGCCAACGGACAGCACAGCCGCTGGGTCAGTCAGGAGCAGCTACAGCTAGTGGCATCGGCCGAGCGGTTCTAGCTAGGCCCTGCCAGCGCCCCGTCAGTCAGATTATTTAATGCGCCTGACACTGTCTTTAGCACCTCGATACCACAGCCATCCAAACGATGGCGACCGCCCAAATACTGCGGATCGTTGTAAGCCAGCTGCACCTGACCCTGCTCGTCTTCCCAAATCAGTACCTTTTGGGGTAGATCGATGGCCATGGACTGCTGACACTGCATCAGGGGCGTTCCCAGTTGGGGATTACCAAAGATCACCACGCGGGTGGGCCGCAGTTCTAACCCGGCCCCTGTGGCATTTTGGGCATGGTCAACGGTGGCAAACAGGTTTAGCCCCCTAGCTTCTAAAATCTGTTTAAACCGGGTTTCGGTTTCCTCAACGCTGTAGGGGCTAGCCTTAACCACTAATCCGGTGGGGCTGGCGGTTTGGGCAATGGCCTGCTGGCGAGAAACGTAGGTGCCGGTCAACCCGGTCAGTAGGGCTAAGCCAAAACCGGTGGCGATGATAGTGCGCATAAAAGTAAAGAGGGGCTAAAACAGTATTTTCAGCCTATAACTATACTAGTTTGCCGGTTTGCTGGGTGCTGATTTAGAAAACGAATCAGGGCAAACCTATCCTCAATTAATCTAGATCCTAGGGGTAGTCATGCCCAAAAAATAATTAGCCAGCTGCTTAGGGACTGGCAGTTAGATAAAGTACCCTCTAAACCTTTGCCCCTTTTACCCTTCCCCAACTAAGACCGGTATTTTATTTTTGCGCACATCTCTTACGTGTCCTATTCTGTCTCGGAAGAAGCCGGCTCAGGCACAGTTGCAATCCCTAAACTGGCTCCTTCAATTGCTCTTAGTTCATCCATTACCGTAATCACCTCGCCGTGGTAGGTTCGTTCATCGGCTTTAATGGTGATGAGTGCTTCTTGATCGGGCTCAAGCTGTTGCACAATCTGGGGACGTAAACGCTCTTCTGTTATGGGTTGTTCATCGAGAAACAAACTACCATCTGACTCGATGGTGACGGTAAAGTCAGCCGGTTCTTGTGGTTCGGAAGTATCAGTCTCAGGTAAATTGACGGGTAAGCCTTCTGTGCGAGTGAGAAATAGGGTAGAGACAATAAAAAATGCAAGAATTGCAAAGATCACGTCAATCATTGGCAAGATATTAATCTCAAACTCGTCTTCGAGTTCATTATCAAGACTTCGCATATTCAGGAGTTCCTAGCTTGTTTGTGTAATGGTCCTCGTAAAGTAGTTCAAGCTGGCCACCGTGCTCTTGCAAAAGCGCTATCTGTCGTTTGTAGAGACCACGAAATAAGTTGGCAAACAACAGGGTAAAAATAGCAACAACCATCCCTGCAGCGGTGGATACCAGCGCTTCACTGATACCACCCGTTACCATTTCCGCATTAGAACCAATGCCACCAATTTCAATGGCGTCAAATGAACGAATCAAACCCAGAATAGTTCCCAACAGTCCTAATAGTGGTGAGACTGTGATAATCGTCTGAAAGACTGTATTAAAACGCTTGAGGAGGGGCAGCTCTGCTTGAGTTGCGCTTTCTAAGGCAAGGCGAAATTGGCTGGGGGACGCTTTTTCAAGTTCTAATGCCTCTAAAAAAATTCGCGAGATGGGCAAGTGGATATTTTTTTGCAAAATGTGGAAGACATCTATCGGCGTACGGCGATAGGTTGCTAGGACTTTTTTGACGATCTTGCGCTGATTGCGGTTAACACGTGTCCAGAAGACCAGACGTTCAATGGAGAGTGCGATCGCAACCAGCGAAAAAAACGCCAGCGGCCACATTACAATGCCACCTGCTTGAAAAATCTCAATAAAAGACATACCAATCCCCTTACCTAAGCCATACATCCCAACCGTTAGACTAGCTTGCAACTAGTTACCAAAATTTGCTGAGGCGCAAATTTTTATCCCTGTTATGCCAGTCATTGATGACATTTACTATCACATAGCAGCCCATTGTAATATAGGTGGATGCAATCTATACACAAATCAGATAGCCAGTTCAAAAGCTTGATTTTGCTAACGTTTTAACGTTTAACACTCAGCAGATATCAGATACCGTCAATCGTGATTGCACCCATTTCCCTATTTCATTTTTTTATCAATGGAGCTAAGCTGATACAGTCCGTGCTTGGTCTTAATTGACAAAGAATATCAATAGCTTTTCCATGGCGCTTTCCCAATCGTGTATAGAGCAACATCATAAGGAAGACGTTATTGCACGCAAACTGCTCGGTTTGGGACTAGTGTGTGCCGCCGGACTGCACGTGGCGCTGATCCCCTTGCTATCGCTACAGTCAATGGCACGTCAGGATGAGCCTGAGCGGATCGAACTGATCGTCTCGGCCCCAGCTGCGCCCGAAACACCCATAGAACCAGAGCCGGAGCTAGAGGAACCCACGCCGTCGCAACCTGAGGCACCTGACACCCCCGAAGCACCCGAAACCCCCGAGCAGCTAGAAGGAGCTGAAACGCCCGAAGCAGCCGAAGAACCCGAAGCAGCCGAAGCACCCGAAACTGCTGAAGAACCTACCGAGAGCCCGTCTGAGGTAAGTGAGCCAGCGGACAGCCCGGATGCACCCGTGGCGGAGAGCCCTAGTACAGAAGGGCGCACTCCCACCAGGGTTGCAGCGGCAGCAGGCCCCGGCATTGTGTTGCCGACGGGCAGTGTGTCTGATAGTAACGAAGAGGGCACCGGTACCGGGGAGACAGGAACTGGAGAAGATGATGAAACCCGAACAGCCGCTCGGGAATCCTCTGGGGGGTCTTCTTCCGGTGGGGGCAGCAGCCAATTTGGCTGTCGAAATTGTGTTGCCCCAGCCTATCCCGATGCGGCCTTAGAAGATGAAGTCGAAGGGCAACCGGCTGTCGAGTTTGAGGTGGATGAGGATGGCAATGTTATTAGTGCTCGTTTGGTGCAGTCCAGCGGCAGTGCGGCCTTGGATCAGGCCGCGTTAAATGCTGTCAGGCAGTCGCAGTTTACCTCCGGTGGTCAGGGCCGTGCCCGCACAATGGAAGTAGACTTTTCCATTGAGGGCTCTGAGCGCAACCGAGCAGCGCGGCGACGTGGTGAACGGCGTACGGTTGAGGAGGCAGCGCCCGCCGAGGAGCCCGCTGTTACGTCTCAACCATCTCCTGCGGAAAATAGTGGTGTCAACAGCGCGCCAGCGGAGGCCGGTGACGACCAACCGCCTAGCCCATCTCCTGACGAGGCTGAGGATTTAACCCCAGCGGCAGAAACTCTGGCCGAGCCAGCACCAGAAACCCCCTCGGTCCCCGTACCCCCGACCAACGCTAGCCCAGCCCAGCCGACGGCTCCTACCGCATCGCCTTCCCCGGTCATACCATCGAGGCCCCAGCCGAGCGCGCCTACGGTTCCCCAACCCGCTCAGCCGAGCGCCCCTGCTACTCCTGAGCCAAGACCGCAGCCGATTCCTGAGCCAGCACCCCAGCCAAGACCGCAGCCGGTGCCTCAGCCGGTGCCGCCTGCTAGCGAGTCAGATCCGGCCAGCTAGTACCCATAGAGAGAGTTAAAAAACAATTGCTCATTCAATCGCGAACCGCTCTGACCGCTGGATATGTTGTGGGAATCTGGCTTTTGTTGGCCTGTTTTGTTGCCAGCATTGCGCTGGGTGTGGCTGATATCGCACCGACGGATGTTTATCATGCGCTGGTCTCTCCAGATGGATCGACGGCCCATTTAATTATCCGCACCGTGCGATTTCCCCGCTCTGTAACAGCGCTGCTGGTGGGGGCTGCGGTAGCCGTGGCAGGGGCAATTATGCAGGGTCTGACGCGAAATCCTCTGGCGGATCCTGGCATTTTGGGTATCAATGCCGGGGCGGCCCTGGCGGTGGTGACGGCGGTCTTTTTGTTTAATGCGGCCTCCCTAAGTGTCTATGCTGGGTTTGCTCTGCTGGGGGCAACGATTTCTGCTATTGCGGTCTACAGTCTGGGTTCTTTGGGACGAGGTGGTCTGACGCCGCTCAATCTCACCATTGCCGGGGCGGCAATGACAGCCTTGGTCTCATCGTTGACCACGGGTATGTTAATCCTTAGCCAGCGCACCCTGGAAGAGATTCGCTTTTGGCTCGCCGGATCGGTTGCTGGGCGAGATATGGAGCTGGTTATGCAGGTAATGCCCTATCTGGTTTTTGGACTGGTTTTGGGATTGGCCTTGGGAAAACAGCTGACCACCCTGAGCCTGGGGGATTCTGTTGCGCAGGGGTTGGGGCAAAAAACCATCTGGATTAAGGTCCTAGCGGCGATCAGCGTTGTGCTGTTGGCGGGAGGCTCGGTTGCGATCGCAGGTCCCATCGGTTTTATTGGGCTGATTGTGCCCCACATTGTGCGCTTTTGGACCGGGGCTGACTACCGTTGGATTTTGCCCTACTCGGCCCTGTGTGGGTCAATTTTGCTACTCCTGGCTGATATTGGCGCTCGTTTGATTGTTCAACCTCAGGAGCTGCCAGTGGGTATTGTTATGCCGCTGCTGGGAGCCCCCTTCTTTATTTATCTCACCCGTTCTCAGGTGAGACGGTAGCACCATGGAAAAAACAGGGCAATCTCAGTGGCTGATTTTACGCACAAGATTTTTGTCGACCCGATTGGATCAGCGGGTCCCCAGAGTTTTGTTGGGTCTAGCCTTAGTTACCCTGTTGGCCATGGTGTGGAGCGTCGGCCAGGGAGAATATCCGGTGCCGCCGCTGGATGTGGTGCGCACCGTGCTGGGATTACCGACAGACAACCCAGACTATGGATTTATTATAAACACCCTGCGCCTACCAAGAACTCTCGTAGCCTGGGGCGTGGGTATGGCTTTGGCGATTGCCGGTACCCTAACCCAGGGCATTGCCCGCAATCCCCTAGCGGCCCCTGGCATCATTGGCGTCAATGCAGGGGCGTCCCTGGCGGCGGTGAGTCTGATTGTTGCGTTTCCAGGGGTGCCCGTAGGGCTCCTCCCCTTGGCCGCTTTTTTGGGAGCCCTAACGGTCGCTGTTTTAATCTACTTGTTGGCCTGGAATGGAGGCACTTCCCCGGTCAGGCTGATTTTAGTCGGTGTGGGTCTAAGCCTGGTGGCGGGTGCCTTGACCAGTTTAATGATTACCTTTGGCAATATCTTTGATGTGAGCCAGGCACTGGTATGGTTGACAGGCAGCGTCTATGGTCGCAGCTGGTCGCAGGTTATGGCCTTTACGCCTTGGCTGGTTGTTTTTGGTCTGTTGTCATTAGTGCTGAGCCGGGAACTAAATGCGCTGCAAATGGGTGACGAGGTGGCCCGCAGCCTGGGTAGCCGATTGGAATGGCAGCGGGGCTGGCTGTTGCTGAGTTCGGTGGCCCTGGCGGGGGCGGCGGTGGCCACGGCGGGGGGCATCGCCTTTGTTGGTCTTATGGCTCCCCACATTGCCCGTCAGCTGGTGGGGCCTTCCCATGAAGGGCTATTGCCAACGGCGGCCCTGACCGGGGGAATGGTGGTGGTAGTAGCCGATCTGATTGGGCGACTGTTGTTTGCGCCGATTGAGCTGCCCTGCGGCATTGTCACCGCTGTTATTGGTGCGCCCTATTTTCTATATTTATTAATTCGCGATCGCAAATGACCGACACTGCCCTCACCACCCGAAAACTCACCCTGGCCTATGATGGTAAGCCCATCATCGAATCTCTGGACCTGGCCATTCTCACGGGTAAAATTACTGTGCTTGTTGGCCCCAACGGCTGTGGTAAATCTACCCTACTCAAAGGGCTAGGACGATTACTCAAACCCAAACAGGGGATTGTCTATCTCGACAGCACATCTATCTTTAAACTACCGACAAAAAAGGTGGCCCAACAGTTAGGACTGTTACCCCAGGGACCCACCGCACCTGAAGGGCTGACGGTACGAGAGCTGGTGGCCCAGGGGCGCTACCCGTATCAAACCTGGCTACAGCAGTGGAGTGAGGAAGACGAAAAAGAAGTCGAAGCCGCCCTGGCAATTACGGAGCTACAAAAGTTTGCCGACAGACCGGTGGATAGCCTTTCCGGGGGGCAGCGGCAGCGGGCCTGGATTGCCATGACCCTGGCACAAAATACTCAGATTTTGTTGTTGGATGAACCCACCACGTTTCTTGATCTGGCTCACCAAATTGAGGTATTAGATCTGCTCTACGACCTCAACCAGCAAGAGGAACGTACCATTGTCATGGTGTTACACGAATTGAACCAAGCCTGTCGCTATGGCGATCATCTGATCGCCATGAAAGAGGGGCAGGTATGCGCCCAAGGTATTCCGCATCAGGTAATGACTGAAGCCTTAGTAAAAGATGTCTTTGGTCTAGACTGTCGAATTGTCAGCGACCCGGTGGCGGGAACGCCGCTGTGTATTCCCATTGGGCGCAAAGTTTCGGTACATGGAGTTGTTTGACCAGGCTTTTTAAGGGTTAGAACATTTGCAAGACTTGGTAAAAAAGGGCTGCCATGTGTATACGCAAGTACTGGAAACTAGTGTTTGCGGTTGCGCCCCCCCTCTAACTCCCCCTTATCAAGGGGGAGAACTAGAGTTTCCTCCCTTATCAAGGGGGGTTAATGCAGGATTTTAAGCCCCCTTCCAAGATGTGTACACACGGCGGCTTGGTAAGGGGAGAATGTCCTATACTGTGGTGCTAATACCGTGGTGCTAAACGGGTTTTACTTCTCCATAGCGCCTCTGGGCAGGCTGGTGGTGAGTATTTAACGATATGTTGAATATGTTCACACAGGAGGGCCATGGCACTTTTAGGCGGCATAGAAGCAGGCGGTACAAAATTTGTCTGTGCGGTGGGAACCGGCCCTGACGATCTGCGGGCAGAGGTTCGTATTCCCACAACCACACCCAAGGAAACCATTTCCCAGGTAATCGATTTTTTTCGACAACAGATAGGGCAAATGGGTGAATTAGCCGCCATCGGCATTGGCGCATTTGGTCCCGTAGACGTTTGTGCAAACTCTCCTAAGTTTGGCTGGTTTTTAAACACGCCAAAACCGGCCTGGCAACAGATTGACTTTGCGGGTATGATTACGCGTGAACTGGCTGTACCCGTTGGGTTTGATACCGATGTCAATGCCGCTGCCCTAGGCGAATATCGTTGGGGTCATGGTACCGGTTTAGAGACATTTATCTATTTAACGATTGGTACAGGAATTGGTGGCGGCGGTATAGTCGGCGGTCAACCAATTCACGGGCTGTTGCATCCTGAAATGGGGCATATTTTAATCCCCCACGATTTGTCTGTCGATCCGTTTGTTGGGGCCTGCCCGTTTCATCAAGACTGTCTAGAAGGACTGGCCTCTGGATATGCCATGGAAAAACGATGGCACCAGCGAGCCGAGTCTCTCCCTGCCGATCATCCCGCCTGGCCCTTAGAAGCCCACTATTTGTCAACTGGATTGATCAACTTTATTCTTACCCTTTCCCCCGAGCGGATTATTCTGGGCGGTGGTGTAATGGCACAGCCACGGCTTTTACCGCTGATTCGATCCCAGGTACGTGAACGGCTTAGGGCTTATCTGGAAGTGCCCAAAATTATGACCGATATTGACAACTATATCGTACCGCCAAAGTTGGGTAACAAAGCTGGCATTATGGGCGCATTTGTCCTGGCCCAGCAGGCCGTACGGTAATATCTGGGTGATCTTTTCTTATCCCTCCGCGCGGTCTTTGCCGTACATAAACTGGGAGCGCTTACCTAGATCTTGTCCCCGTCTCAACAGATTTAGCCCCAGCGCTAGCTGCTCTATTTCCCACGCCTTGAGTGCTTTTGGCACGTTGTGATTGTGGGCAACAAGCACATCTGCAAGTGCGATCGCATTGGCTGCAGCCTTAGCGGTACTCGCTGCTGTATGGGGCCGAGGGATAAAGGCGGCATCTCCCACCAGGGCAATCCGATCAAATGCCATCTGTGGCACGCTTAAGTCTAAAATTGACTGTACAAACGGCTCTTTGGTAGCTTCTACAAGCTGTTGAAACGGCTCAACCAGCACCTGATTGGCATAGGCACGCATCTCTGCTTCAATAGCCGGGGCCATCATCCCTGGTGGAATAGAATACTGCCGCCGCCTGCCATTTTTATCCGTCAAAAGATGAGGCAGCTCTGTCTCTTGGTTATAGTTGACGTACCAAACCCAGTTAAACCGGCGCTCTCCAGGCACCAGCGACTCATTTTCTCCTGGAATCACATATGCCAAAATATGAGAGTTGGGAAAGTCATAAAACACAAAGCGCTCGGTGAAGATTTTAGCCGCTTCTGGTTCTAAATCTGATTCGTCAATTAAGCCTCGATAGGCAACATAACCGGCATACTCAGGCGCGTGAGTTGGCAAAAGCTGCTGGCGCACTGTCGAGGTGGGGCCATCGGCCCCGATTAGCAAATCTCCTGTTGCATGAGTCCCATCGGCAAAGATGGCGGTTGCCTCGTTAGGTTGAACCTGCGTCAACACTTTACCCTGATGATAGTGCTCATCTGGAAACTGTCGCCGCATCAGGCCATACAGCAGGTTCCAAGAGGTCAGGGTCTGTCGCATGGGCATGCGGTCAATGCTGCCGTCGCGCTGCAGGTAGTAGCGTTCATTGGCAACAACGCCGAGGGCATCGCGGGGAATCCCCGCCTTTTGAAACGCCATGACGACATCTGGCTGTAGTACAACGCCGCCCCCACGACTGTCTAACTCATGGGGCGAGCGTTCATAAATATCTACCTGCCAGCCAATAGCCCGTAGAAGAGTGCCTGTAAACAACCCGGCTAGTGAGCCGCCGATGATAACGGCATGTTTGTCAATTAAGTTCATGCGGTCTCCTTTAATACGCTAACAGCCCTTTGTAGGGTTGCTGTTAATGCCTCAACCGACTGCGCCCCAGACACGATCTCATCGCCGATGCGAATAGTGGGGACGCTATGAACGCCCTGTGCGATCGCACGCTGCTCTAACGCTCGCACTTCCTGGCGGCCTGCCTCCGATGTCAGAAAGTCTCTGACCGCAGTCTCCTCTAAACCAATCTCTATCGCCAGAGTCGCTAGTGTGTCGGTATCGCTGATATTCTGACCTTCGCTAAAATAGGCCCGCAAAATTCGCACAGCCATCTCAGTGGCCAGCCCACTTTGGCCCGCAAACCAGGTTAACCGATGGGCATTAAACGTGTTGGGCGTAATCTCCATCTGGTCATAGCGGAACTCAACGTCATCTGACTGAGTAGCCTGAACCGTTTGAGCATCCAGCTGCTGAGAATATGCCCAGCTACCAAACTTGGTACTGCGATAGAGCTTTCGATCCATCCCAGCGGCTGGCATGTCTGGATTGAGTTCAAATGGATACCAAATCCGCTCAATAACAACAGTAGGGTCGAGCTGCTCAATTGCCTTGTTGAGCCTTGATTCGGCCACTAAACACCAAGGGCAAATAAAATCAGAGGTAATACTAATTGTCAGAGTCATAGCTGATTGCCTCGCTTTAGCAGAGATAGCTCAACTATAGTTCGACTCAATAAGAATGTTAATATGGCGTTTATGCTAATCACCTTTGCAAAAAATGCAAAAGCTAACGACTAATGGATCAGCTTGCGGCCATGCGCGCATTTGTAAAAACGGTAGACTCGGGTGGTTTTTCAGAAGCCGCCAGACAACTGAGGCTAGCCGTTTCCTCGGTGACCCGTCAGGTCAACAGTCTTGAAGCCTCGTTGGCCACTCAGCTGCTCAATCGGTCTACCCGTAGTATTACCCTCACCCCAGCCGGACGCAAATACTACGACAGAGTGGTCAATATCTTGCAAGATATCGAAGAGGCCAGACTTTGTATTGCTGAGCAACAGGACATCCCCCACGGTGTTTTGCGAGTGGGTCTACCGGTTGTTTTTGGGCAGCTCCATATCGCTCCACTTCTGACTGATTTTTTAGAACGGTATCCTGGTGTCAAACTTGAACTGCAGCTGAGTGACGGATTAGCCAATCTTGTTGAAGAGGGGCTGGACTTAGTGATTCGCGTGGGCAATCTTGAGCGCTCAAGCTCTACGCTTATTCTTAGTAAACTTGCGTCGTACACCCGTTTACTGTGTGGCGCGCCTGAGTACTTTGAGCGCCACGGCATCCCTCAGCATCCCAACGATCTAACCCAGCATAACTGTCTACCATTTGCTTACTCTGCTGGGTACGGCACCACCTGGCGGTTTCAGCGAGCAGATGAAATATACGACGTGCGGGTACAGGGTTCCCTGTGTGCCAACAACTCAGCGTTACTGCGTCAGATGTGTCTAGACGGAGCAGGTCTCATATTAATGCCAACCTGGTTGACGGGGAACGATGTTCGAACCGGGCGATTGCAAGCTGTGCTTTCTAACTTTCAAGCTCAGCCCCACACTGAGGCAGACACTGGCATCTACGCGCTTTACTTACCCAGCCGAAGAGACTCTCTTAAAGTGAGCGTATTTATTGACTTCTTAAGTGAGCAGTTAGGCAGCCTCAGTTAGCTTGCGTCGGGTAAAGCCGTGTTGGCCCGCATCTTTTGGCGGGATCTAAACCCCGCGCTACCGTTCTCCCAAAGGTCTAGCGCAAAGCCTGCCAGGCTTCCAGGATAGTCCGTAAGCCAGCCGGCAAATCCTCATTTTCAGCACTAATCTCAACAACAGTTTCAGCATCAACAAGCGTAATACTGCCGTGGGTCGCCAAATACTGGTCTTCATTGACGTAGCTCATTTGGTTAAAATTAGAAAAATTCTGTCGCTGTAATAGCATGCCAAATTCAGTGGCAGCTGAGTGAGATACCTGACGTGAGGGGAGAACTTCTGATGCAGAGTCATCGTTCGGATCAAGACTGACAAACTCCTCACTCAATGTACCATCGACGGTTAACGTTGTGATGAGCATACGCCCTTCATAGTCATTACGCACCTTTGTTTGGAAAATAACTTGAGGATCTAGGTCTTCTTGACGTTCTAATGAACGGTAAAACCAGCTGGCTGTTCGCCCTTTTTCGTCACTGGCGGTTGTATTTTGAACAATCTCTGAGGCATCTTCATTTAGATGATATACCCATTCTCTTTGAAATTCTCGATGCTCCGGCCAGCTGTCTCTTTGTAGGTTGCCGACCTGGTCTTTGGGTCCATCGTTGACCAGTACTCGAAAGCCTGGAGTCGTCTCTTGTGTACAGGCCATGCCAAATTCGACAACGCCAAGGCAGCCGTCCCAGGTAGCGGCCTGTACTTCTAGGATTTGTAGATTGTCGACGGGTTGCTCAACCTGTTGTGAAACCGTTTCGAGGAGCGTTTGGCTAATGTCTGTAGAGAACTCTCTTTGATTGAAATCTGTGCTGTTGGGTAAAGGTTCTAGATACAGACGACGGGCAGTGCGATCGCTACGATAAATCCACCGTTGCTGCGAGCTTTCTACCTCTATTCGCCATCCTTTTGTCTCTGTGTCTGTACAGTTTTCGTTCGGTTGCGTCAGTCCCAGACATTGGTCATTCCAAGTTTGAGGTGTCGCTGTTCCAATCATGATATTTCTAGCTGGGACATTGAGACGTCTGGCCAAATCTATCTGGATGCGGCGAGCGGCAAGGCCCGGAAGCGTAGACGGTAGGGGCGCATCGGCAGGAAGAGGCCGGAGAGCATGGGCCGCTCCACTGGCTAACACCAGTAGGCTGACAAAAAGGCTGGCAGTTTTACTAGCAGTTTTAATAAACATCCTAAAAGTAGTCTTCTGAAATGCACTGATTCTTGTACTAACTTATGAAAGATAGCCACAGCATTTACGAAGTAGGTGCTAGTTATCAAATTGGAAGTGCCCACCTCGCTACACTAAAATATCGCTGCAATAGCAGTAGTCAGCAACATTGGTTGAGGGATGTATAGTTGGAGAGTTAACGATAACGCTAGATGTTATGACAGATATTGCAACGGCCCGTGAAGCCTTCGATTTGTTTGCTCAGGGTTGGACAACCGGCAACTTCGATCCCTACATTGCAGTGCTGGCCGAGGAGATGATGTTTTGGTTTCCGATGGGGGCTCATCGAGGTAAGTTTAGTGGCCCAGAGGGACGACAGCAGATGGTTGCCAAATGCCGAGGCCATGAAGCAGCAGGCGATCGACTAACGTTTTCTGAACCGCAGTACGTGCTCAATGACGACACATCTGTAATGTTTGAATTTGAAGCAGAAGGTCTCTACGCCGGTCAACCCTATAAGGGGCATAATGCGATCGCATTTGAGGTCAACCATGGCAAAGTTGTTAGCTTTCGCGAGTACTTTGGCGACCTAGGTGCCTAGACCCATGGTTATATAAGTTCTTTGTGCGATCGCATTTCTCAAACGTATCCCAGACAACATTGCTATGAAAACCGATTTGCTGCACGATCGTAACCACCGTGGCCGGACCCAGCTTGGCTGGCTCAACAGCTACCACACCTTTTCGTTTGGCGGGTTTCAAGACCCCAATCGCATGGGCTTTCGGGCGCTGCGAGTGATCAATGAAGATCGCGTGGTTCCGGGGGCAGGCTTTCCTACCCACAGCCATCGGGATATGGAAATCTTCACCTATGTTTTGGCAGGGGCACTGGAGCACAAAGACAGTCTGGGCAATGGCGCGGTGATTCGTCCTGGCGAAGCTCAGATCATGAGTGCTGGGACAGGCATTACCCATAGTGAATTTAATGCATCGACAAAAGACCCGGTGCACTTCTTACAAATTTGGATCTTGCCTAACCAACAACAGCTGCCTCCAAGGTACGAACAACATGAGTTTCCTCTAGCCGAAAGACAGGGACAGCTGAGGCTGATTGCCGCTCAGGATGGCCGGGAGGGTGCAGTCAAAGTGTTTCAGGATGTAGATCTGTACACCGCTGTTTTAGAACCGGCCCATCAGATTCACTATGATCTAGCGGTAAATCGTTTTGCCTGGTTGCAGGTGGCCCGGGGGATTGTCCTACTCAATGGAGAAGAACTGCGCGAAGGCGATGGTCTCCAGCTTGGGGGCAAGCGATCGCTCAACATTTCAACCTCCATCGGGGGAGAGATTCTCCTGTTTGATTTAGCCTGAGCGATCGCAAATTAAGCTGGGATAGGGGAGCTATGCTAATCTATTCTCGTTTGTTTGCCCCATGCCTATTCTGTTTACTGACACAACCCATGACGGCTTCTAACGCGTATCCCTCTATTCAAATTGTCAAGCATCGCAACGATGACAATCAACCCGTGACCGCTGTTATCTCTCAGCGCGTGTCCCGTCAGCACCAGGTTGACTATGAACGCTGGGTGCAAGGTATTTCCGAGGCGGCCCGACGGTTTCCCGGCCATAGCGGTCTCACGGTCATTCGCCCTGAAGCGGGCATCTGTCTTGACTTTGTGATTATTCTCAGGTTTGACTGCTACAGCAACCTCAAACGTTGGCTGGATTCAGACGAGCGACAACAATGCTTAGACAGGGCTAAACCCTTTATTACCAAGCAAAATAAAGTTCAGATTCTCACCGGTTTTGAGACCTGGTTTACCCTACCCGTCAAGGCCTTACAGGGCACGCCTGCGCGTTATAAAATGGCGATTTTAACAACCTTTGCAGTGTTTGTTGCGGTGAACCTGTTTAACCCTGTACTCATGCCGCTGCTGACTCAATTTTTGCCGCGGTTGCTGGCTTCTTTGGTGGTGACCTATCTAGTGGTTTTAGTTCTGACCTACGGGGTAATGCCTCGGTTAACCAATCTATTTCGTCGCTGGCTCTATCCGCAATAAAAAACGTAATTGCTTAACTCCCCCACTGGGGGATTGAGTTCTCAGATCAAGTCTGGGGAGACTCATATCCTAACCAAACGACGACGATTATGGGGGCGTTGGGTCTACATCGCATCCACTCGCTTAGAGGATAATTCCGTTCTGGCCAACAAAGTGGTCAAAATTTTGCAAGACCCAAAAGGGTTAGTTTTCTCTTTGAAGCAGACCATCTTGCACATGAATAACCCGACGGGTTTGGGCTGCGATATCGGGCTCATGGGTGACAATGATGACGGTAATTCCCTGGCTGTTGAGTTCGCCGAGGAGGGCCATCACTTCGTGAGACGTTTGGGTATCAAGTGCCCCCGTGGGTTCATCAGCTAGGACCAATGCTGGCCGATTGACGAGGGCGCGTGCGATCGCAACCCGCTGCTGCTGTCCCCCAGAGAGTTGGCTGGGTCGGTTGCCCATGCGATCGCCTAGGCCCACCCGAGTCAACACTGATTCTGCCTGTTTGCGTCGCTGACGACGACCCACATCGGCATAGACCATTGGCAGCATGACATTTTCTAACGCGGTTGAGCGAGCCAACAGATTAAACTGCTGAAAGACAAAGCCAATGCGCTGATTGCGAATATAGGCCAGTCCCTCATTGGTTAGGGTGGTCAAGTTTTGTCCTTCGAGCACATAGTGGCCTGCAGACGGCCGGTCCAGA
>JBCCAQ010000367.1:0-3549 GCA_039814735.1 Cyanobacteria bacterium P01_A01_bin.15
GGTTTTTATGTTTTTTTCTTTGGGGACTTGTTTGGGGGGTATTTTTAAATTTCGGTTCCACGGGGTAGAGACGTTGCATGCAACGTCTCTCCACCGTGGAACCTAATAAATTTTGTCGCCTTAGCGGAGCCTACTCGCCGATTAGTGCCAACGCTTTTTGCTGCATCGTTTTAAAGATGTTGTAAAACCCATTGGCCCGTGACGGTGTGAGACTGACGTCTAGCTGGGTGTCTTTAATAAAGTCAGGCTCAAGCTGCACAATATCTCTGGGTGGCAACCCCTTGAGACCCTCAATTAGTAAGGCGACTAGTCCCTTAGTAATCTGGGCATCGGAGTCCCCTTGGAAGCTAACATGGCCGTCACCATCGGTGCTAGCCGTAATATACACCTGGGAAACACAGCCCTTGACCTTATTTTCTGGAGTTTTATTATCTTCGGGAAAGCCTTCTAAACGCTTTGCATACCATAGCAGCTGCTCATAGCGACGCCTTGGATCTTGAATCCGTTGAAAGCGTTTGACAATTTTGTCTAGAGCAGGTGGGCGAGCGGAGTTGACAGTCATCTGCAAATGCAATCTCTATGGTGTCAGCGACCTTTTTAGTGTAAACCGCCCAAGACTCTGTAGTGGGGATCAATGGGTGAGAATTGGGGAACTATCAGCCGCCGTGGGTTTAGTTAGGTCACGCCGTTCATCTCTTTGCTGATTAAAAATCGGTTGGAGACAGTCTCGGGCTGCAGTGCTGACAAGATAACATGGTCTGAGTCGGTGACAATGACCGCACGGGTGCGTCTGCCGTAGGTGGCATCCACCAGCTGTCCCGTATCACGGGCATCGCCAATCAGACGTTTAATTGGTGCGGATTCTGGGCTGACGATGGCCACTACTCGATTAGCGGACACGATATTGCCAAAGCCGATGTTGATAAGTTTAATATCCATGGGTTCAGAAGCAAGTTTTTAAAAACGTAAAAGCAATAAACCCGCATTGGCTGCTTTGAAAACAACGATGCGGTCCGTATTGCGTTAGTTATCAGAATGCTAGCTAAAAAAACAGAGCTTAAACATGAGAAAAGTAACGCTTAACCATTAAATATGCTTAGTTTCACAAGCGTTCTGACGTACCATATCTAACGCTTAAGCCATTCACTTTTAAGCGTCAACTTCCTGAAGATACAAAGAACCCAGTTTTTATAGCAGAGGACAAACTGTGCAGCCGGTCGACGTCACCACCCTTAAAGCCATTTGCCATGAACTAGTAACCGACTGGTTGCCGGCTCGTTGTGAACAGGTTGTACAACGCGATCGCAACACCATTTGCCTCGGACTGCGCACCTTGAGTCGACGGGGCTGGCTCACCATTTCCTGGCATCCCCAGGCCGCCCGTCTGCATATGGGGGCGGCTCCCCCCAAACAGCCCGACACCTTTGCCTTTAGCCAGCAGCTCAAGCATCAGTTCAACGGTCTCGCCCTGACCCAGATCAGCTTCTTAGCCCCTTGGGAGCGAGCCATCGACCTGCAGTTTGCCCCCCGCCCCGGTGAACCTGCCGCCTGGCATCTCTATGTGGAAATCATGGGCAAGTACAGCAATGTGTTACTCACCAACGCCCAGCAAGAGATTGTCACCGCCGCCCACCAGGTCAACGAGCAGCAGTCCAGCGTGCGCACCATCCGCACGGGGGGACAATACCGACCGCCACCGGCCATGGTTGGCCCCCTACCCCGACTAGACGAGGCTTTTTTAGACTGGCAAGAACGCATCGGTCTGGTCCCCGGCAAACTCAGCAAAATGATGGTAAAAAGCTACAGCGGTCTCAGCACCGCCCTGGCCAAACAGCTCAGTGGGGCGGCCAAGCTCGACCCGGCCCAGGCCACCGACAGCCTCACGGCAGACGACTGGCAGCGGCTATACGTCCAGTGGCAGCGATGGCTCCAATGTCTTGAAAAAAATGACTTTCAACCCGGTTGGACATCCCCTGGCTATACGGTGCTAGGTTGGGCGGCGGCTGTAGCATCCCCGGCACCACAGACCGTACAACAGCTGCTAAATGACTACTACACCACCCAGCTCAACCAGCAAACCTTCTCCCAGCTCCACCATCAGCTCACCCAAAAAACAAAAAACCTGACGGCCAAACTCCGCCAAAAAGCCGCCAACTTTCATCAGCGGCTAGACGCATCCGACCAGGCCGACCGCTATCGAGTAGAGGCCGATCTGCTCATGGCCTACCTCCATCTTTGGCAGCCAGGAATGTCATCCATCCAGCTGCAGGACTTTGACTCGGGCGAGCCGGTTACCCTGGCCCTCAATCCTGAAAAAAATGCCGTGCAAAATGCCCAGGCCCTCTACAAGCGACACCAAAAGCTAAAACGAACCCGCGATGCGGTCATGCCCTTGCTAGAGGCTGTGGAAACAGAGCTGCACTACCTCGAACAGATAGAAGCCGCCCTGGTCCAAACCGCCCAGTACACCGATGGTGACGACCTCACGGCCCTAGACGAAATTCGTGACGAGCTGGTACAGCAGGGCTACATGGACGATCCCTATCAGCGCCCTGGCCGCAGCCGCACCGACAAACTGCCCAACTTTCACCGGTTTTGTACCCCCAGCGGTACGGAAATATGGGTGGGTCGCAACAACAATCAAAATGAAGCCCTGACCTTTAAGGCGGCCAATGACTACGACCTATGGTTCCATACCCAGGAAATACCAGGCAGCCATGTGCTGTTGCGGCTTGCCCCCGGTGCCCAGGCCAGTGATGACGACCTGGCCTGGACCGCGAATATCGCCGCCTGGTTTAGCCGTGCCCAGCAGTCAGAGCAGGTGCCCGTGGTCTACACCAAACCCAAACACGTCTATAAACCCAAGGGAGCCCGCCCCGGCATGGTGATCTATAAACACGAACAGGTCCTGTGGGGCCAACCCCAAGCCGCAAAAGCCTATTTACAACAACAATCGTAGGTTGGGTTGACCCCCGTGAAACCCAACAAACCCCGTGGCCCCAACAAACCCCGTGGCCCCAACAAACCTACACCCGCTCGCGGCATGAAATTCTCAGCAGCCTACGCACCAGCTCCTACATGCACGCCTTCTCGCAAAAGTATTCAATTCGGTAAAACACCAGGACGATTGGGCTACACCTTTGTCCACGATGTTTTAGCTCTACAAAAAGAACTAGAATGGAAGGACGAATTATCATTAGCAGATGTCGCTAAGGGATCTGAAGGTAATTACATCACAGCCCATTTCGGTAAAGGAATGAGTAACGAGAGGATGGAAACTATCGGCTATGAAGTTACCGACGAGTTCGATGGAAACGCAGACAATGGTAACTTTCATGGAGACTATGTTTCCCTGAAAACCCGAGAAAAACTGCCAATTGATAATCCCAAAAGAATGCCAGAGCTAGAGAAGCGATCGGTCGATTTTGTAAACGAACATGCTGGCAAGCGACCCTTTTTTATGATGGTATCGCACTACGCTGTGCATGTGCCACATGCGGCGAGGCCATCACTGATAGAGAAATATCGAAATCTCCCAAGAGGGAAACA
>JBCCAQ010000210.1:0-9674 GCA_039814735.1 Cyanobacteria bacterium P01_A01_bin.15
GGTTTGGCGAGGGTTCCAGCGTTTTGTCTGGAACCGTGATAAGGCTCGTCAGGTGCAGTGGGCCTATGTATTTGCTGGTCTAGGAATTTTTGCACTTATGTTTGTGCATGGCACCCTGGGGGCGCAGCTGGCGGCTGAGTTTGGTGTGCATATTAGTGCAGATCGCCTGCTGGAGATGGGCCAGGACCCGAATGTAGTGTTGAAGTAATCTGTCAAAAACGGCTCAATGAAAATTCGCACGGTTTTGATTTTGGCGGCGGTGGCTACTGCCCTGGCGGCGATTAGCTTTTGGGTAGGGCAAAGTGCCTATGGCTGGATGCCTCCCCAAGCATCGGCAGAATCGATATTAGTTGATCGATTGTTTAGCTTTTTGGTGACCGTTGGCACCTTTATCTTTCTGGGGGTGTTTGTGACCCTGGCCTATGCGGTGCTGTTTCAGCAGGCGGGTAGGTACGACTCGAGCGACGGTCCCCACATTGAAGGCAATGTCACCCTAGAGATTGTTTGGACCGCAATTCCGCTAGCGCTGGTGCTCTGGATTGCGGTCTACAGTTTTCAAATCTATGACCAGATGTCGATATTGGGGCCGATGGAGCATGTCCACATGGGTATGGCGACAGCGGAGGCTGCTCCGGTGGTGCAAGGTTCTGCCGACAGCGACGCGGATGTCCCCATTGAGGTGTTGGCACGGCAGTGGACCTGGGAATTTCGCTATCCTGGTCAAAATGTGAGCAGTACGGAGCTGCATTTGCCTAGCAATCAGCGAGCGACGCTGCTACTCAAATCTGAAGATGTGATCCACGGCTTTTTTATTCCTGCCTTTCGCATCAAGCAGGATGTCATTCCTAACGAGGAAATTACGTTTGAATTTACCCCCATCCGCGAGGGCAAATATCGGCTGCGGGATTCTCAGTACAGTGGTACTTACTTTGCCGCGATGCAGGCGGATGTTGTTGTTGAGTCATCTGATGCGTACCGCGAGTGGTTGACATCGGCGGCGAAAAAGCCCCCCGTTGTTGCCTACAATGAGGCCTTTGAAGACTACCGCCAGATATCTGAAAAAGGCGGCAGTGCCGGTTGGGTAACCGTGCCCCCGGCCGAGCCTCCCCTAGTTAACTATTCTGGTTCACCCCTTACAAGGGAGTAGGTCCTATGACAAATGTTTTAGTAGACGAAACTAGTAACAATCTCAACCAGCCCGGTGAGCCGGAAAGCTGGCGACGGTTTTTTAGCTTTAGCACTGACCACAAGGTTATCGGTATTCAATATATTGTTACGGCGTTTTTCTTTTTCCTGGTAGGTGGCATTTTTGCCATGGTGATCCGGGGAGAGCTGATCACACCGGAGGCGGATCTGGTGGATCGCACGGTGTACAACGCCATGTTTACGCTCCACGGCACCGTCATGCTGTTTTTGTGGACATTTCCTGTGCTGTCGGGGTTAGCTAACTATCTGGTGCCCCTGATGATTGGGGCGCGGGATATGGCCTTTCCCCGACTCAACGCGGTGGCCTTTTGGATGGTACCGATATTTGGCGTGGTGCTGATGGGCAGCTTTTTGGCTCCCGGTGGTCCCTCCCAGGCTGGCTGGTGGGCCTATCCCCCCGTGAGTTTGCAAAATCCTTCGGGGGCGTTGATCAACGGTCAGTTTCTCTGGCTGCTGGCGGTGGCCCTGTCGGGGGTGTCCTCCATCATGGGGGCGGTCAACATTGTGACCACCATCGTGCGGATGCGCGCCCCCGGCATGACGTTTTTCAAGATGCCGATATTTGTCTGGGCGGTGATGAGTGCCCAGATTATTCAGCTGTTTGGTTTACCAGCGCTGACGGCTGGGGCCGTGATGCTGCTGTTTGATTTGAGTTTGGGGACCAGCTTTTTTGATCCCCTCAAAGGGGGTGACCCAATCTTATTCCAGCATTTTTTCTGGTTTTACTCCCATCCGGCAGTTTATGTAATTATTTTGCCGATTTTTGGCATTTTTTCGGAGCTTTTTCCGGTCTATGCCCGTAAGCCGCTGTTTGGCTACAAAGTTGTCGCCATTTCCTCTCTAATTATTGTGGGCCTCAGTGCGGTGGTTTGGGTCCACCACATGTTTGCTAGCGGCACTCCGGGCTGGATGCGGATGCTGTTTATGTTCTCCACCATGCTGATCGCGGTGCCGACAGGTATCAAGGTGTTTGCCTGGGTGGCGACGATCTGGGGGGGCAAGCTGCGGCTTACCAGCGCCATGCTGTTTGCCCTGGGTGGGCTGATTATGTTTGTGTTTGCTGGTATTACTGGCATCATGCTGGCGGCGGTGCCGGTGGATATCCATGTGAACAACACCTACTTTGTGGTGGGTCACTTCCACTATGTGATCTATGGGGCTACGGTAATGGGGGTTTATGCGGCCCTGTACCACTGGTTTCCTAAAATGACGGGCCGCATGTATAACGAGGGTTTGGGAAAGCTTCACTTTGTGCTGACCTTTATTGGCGCTAATCTTAACTTTTTTCCGATGCATCCCCTGGGGTTAGAGGGCATGCCCCGCCGGGTGGCGTCCTACGATCCTGAGTTTGCCTTTTGGAATGTCATTGCTAGCCTTGGGGCTTTTTTGTTGGGTATATCCACGCTGCCGTTTATTTTGAATATGGTGGGTTCCTGGATACAGGGGGAAAAGGCCCCCAACAATCCCTGGCGAGCCATTGGCATTGAGTGGCTGGTCTCGTCTCCGCCATCCCATGAGAATTTTGAAGTGTTGCCGGTGGTAGTGGCGAGTCCCTACGGCTACGGTAAGTCTGACCCGCTAGTTTCCAACGCTGACGACCTAGAGGTAGCCCATGAGCACCACTAACCTTGATTCATCGCTGACTGACGAGGCTGTCTTACAGGCGTCCGGGCATGATGAGCCTGACAATCGCATGTTTGGCTTTATTGTTTTCCTGCTGTCGGAAAGTGTCATCTTTCTCAGTTTTTTTGTTGGCTACATTGTTTATAAAACAGCGGCCACTGACTGGCTACCCCTGGGGGTTGAAGGGTTAGATGTGCGGGAGCCCGCCATCAATACGGTGGTATTGGTATCCAGCAGCTTTGTGATTTATTTTGCCGAGCGCTATCTCCATGCCAATAATCTTTGGGGTTTTCGGATCTTTTGGCTGTTGACCATGGCCATGGGCAGTTACTTTTTGTACGGACAGGCTGTGGAGTGGAGCGGTCTGGAATTTGGCATCACCGATGGGTTATTTGGTGGCACCTTTTATTTGCTGACCGGATTTCACGGCCTGCATGTGCTGACGGGGGTGTTGCTGCAGCTGATTATGCTGGGGCGCTCCTTTATTCCTGGAAACTACGACGGGGGTGAATTTGGCGTGGCGGCCACATCGCTGTTTTGGCACTTTGTGGATGTCATCTGGATCGTTTTATTTTTGCTGATTTATATCTGGCAGTGAGGACGCATTGTGATTATTGACGACGGACAGTACGACATAATCATTGTTGGAACCGGGGCAGGGGGTGGGACGCTGGCCCACCGGCTGGCCCCCACGGGTAAAAAGATTTTGATCTTGGAGCGGGGAGACTTTATGCCCCTAGAAGAGCAAAATCGCAGCGACGTGGATGTGTTTAAGCGCGAACGCTACCATGCCCCCGAACAGTGGTATGACACGGCTGGGGAACCATTTTCACCCCAGATGAACTACGCCGTTGGTGGTAATACTAAAATTTATGGGGCGGCCTTGATCAGGCTGCGGGAGCGAGATTTTGAAAAAGTAGAGCACCAGGCCGGAATCTCGCCTGAATGGTGCTTAAAGTATGCTGATTTTGAGCCGTACTATTCTGAGGCGGAACAGCTGTATAAGGTGCACGGTGAACCCGGTGGCGATCCGACGGAGCCTGCCCACAGCCAGGGCTATCCCTTTGAAGCGATCGCCCAAGAGGGGGAAATTGAGGAAATTTGCGGCGCGATCGCAACCAAAACCCTGCACCCGGCTCGCCTACCCCTGGGGCTGACCCGCCAGGAGGACGACCCCACCAACGACGCCGAAGTCAGCGGCATTACCCCAGCCCTAAAACACCCCAACGTTACCCTAAAAACCGGTGCCAAGGTGGTCGCCCTGCACACCGACCCCGCCGGTCAGACGGTCAAGGCCGTTGAGGTCCAAATCGGTGACCAAACCCACCTATTTTTTGCCGACATAGTTGCCCTTGCCTGCGGCGCGGTCAATTCAGCCGCCCTGCTGCTCCAGTCCGCCAACGGCAGACATCCCAAGGGACTGGCCAATAGCTCTGATCTTGTTGGCCGCAACCTGATGAAAAGCCTGATCACAGCGGTGGTCCAGCTCAAAACCAAGGCCAACACGGGCAGCTTTCTCAAAACTGTCTACATCAACGACTTTTACTGGGGGGATAAGGAGTTTCCCTACCCCATGGGCCACATCTACAATACGGGCGGACTGCTGGGCGATGTGATCTTTGCCGAGGCCCCGCCGCTGCTATCTATTCTCGCTAAATATGTCCCTGGTTTTGGCCTAAAACAGCTGGCCACTCGCTCCATCGGCTGGTGGGCACAAACCGAAGATTTGCCCGACCCCAACAATCGGGTGCGGGTTGAAAATAATAAGCTCTATATCGACTACAGCCCCAACAACTTAGAAGCCCACGACCGGCTGGTCTGTCGCTGGATCGATATGCTCAAGACGATCGAAAAGGACCTGGGCGGTTTTCAACGGGGCTCCCGGCATCCTCGGGGTGAGGTGCCCCTCCAGGTTATGGCCAACCAGTGCGGCACCTGTCGATTTGGCGACGATCCTGCCACTTCAGTTTTAGACCCCACCTGTCGTACCCACGACGTGGACAATCTCTATGTGGTAGACAGCAGTTTCTTTCCCTCCAACGCCAGCGTCAGCCCAGCCCTAACGGTGATTGCTAACGCCCTGCGGGTGGGGGATCGCTTAATTGAACGGATGGGGTAAAAGGAGGGTGCAAACCGATAATCCGCCTGGAAAGCCTGATAATATTTGGTTCCCCTTGCTAAGGGGAACCGTCAGGGAGGGGTCTCGAAGACTGGCGCTATTGACCGAGACCCCTCTGCCTACGGCATCTCCCCTTACCAAGGGGAGACTTAACAACGGTGCTAGGAGTATTTCAATTTCCACGCAGCTTTCTCTGGGGATAAGCAAGCATCAACCTGGTGCCTGCGGTAAACTCACCTCCAAAAATAATTGATTAAGTGTTAAGACTCTAAGGGGAACAGCCTGGCCAACCCTTTTTAGAAATTTGCCTGCGCAAATTTCTAAATCGCCCCACCCATCACCCTCCATCAATGCAACGCTTTAACCTGCAAATCTTCCAACGTTTCTGGACCATCGCCAAAGCCTACTGGTTTAGCGACGAAAAATGGAAGGCTAGAGGGCTGCTGTTGCTGATTGTGGTTCTCCTTTTTGCCTATACGGGGCTTAGCGTTGTCCTTAACAACCAGCGCGGCGAGCTGATTTCATCCCTCTCTGCCAAAAGCGAATCCCGTTTTTGGCAAACCGTGGTGATTTTCCTAGGGGTGCTGGTGGTCTATGCGCCGCTGCTGGCGGGCTATACCTACCTGCGGGATCGGCTGGGTCTGGCCTGGCGGCGCTGGCTCACTACTGATTTTATCGAACGCTATTTTTGCGATCGCAACTTCTACACCATCAGCCAGTTCAACCGCGACATTGACAACCCCGACCAGCGGATCGCCGAAGATGTCAAAAACTTTACCCAGGAATCCCTTACCCTGGCCCTGGTGCTGGCCGACTCGGTGTTGGAGATTATTGCCTTTAGCGGTGTCCTGCTGGGCATTTCTCGGGAGCTAGTGATTTTTCTGTTGGGCTACGCCATTGTTGGCACCCTGGTTACCGTCGGTGTGTTTGGCCAGCCCCTGGTGCGGCTCAACTTTGAGCAGCTCAAACGGGAAGCCAATTTTCGCTTTGGCCTGGTGCGCGTGCGCGAAAACGCCGAAGCCATTGCCTTTTACCAGGGAGAGACCCAGGAATCCACCCAGGTGACCAACCGCTTTATGGCCGCCTTTGAAAACTATAAACGGCTGTTGGGGTGGGAGCTGGGGCTTAACGGCATTACCAACGCCTATGAATTTATTCCCTTTATCCTGCCGGCCCTGGTGGTGGCCCCCGGTATCTTTAGCGGTGATACCGAGGTGGGTAAAGTCAGCGAAGCCCAGGGGGCGTTTATTCGCGTTTTCTTTTCCCTAAATCTGATCGTGGCCCGCTTTCAGTCCCTGAGTGCCTTTGGAGCCGGAATTGACCGGCTCTATGACTTTGCTGCAACCCTTGGCCACGGTGCCGAGGCGTTAGCACCAGAAGCGCCAACCCCAGCGCCGGAGGAGTCATCCCCGGCAACCCCGATAATCGGCTGCAAAATCGCCCCGGCCCTGGCGCTCCAACACCTGACGCTGCAAACACCCAACTACCAGCGCACCCTCATCGAAAACCTTTCCCTGGAGCTAGACTCCCACAGCTCGCTGCTGGTGGTGGGGCCAAGCGGCTGTGGTAAAAGCTCACTGATGCGTGCGATCGCAGGGTTATGGACCTCTGGCGACGGTGTGATCCAGCGCCCTGAGCTAGGGCAGCTGCTGTTTTTACCCCAAAAGCCCTATATGGTTTTAGGCAGTTTGCGCCAGCAGCTGCTCTACCCCTACCCCGACATTGAGCTGGACGACACCCAGCTAAAGACCGCCCTCAAACAGGTAAATCTCCCCGATTTAGACGATCGCTTTGGCGGTCTGGATGCGGAGGAAGAATGGAGCGATGTGCTCTCCCTGGGAGAACAGCAGCGGCTTAGCTTTGCCCGCGTGCTGCTGCACCAGCCCGACTACACCATTTTAGATGAGGCCACCAGCGCCCTTGACCGCGACAACGAACAACAGCTTTACCAACAGCTGGCCGCCACCCCAACCGCCTATGTTAGCGTCGGCCATCGCCAGTCCCTAGAGGCCTATCACCAGTCGGTGTTGCGGCTAGCCGAAGACCACACCTGGCAGCTCCAGCCCCTGGTCAATACGGCGGTCCCGGCCAAACCAGAGGATTAAGAATTGCTGATGTTTTATCGGCTGGGCGATCTATTGGCAAACTAGCCGTCATCATTTAAAAACTTAATGCTACCCATTCCCCACCATGGCATACCTATGCGAAATCGCCCCCGGTCACCGCGTCTATCTCGATAACCAGGGTAATCAAACCATTGTGACAACAGCGATGGGACAGCCGGGGCAACAGCAGCAAGCGAGCAACAGCATGACCACCGGCGCTTGGACAGCCCCACCAGTCGCCTACCAAAACGCGAGCGGAGCCGTGTTTAAGCTGTTTACGGCCCAGGGAGAGATCTGTCTATACGTGCAGGGCAACAGCGTCAGCATGACCGGAACGGTGCCCGCCGATGGGGGGGCACAGCCCCTCTCGATGCAGCAAACCGCAACAATACCCTCGATGCCGCCGATGCCGTCCATGCCGCCCATGCCGCCTATGGGCGGTATGCAAATGTCCATGAATCCGATGGAAATGCGCATGGGCAATATGGAACTTAAAATGGAGTCCCCGGCACCAAAACCCGCCGCCGGGCGACAGTTTTGCAGCCAGTGTGGTGCTAAGGTTGCCCCGGAGGATCGGTTTTGTTCTAACTGCGGACATGCCCTTGGTTAGGGTTGAGCATGTAAGTAGGCCCTACTGCTTGCTGGATAGGCGTGCTTCTCACTCACTGCTTAAATATGACATTGGGGATACGGGTATGAGTTTCTGGCGGGGTGTAGGGTAGCGGAACGCTTTGCCTATCGGCATAGGCTATTGCGACATCGGCTGCTCAGGGCTTTCCTCCCTGAAACCCTCCTAAGAGATGAAAGTGCCTTATCCTAGGGGGATCCAGGCACTTTGGACCGGTTGATCATCGCTTAATCACCCGTTAATTTTTCACCACTATGTATAAAATTTTACACTTTGTGGTCCCAATAGCCGTTAATCAATGGGGTAGACACCTTCAGCAAGCTATCTGTGTTTGACACCTACGATCCGGGCGATTTTTATGATGAGCTGTTTACCAGTCGGGGGGTGCCTCGTCCGGAAGCTGAACTGTTGGTCAAACGCATTAGCAACATTTCCATTGAGGAGCTGATGCTGCGCCAGCAGATGGCCCAAAACATGCTGTTTAGGCTGGGGGTAACGTTTAACGTTTATAGCGACAATCAGGGAACAGAGCGAATCTTTCCATTTGACATGGTGCCTCGGGTGGTCCCGAGCGAGGAGTGGCAGTGGCTAGAGCGGGGACTCAAGCAGCGTATTGAGGCGCTCAATTGTTTTTTAGACGATATTTACAACGACCAAAAGATTATTAGGGATGGCATTATTGCCCGAGAGGTGATTGAGTCAGCCCCCGGTTTTTTGTCGCCCTGTCTGGGGCTAAAGCCGCCAAAGGGAGTCTGGTGTCACATTACGGGGACCGATTTGGTGCGCGATCGCAACGGTCGCTGGTACGTGCTTGAGGATAACCTGCGCTGTCCGTCGGGGGTATCCTACGTTTTGGAAAATCGCCGGGTTATGAAGGGGGCCTTTCCGGCTTTGTTTGAGGCCCTCAATATCAATCCGGTGGATGCCTACCCCAGCCAGCTGCTGGCCTCGCTGTTATATTTGGCTCCCGCCAGTGTCCCTGACCCCAGGGTGGTGCTGCTGTCCCCCGGTATTTACAACTCTGCCTATTTTGAGCATTCATTTTTAGCTCAGCAAATGGGAATTGAGCTGGTAGAAGGGCGGGACCTGGTGGTGGCCGACGGCTACCTACAGATGAAAACCACCAAGGGACTACAGCGGGTGGATGTGATCTACCGCCGTATTGATGATGAATATCTCGATCCGCTCACTTTTCGGAAAGATTCTCTTTTAGGCGTACCGGGACTGATGGAGGTGTATCGTCAGGGGAAAGTTGCGATCGCAAACGCCCCCGGTACCGGTGTTGCCGATGACAAAATGATCTACAGCTATGTCCCTGACATGGTGCGCTACTACCTGGATGAGGATCAAATTATCCCCAACGTGCCCACCTATCTTTGCGAAGACTCTCAGCAGCAGGACTATGTGCTCGACCATCTCAGCGAGCTGGTGGTCAAGGCCACCAATGCCTCCGGCGGCTATGGCATGCTGGTGGGTCCCCACGCCACCGAGCCGGAGCGCGATGCCTTTGCCGACCAGATTAGGGCCAACCCTCGGGGCTATATTGCCCAGCCCACCCTCTGTCTATCGCGGGTCCCGGCGCTAATCGACAGCGAGTTCCAGGGCTGTCATGTGGACCTGCGCCCGTTTATTTTGAACGGTGAAAATTTCTATGTAAATCCCGGCGGTCTGACTCGAGTAGCCCTCAAAAAAGGCTCCCTTGTGGTCAACTCATCCCAGGGGGGAGGCAGTAAGGATACCTGGGTGGTGGCGGCCCGCTAGTTTGGATTGTACAGACGTTGCATGCAACGTCTCTCCAGTATTAATTCTTGGTTCGTATACAATCCTTATTTTCCAACAATTTTAGAGAACTCAATCCATGCTAAGCCGCGTCGCCGACTCAATTTACTGGATTAACCGCTACGTAGAGCGGGCGGAAAATGTGTCGCGTTTTGTCGATGTCAATTTGCACCTGCTGCTTGATACCCCCATGGGCAATATGCAACAGTGGGAA
>JBCCAQ010000040.1:0-25134 GCA_039814735.1 Cyanobacteria bacterium P01_A01_bin.15
GCTGGGCCAGGGCCAGGATATCTGGCAGCAAACAGAGATCGCCATCCATGCTAAACACACTGTCGGTGACAATCAGGCAGCGGCGATGCTGGGAACGTAGCTCTACTAGATGCTGGGTGAGCTGCTCTAGATTGTTATGGTCATAGACTGCGACGGTGGCGTTGCTGAGGCGAGCCCCCATCTGCAGGCTGGAGTGGTTGTAGCGATCGGCCACAATCAGATCGCGGTGGTCGACAAGGGCCGCCAGGGCACCCAGATTGGCCAAATAGCCAGAGCTAAAAACAAGGGCATCATCGGTGCCCTTGAGCTGGGCGATGGCCTGTTCTAGATCGTGGTGGATGGGGCGGTGGCCGCTGAGCAGTCGAGAGCCGGTGCTGCCGGTACCATGGGCTGCGATCGCAGCCGTGGCCGCCGCCGCTAGTCTGGGGTCACCGGCTAGGCCCAGATAGTCATTACTGGCAAAATTTAGATAGGGCTGCTGGCCTATGCTGACAACAGCGCCGCCTTTACCATCAATGGGTTGAACCTGGCGGTACCAGTTCGCTCGATGTAGCGTATGCAGTGAGTGTTGAATCCAGCCGTAGGGATTGGTTGACGGGTTGGTTGAAACGTTGGCCACAGATTTTATCGCCGCCCTGTTGATACTGGAATCCAGGCGTACGGATCGCCTGAAACACTCACACCTCTTCTTTCTGAGAAGCGAACGACGATGATATTTGTATCGTCGCGACCGATGTCTAAATAGCCCTCGGCCCAGACATCAAAGAAATCTACGCCGGTAATCTTGATGTCGTAAGCGCCTTCTCTAAAGGTAAACCGTTTGCGCCGGTTGGCATAGTTGCTGGGGGAAAAAATGCGGCGGCCATCGACATATACATTGGCCCACTCATCCCCCTGGGCAATGAATTCAACGGTGACCTGTCGCCGTACGGGCTGTCGCCGTTCATAGACAGGGTATCGGTGGCGGCGCTCATGGGGATGATGCTCTTCGTGGGAAGGCGAGCGGATGATAATGCGCCGGTCGGCTTGGGCCGGGGCCATAGCTAGGGGAGATGCGATCGCACAGAGCGCTCCTATCAATCCTATCCTCAGCCATTTTTGGAATGTCATGGTGGGCCTCAATCGACTAAACGTCATTGCTACAGGTGCACCGCGTTTAGAGATACAAATTGTCTCGACCAATTTGACCAACGCTACATGCCCTATTCTAAGAGTTCTAGAACTATCTCCACTGCCAGCAAGCCAGATCACGTAACTGGCTCGGTGGGCTCGTCGAAACGCCCCACAAACGTTTTGACCTATGGCGGCAGGCCAGCCGTACAATAAAATCAGCCAGTGAAATCAGCCAGCGGTGCGCCCCATGAAATTCTTTGAAAAGCCCAGCTCTGACCTTGCCGATCGCGTGCCCCCAGGTCAGCATTTAGCCAAAGGATTTCCTGTGCTGACCTATGGACCCACGCCTCAGATAACCCAGGACGATTGGCAACTCGCCCTGACAGGCTTGGTAACACCTAAAACCCTGAACTGGGAAGACCTAATGGCGCTGCCTCAGCATCAGTTTACGGCGGATTTTCACTGTGTGACGACGTGGTCTAAGCTGGATGTCACCTGGACCGGGGTCAAAATTACGGATCTATTAGCCACGGTGGATGTGGATGGGCAGACAGCCCATGTGATGGCCCACTGCTATGGCGGCTACACCACCAATGTAGCCATGGCGGATTTTGCTCGGTCTGAAAACTTTCTGGCCCACACCCTGGCCGGTCAGCCCCTACCGCCGGAGCATGGCGGTCCTTTGCGTTTGGTGGTGCCCCACCTGTACGCTTGGAAAAGTGCCAAATGGCTCAGTGGACTAGAGTTCTCGGCTGAGCCAGTATTGGGGTTTTGGGAGCGTAATGGCTACCACAGGCGGGGCGAGCCCTGGGCTGAGGAACGATATAGCGATCGCTAGGAACACTAGGTTTCTCTATTCGTCTGTTTAGCTATCTGTAGTCTTGAACATGTTTGTCTAGACCAGGTATCCTGAAATTTCGTTGAACTTAGTGAGTCAAACTGGCAAATTACAGGTCGCATGTCTGCGATTAATGACCCCGAGAAACGACAGATACTAGAGGCGCTTCCACCGGAAGCGCGACAGTGGTTGACCGGTTTACCCTGGGTACAGCGTCGCTATGTGCTGTCCCTATGCCATGTTATGTGTGCCACCCCACCGGAGGGTCGGGCTCAATTTTTAGATGATTACACCGCCGATGGTGTTGTTTCTCGTATCCTTTACGACCGCGATACTCAGCAGCAAATCTACCACCATCTTCGCCGCTTTCGCATCGAAACCCGACTGGGCGAAAAGGCTCTTTGTCGCTATGTTCGTCAGTTTTATGTTCATTCTGCCCAGGTCCGTCAGCACCAAGACACAGGCTATTTAGAATCGGCGCTCCGGCTAATGACGAGCGGTCAAGAGCATGCTCGAGTTACCGCCTACATTCTTGGCTTTGAGCTGCTGGTGTTAATGTTTAAGATGAGTTGGGAGCAGCATGAGCGACTCTACTGCCTACAGCCTAACCAGGAAGACTTTTTTAACCTATATATTCGCCCGATCCAGCAGGCCCATCGTCTCAACGGCATCATTGTCCCCAAGGATGAGGATCGCTTTTTTGCTCGCCGCGACTATTTTGTGCGTACCCCCAGTCTCAAGTCAGGACAGACGATAGAGCTAATTATGGCTGGCTTTTTACCCAAGCAAATCAGTCAGCTCGGCTCGGCGATTATGCGCCATCAAAATGCCCTGCAGTTTGACTATGCCCATATTTTCCAACAGGATTCGGAGGCTGCTATCTTTGACTAGCGTCACTCTACAATGCGGATAGCTCCAGATTGGATTGCATCAAATAGGCGATTAATTTGCCGGCGTTCTTGCTCATCGACGGTACCATCGGCCAACACCATTTTAGTTAGGGTCTGGTACTGGGGGTAGCTGATGGTTTTAGCTCGAATCAGTCGCTCCACCAGCTGAGTAACCTCATTTTCCTCTGGCTTAGCCGTTTCTGGTTGGATATCGGCATCGTTGGCGGTGGGGTCGGTCTGATGATCAGGAAGGTCGCTCATAGCTGTGGATAGTAATTTTCTGTCTGGGTATAGGCATCCTACCGGAAAATTAAGATGTGCTTTTGGCCGGTAGCGCTGGGGTACTGTGGGTTTCTAGCAGGGCAATGGCCGCATCCAGGGAGTCTGCCTCTTCAATGGGTTTGTCATGCCGCCAACGTAAAATCCGGGGAAATCGTACGGAAATACCTGACTTGTGACGTTTGGAGTGGGCGATGCCTTCAAAGCCAATCTCAAACACATGGACAGGTTCAACCGAGCGTACGGGACCAAAGCGCTCGCGGGTATGGCGACGAATCCATTTGTCGAGGGTGGTGATTTCTTTGTTGTCTAGCCCGGAGTAGGCTTTGGCAAAGGGAACCAGGTTTTCGCCCTGCCATAGGGCAAAGGTATAGTCCGTAAACAGATTGGCGCGCTTACCGCTACCGGCCTGGGCGTAGATCAAAACGGCATCCAGGGTCATGGGGTCTACTTTATACTTCCACCAGTATCCCCGTTTACGCCCAACCAGATAGGGGCTGTCCATGGCTTTAAGGACTAGTCCTTCGGCCCGATGCTGACGGGCTTGGGTTCTTAGGGTTTGTAGCTGGGCAAAGCTGTCAAATGTGACGGGCTGAGAGTAGCCTAGATAGGGAGAACTATGGGCTTTTAAGAGGGCTTTTAGCAGCTGACGACGCTGTTGCCAGGGCTGCTCGCGGATGTCCTGGCCCTGGTGCTCAAGCAGGTCATAGGCTAAAAAGTGAACCGGGTTTTCGGCCATGAGTTTTGGGCCTACGCGCTTACGACCCAGGCGCTTTTGCAGATTGTTAAAAGCCAGTGGCTGCTGGCCATCCCAGCTAACAATTTCACCGTCGAGTACCGTGCCGTCAGGCAGCTGCTGGATCGGTTCTGCAAATTCAGGAAACTGATGGGTAATCAGATCTTCGCCCCGTGACCAGATAAAGTGCTGTTTGGCCCTGTGGATCAGCTGAGCCCGAATGCCGTCCCATTTCCATTCGGCCTGCCAGCTGGCCATGGATTCATCGGCAAATTTATCTATATCGATGGGGGAGGCTAGAAAAAATGGATAGGGACGACTCGGTGCCGCTTCGATAGTATCGGTTTGAATCAGCTGCTGATAAAACTCTTCTGAGGGGGAGAAGTCTCCCATCAGGCGGTGGGTTAGCACATCGGCTGGAATCTCATACTCGGCCGCTAATGCTTTTACAACTAGCTTGGCGGACGCGCCCACCCGAAATGCCCCCGTTAAAACTTTATTGAGGACAAAAACTTCGTATCCCTCTAGGCTGGCCCACCAGGATACAATCAGCTGCTGTTTTTGCTCGTCGCCACAGGTTTTTACCTGGGGAATTAAGGTTTCTAGCCAGGTATGTAGAGGCTGCTCTTGAAATACGGGGCTAGGGGAGGGGAGGGCTGTGTCGGCGAGCAGCAGGGCAATGGTTTCGGCTGAGTCGCCCACATGGGCATAGCTAGCGGTAAATAACCATTCTGGGATATCTGATATGTGTAAAAAAATGTCCCGCAGCACCCGTGATGTTACTAATCGCTTGCGGGTTTTGCCTAAAAACAGGTACAGCGCCCAGACCGCATTGGCTGCCGACTCGTCGTGGAAATATCGCTGGAGGGCCGCTACTTTTTCATTGGTGGATGTGGTGCCGTCCACTTCCTGAAAAAGCTGGGTAAATCGTTTCATGGGGCGTGACAGCGGCCAGGCTAGCTTAATGGGTTTGCAGACGACGCCAGATGCCCAAGGTGAGCAGTGTCCCTAAGGATATGAGCCAGCCGAGGTGGGAGGTGCCGCCGTAGTGGATATCGGTGTCGTCGCGATCGCTAATCAGTTCGGGGGTCATACCGGTTTCATTGACAGGAATAGTCAAGATATCCCCGTGGCCCTGCTGTCGGATCACCACCTCCCAGTTCCCGGTCAGATCGTGATCGGGTTTAAAGCTGTAGCGACCCTGGCTGTCGGTTACGCCCTGGGTCCAAGGCGTGACTGGGTTGTTGGGGGAGTACACATTGACCTTGGCTCCCTTGAGCGGTTCACCGTTGCTAAATGTGCTTTGCATATTTAGCACCTGCTCAGGCTGACTGCTGTCTAACCGATCGAGGGCGTAGTTGGTTTCGATCATATGGGCTGATGTTTTGCCAGCAACCGCCAGCATGCCAAACACTAAGAACGGTGTCAGTTTTCGAAGAGTCATGGTGTCAGTTCCTAACGTTTTTACGTTTGGATAACGGTTCTATCGGTGGTGTCTCTATGCTCCAGCCATGATAGTCCAAGGTGACTGGGTTGGGCCAAAATTGTGGGTGCGTTTTTTATAAAAGTGGCCGGGCTAAGGTTGGACGAGGTGTCGTTCAACTTTGTGGCGATAGAGGGCAATGGCTCGGGCTCGCTGTATGGGTAAGGAGGCCAGCATAATCAGCAAGCCAGCGCCGTTGACAATTAGACTTAGCGTCAGCCAGGGGCTGCTGAGGGTCAATCCTTGGCCCAGACCCAGGCCAGTGCCCAACGAGCCAGTCAGGACCGATAGCCCAATGGCAAATTTTGATGGGAGGCCCTGCTGAATAAAACGATCGATGGTGAGACCGGTAATCACCCCCAGCAGGGTGCCGCCAAACATGCCCAGACCAGCCGTTACGGCTGAAGTGATGCCATCGGTTGCGGTCACATTTAGCAATAGACAAAGGGGTGCTACCAGGGCGACAACGCCCGCCCCCAAAATCATGACTGTGCGAGTTGCCACCAGGTCTAGCTTGGCTTCGTGTAACAGTCCTCCTGCCAGCTCTAGTCCCAGACCGCTCCCAAAAATAGTCAAGATAATCAGCATATTGACCGTCTTGGGCAGTAGCCCAGGATCCGCTGGTGCCGATAGGGTCAATAGCCAAACCGTGCTCCAACAGGCGCTGAGTAGCCCCAGTAGCGTTAAGTGGGGAGACCCCTGGCTGCGCAGTGGGAGGGGGGCAGTTTCCACGGCTAGCTTGAATGAGTAAACCGATGGGTGGGCGTTACTTTTGAGTCGCAGGGTGCGCCGATAGGTGTGGCCCGTCATTAACTTACTGGTGTCAACCTGGATTTGAGTTGTGATGTTGTTGCCATGGAAGCTGGCGGGGGAGAAATGAATCCAGCTGTGCTCGCCGCTGGCGGGTGTCGGGTCGCTAGGATGAGAGTCCACCTGCCAGGTGCCGGTTAACATGGTTTCTGGCACTGAATTGGTCAGGGTAATGGCTGTGGTGAGTAGCTCTCCGCGAGTGTGGGCGGCTAGTCCGACGCTGGCCTGGCTAAAACTTGCCTGGGGTTGGCGCAGGCCATGGTCTGGAATCGCTTCTAACGCGGCGCTTGCATTGTCAAAGCGTTCGTTAAGACGCGGCTGCACCATGTGCTCCAGCCACTTGATCCAGCGAGGACTCAGGTCGGCCTTGAGCTGCTTAAAATTGACCTGATAGGTGACATCCACCAGGGCCCCTACCTGATCGGCAGGGGTATTGGTGAGCAGACAGATCAGGGTCATACCCAATCCGTATAGATCCGAGGCTTCGGTGAGCTGCCGGTTAAAGATTTGCTCCGGCGGCATAAACCCAAGGGTGCCTTTGACAACGCTGCTGACGCCCACTTCGCCATCGCCAATGCGAGCAAAGCCAAAGTCTACTAGATAGACCTTGAGGTCACGGCTGACTAGAATATTGCCTGGTTTAAGGTCGCGATGAATAACGGGGGGAATGCGACTTTGCAAGTAGACGAGAATTTCGAGACATGCGATCGCAATCTGGCGGATTTCATCAGGACTAAAGCTGCGCGACTCAGCCAAACTCTTGGCGCGCTTGTATTCCTGGACCATACAAAGACCGTCTTGGGTCCGAAAAACACCCAGATATCTAGGAATCCCCGGATGTTTTAAGCTTTTTAGCACCTGGCCTTCCTGATGCAGGGCGTCGTACCCCACCCAGTCAGCCGACGATCTAGCAAATTGAAACTGTTTGATGACGACGCGCTGTCGAGTCTTGATATGGGTGGCGAGATAGGTGACGCGCCCCCCGGCTCGGTTGGCCCCCAGCTCAGACTTTATGCGAAAGCCATACTTGGAAAAGTCAGGCAGTTTAAATCTTTCCGCAGACGATTTTCTAGGGGACGTCATTCTGATTGCATCAACAGACAAGGGGTGTTGTTATGGTGTGACGTTGGCTAACCATAACAGTTTCAACATCACACCATCTTTACAGTCAAAATATCTAAGCAATTGGTCTGTGGCGACAGTTTTACTCTCCTGTGATCGATAGCTCATCGACCCACACATGGGGGGCGACACCGCCCGGAGTAATTTTTTCGTCAGGAGAGACATAGACAATCGACTGAAGCAGCTGGCGAAAGTCTCCAGCCACCGTTGCCGACTCAATGCTGGTGCGTTCGCCCTTTTGCACCAGCCAGCCATTAAAGGGAAGTGAGAAAGACCCCTGCAGCGCATTTACCCCGGCATGCAGAGCCTGCAGCTCGTCGATCAAAATAACGTTATCGGCCTGGTCTAGGCTGTAGCTGGTGTCTGCGGGCTGACCCTGGGTAATGTGGAGAAAATGACTGCCGACGCTGACCTTGGCACCGATACTAGCGTGGCCTGTTGGCTGTGTTCCCATGCGCTTAGCGGTACCGGCACTGTGTAAAAAGTTAGTCAGTACGCCATTTTCAAGGATGGGCAGACGCCGGGTGGGGGTGCCTTCTCCGTCAAAGGTCTCAGGGCCAACATTGCCCGTATGCAGGGCATCGTCGTAGATCGATAGCAGCGGGGACGCGATGGGGGTGTTGAGACTCTCGGCGGTGGAAAGACTGCGCTTATCCAGGATGCTCTGGGCGTTATAAAGATTACCAAAGGCCCTCACCAGGCTTAAGAATGCCTCCGGTGAAAACACAATGCGATACTTACCCGACTCAATTTTTTGGTAGTCCAGGTGGCTGAGGGTTTTGTCGGTGGCCTCCTGCAGACAGCCGTCGATATCTAGATTGTCGGTGCCGACACCAATGCGAACGGCGTGGCCGGAGCGAGGTTTGCGACCCTCCTGCTCGGTTTTGGTATACAGATAAACCGAGGCCACGGTGCGCTCTTCGCTACGCTGGGCACCGGCGCTATTGACGTAAAAATGTTCGGTGGCGTTTTGGGCCAGTCCGTTGTAGGGGACACTTGCGATCGCATCGTGGGCCTTGAGTAATGCCTGCTCCGCCGTCACCAGACGCTCAATCAGGGTTCCTACCGGAGCCGGTTCCGCCAGGGCGATATCCACCTCCTGCAGCGGAGCCGTTGCCTCGGGGCTAAAGTCAGGAATATTTTCGGTCGCCCCAAAGGCACTGGCCTCAGCCGCTGTTTTTAGGGCTAGCTCTAGGCCGCGCTCGTCCACATCGGTGGTCGAGGTAACCCCCAGACGACCCTGGTCGTTCCAGACCCGCACCGTGACGCTGGCCCGGTTGGATGCTTTGACCTGTTTGGGTTCACCTTTATCCACCTGCACGCTGGTGCTGTCGGTGGTCGCACCGTAGATGTCGTATTTGGTAATGCCAAGGCGCTGGGCAATGGTTTGAGCGTTAGAAGAGATTTCAATAACTTTGGACATAGGTTAGCAAAAACGACGGGATATTTGAAGAGATTTCTGCAGAAAGCGGGTTCTTGTTACTTGAACACGTTTGAAGTAGGTGTTACTACCTTAAGAACCCGCTTTCTGTGAGGGCGTGCCCCTATCGACCACCCACCGTAATGCTGTCCACCTTGAGGTGGGGTTGGCCAACGGTGACATAGACATTGCCGCTAATCGAGCCGCAAAAGCCAGGGGCCAGGCTCAAATCCTGGGAGCACATGGAAATTTTTTGCATAATGTCCACCGCTTCACCAATCAGCGTTGCCCCCTTTAGGGGACGGGTGATTTTGCCATTTTCCACCAGGTAAGCTTCGTCGACAGCGAAGTTAAACTGACCGGTGGGACCAACGCTGCCGCCGCCCATCTTTTTGCAGTAAATACCCCGATCCACCGAGGCAAAAAGATCGTCCAGGCTGTAGTCGCCGGTGTCAATATAGGTGTTGCGCATCCGAGATGCGGCTGAGAATGTGTAGTTTTGCCGACGACCGCTGCCGGTGCGGGGATGGCCGGTACGCATGGAGCCTGCGCGATCCGATAAAAAGTTTTTGAGCACGCCGTTTTCAATCAGCAGCGTGCGCTGGGCAGGCATCCCTTCATCATCCATATCAATGGTGCCAAAGGACTCGTTGGAGCGGCCCTCATCCCAGGCCGTGAGACTCTCGTGGGCAATCTTTTCACCTTTCTTGTCAATAAAAGGAGTAGTGCCCCGCTCAATCTGGGTCGTTTCTAGCAGGTGACCGCAGGCTTCATGGAAAATGACGCCGCCAAAATGGTTGGCCATAATAATCGGATAGGTGCCCGACTCCACATAGTCAGCGTAGAGCATTTTACCGGCGGACTCGGCCAGCTCCTCGGCGGTGGTGCCATAATCCCATGCGGTCAAAAAGCTGGGGTCGCTGGTGTTCCCCAAACGCTGGCTGATAGAAGAGCGATGGTCGCCGTCGGCACAGAGCACATTGGCCCCCACCGACTGGGTAAGGCGAATATCGCGGGCAAAGGTGCCGTCGCTGCTGGCCACTAGCACCTCTTGCCAGTCCCTAAAATAGGCTGTCCGACGCGCCTGCAGATGCTTGGCCACCTTAGCTACGGAGGCATTGGCCCCTAGCAGCACGTCTCCCATGGCCTGCATGGAGCTGCAGTTGGTCAGCCAGCTTTCCTTTGTTTTGGCATAGTCGCGAAACATTTCTAGGGTGACTTCTGGCACATAGGCTGAGGTGGCCGGTAGCAGCAGCCCCATGATGGATAGCCCTTTTTCTAGAGCCGCCTTAAGACCTGGAAAGCTGACATCGTTGGTACTGACATAGCAGTCGGCCTGACCCTTAAAAACGCGCACCCCGGCTCCTGTGGTCAAGCTGGGGGAGATGCTGGTAATGGCGTCATCTTCTGCTAAACAGCTAATGTAGTTGCGCCGTTCTAGAAAAAATTCAACAAAATCAGCCCCGGCGGCCCGGCCCAGACCTAAGAGTGTCGATAGGGGCGCGGCCCAGCTGGTATCAAATCGATCTGGAGCCGATTGATAGCTCTGGTTGGGGATTTCCTGCAGGCGTAGGGATGACAGTGGCGGAACAGCAGTGGTCATAGCAGGTGCCTAGCTCTCTCAAAAGTTGGGTGAATCTTCATCAGTTTAACGCATGGGTCTAGTTTGCAACCTGAGGCCATATCGGGGGCACGTCGGGGCTGTCTGCTGGTCCTTATGGAATACTTTCCCAATTTTCAGGAAGTACCCAGGCAGCTTTTGTAAGATGGGTCACCAGGGACTGGCCCACTGTACCTAAGCTCAGTTATAAAACAGTCTTACCATCAGCAAGCATCTGTCGTTTTCAGCGGGTATTCAAACTATGTAGAGTCTGTGGGGTTGACCCTATGATCAGCGTTTTGCAAACCCCGCTGGGGTTGTTAAAATCTCGCCTGTCTCGAAAAATTGTGACCTCAGTCTTTCTGAGCCTGGTTGTCATTGAGCTGGTAATCTTTATCCCGGCCTATCGACAGCGGCGGCGGGATAAACTCAGGGAGCTAGAGACGGTTTCCCAGGAGGTTCTGTTTACCGTCAAGGCAAATGTAATGGCTGATATGCTGAGCATGCAGCTGCTAGCAGAGGCCCAAGCAACCCTGAGTCCCGATACGGTAATTTTGGGAGCAGCCCTCTATGATGAGCGCGGACAGCTGCTGGACTCATTTGGTGAAAAGCCCGACCTCGCTATCCCATCGGCGGGGCTAAATCAGATTGCTACCCAGTTGGTCAGCTCGGGAACCCGGTATGATGTGGCCTGGCCCAGCCGTCAGTTCCAAGATCGCTATGTGCTGGTAATTCGCCACGATGCGGCCTCGGTCAAAAGCTACATGGTGCAGTATTCCATAGGCATTGTCGGTATTGTTATTGTGATATCGGCCTTTGTGACACTGATGACGATTTTGATGTTGGAGCGCATTGTGATCAATCCGCTGCTGCTATTGCGAGACGATCTGTGTCAGGCGGCTGGTGTAGTGGATCGTCCCCAGCTAGCAGAGTTTAAAAGTTTTAAACAGGCACGGCAGGATGAGCTAGGGGAGGTAATACGGGCCTTTGTTTTTATGTTTGGGCAAATTTCCCAAGAAGTGCAAGAACGTGAGCAGGCAGAGCTGGCTTTGAGAAGTGAGCAGGAGAAAACAGAGGCGCTGTTGCGCAATGTGTTGCCGGTGGCCATTGCAAACCAGCTTAAAAACGATCTTTCAAACCGAACGGCCATTGCCTCTCGGTTTGAAAACGTCACCATATTGTTTGCCGACATTGTTGGTTTTACCCAGCTAGCCGCCCAGACAGCCCCCACCGAGCTGGTATGTCAGCTCAATGATATTTTCTCGGTCTTTGATGCATTAGCCGAGCGCCACGGTCTAGAAAAGATTAAAACCATTGGCGATGCCTACATGGTGGTGGGTGGCGTACCGGCACCCATGAAAAACCATGCGGAGGCAGTGATGGCCATGGCCATCGATATGCAAGCCGCTGTCCAGCACTACACCGTCCGGCTGCGAATTGGCATTAATACCGGCCCGGTTGTGGCTGGCGTCATCGGTAAAAAGAAATTTAGCTACGATCTGTGGGGCGATGCGGTCAATATTGCCAGCCGTATGGAGTCCCACGGCGTGGCGGATCGAATCCAGGTGAGTGCTGATACCTATAAAATTCTCAAAAACAAGTTTCAGTTTGAGGACCGAGGCCGGGTTGAGATTAAGGGACGGGGACCGACACATACCTATTTGTGGATGTCTCCTGCTGTGAATGCTGCTTCTAGGATGGGGATGGAAAGCTCAAAGGGCGATTGAATGGCCTTTTGGGGGGCAGTGGGAAGGCAGCCTACCCTGTTGGCAACGCTATCGTTTTAATCCTCAGGCGGGTAAGGTTTTGGAAACTGATACAGCATTGCGATCGCACCCGGTTCTTGATGACTGTCCAACTGCTGGCCGATGGTATCGAGATAGGCTTCAACAGCTTTAACCTCGGATGGAATGTGCATATTAGCAAATACAAACCAAACCTTACCCTGCCGGGCCACAGCGTCTAAATCTGGCTGATAGGGAACCTCCGTAGAAAACTCCCTGACATCTCGACCCATTGTATAGTCGTCTTCTGAGAAGCCAAATTGGTTTGAATAAAATACAAACTGTTCGGCACTGCGCTCGTAAAGGTATAGATGCTCGTCAGGTTGATAATGGGTTTGAAGATACGCCATCAAAGGACGCATTTCATGGCGATAGACCGGTCTGACTAGACCTTTGGTCGCGGTTAAATAAGGCTGAAACAGAATAAACCCAGAAAAGATTACAAGTAGGCTGTTTTGAAAACGACCCTTTAAAGGAAACTGAGATAAAACGACAATACCTTCGGCAAATAGAAAAACAAAGAAAGGCGTTAAAAATAGGATTAAACGGCCTTTAAATGGATATTGCTCAAGTCCAGAGGCTAGCAGTGTGACTACAATCGGTGAAATTAATAAAAAGAAGCTGACAGGACGCCGCATCACCAGTGAGATACTACCCAGGAGTAGCCCTACCATTAGTAAAAAGCTGCCAAGCCTCGCCGCAGGCGAGATAAAGTAGGGTAAATAAAATGGGTCTTCGAGGAACTGAAAAAAAGTATCCACAAACCAGCCTAGATCCGTCAGTGACGTCGGCGGAAACGGCATAAAACTACCTCTGCCACCCCAGGAAGCCTGCAGGTCACCCATATTGCTTGTGTTATTGAGGACAACATAAACCAGCCCTAAAAAGCTCAAAGCCCAGCAGACACTGGGGATTAGCATCAATGTGGCTTGTCGGGGCTTGTGCTGTCGCCAGGTTATGATTAGCAACACTGTCCCGACACCGGCCAGCACAAAGGCGGCCGGAAATGAAAACCAAATCAGCAGGCTAACGGCGACAGATGCCAACGCTAGGGTGCTAGGTCGTAATACCGCCCCCCGCAACCAGCAGATGAGCTTTAGCACTAATAAGGCAACCAAGATATCTGTGGAGTATTGCTTAGCTTCGGTAGCAAAGTACAAGATTGAATAGGATGCGGCAAAAAAAGCCAGCGTCAGCGATACAGCTCGCTTAGAGATCAGCTGCTGGCCCACACTATATAAAAGATAAAAAGACAGTAGCTGACTCAGTAGGGGTATCAGTCGTAGTCCAAACTCATCGTTTCCTACAATCGACGTGGATAGTTTTTGGAGAAACAAAAAGCCTGGCGCTGCGCTTTGTCCATAGTCAAGGGGCTGTAATAGCTCAATAAAACCTCTCTCGACAATGTTGATGGAGAGCTTGGCTTCATCAACCCAGAGGGATCGATTATTAAAATACTGAACGATTCGAAATAGGGTTCCCAGGGCAACGATCGCCCAAATAGTTGGTTTGGCATCAATCCATCGTTTTAGCCTGTTTTCGATCATTACAGTTCAAGCAGGGAAAATTGATAAGGGATAAGGATTTTATAAAATCCAAACGTTAATGCTGGAGAGACATTGCCAGCAACGTCTGTATATCCATCTATACATCTAAATAGTGGAGCCTAACTAACTTTGTTTCCTAAGTAAGCTCAATCCTTTACAAGCTGTGACCAAACCGTTGGACTTCTTATAATCTGCCCCTAAAACTTCCAATGCTGGGGGCGGCTAGTTTTAGGTTCACAGCATTGAAAAGACCCTATTGTGCCTAATAGAGATCCCATGACTATTGCCAGGCAGAGGGCCTTGATACCTGATCGTTAATCAGGTCTATCCGCTTAGTTGCGATCTCTGTAAAACAGCTCTAGGCTCTCCTGGTTACCCACATAGCGCCAGTGCCAGGGCTCATAGGCGACATCCTGATTGTCGTCCTTAGGAAATGACATTTCAAATCCGTAGTAGGCGGCGTTCTCCTTTAGCCAGCGAAAGGCCGGAGTGTTTTCAAAGGAGACTTCTAGATCGGTGGCGGGCTGGCTACCATCTATAAAATCAACGGCATAGCCAGTATGGTGCTCGCTATAGCCGGGAGGGGCGCTTACCTCTGCTCGAATCTGAGCCGACTGGCCCCGTTCTGCCTTGAGTTCAAAAAAGAGATATTCCTGATCTTCTAGGGAACGAAACCCAGAGATCACATCCAATTTAACCCCAACTGATTTTGCCTCGACCATCATGGTTTCTATCTTTTGGGCCACCTCTGGTTTGAGGCGGACCATTGAGTTGGTGGATAGTGTTGCCAGATTATTGGCATCGGCAATCTCGTAGGGGCGATGACCCAAAAGGCTATCGGGAGGCAGCGGTTCGCTGGGGTCCGGGGTAGCTGCCGATATTGCCGCTGTTTCTGAGGCGATGGCGGCCCCGGCTGGGTCGATCTGGGGTTCAACCGCTTTGGGGGTATCTGACTTGATCGGTCTGAGCCACCAAGCGCTGGCCCCGCCTAGCCCCAGGGCGGCCACTATTAGCACTAGCCAGGGTGTGAGTTTAAAGGGGGATTTGGCCAACGACGGCTCGGCACTGGCGGATAGGGTCTCACGCCGTGCTTCTGGGATATCGTCAGTAAAATCTGCCATGAATTTGCCAGGGGTCTTTGACCGGTATGCTCATAAGTTCTGCGGCTAGTGTATGGCATCGGTGTTTTTTTGAGGCAACTTAGCTTAAAAAAACCTGGGAAAACACGAAAAAAGCCCATTGACCCCTATCTATTAGGCCAACTTCCGTGGCAAACTTTCATCAATAAATGCTATCCATCAGGGAGCAGCCCACTTGACGCCTGCGATCGCAAGCTCCCAGCGGGTCATTGTTGGCATTGCTGATGAGGATCGGCAATGGCTGATTGTTCACGAGTTATGGACGTGCTGAGGAAAACCCATGGCCTTTGAATATCCTGATAATTTGCAATATACCGATACCCACGAGTATCTAAAAATCGATGGTGACATCATCACCATTGGCATCACGGAGTTTGCCATTGACCAATTGGGAGACGTGGTGTTTTTGGAACTGCCGGAGCTAGGGGACAATGTGGAAGCGGGTGAAAAGTTTGGCACCATTGAGTCGGTCAAAGCCGTTGAGGATCTAAAATCCCCCGTCGATGGGGAAGTGCTGGAGCGCAACGACCAGCTGTTGGATGCCCCAGAGCAAATTGCGGACGATCCCTACGGGGATGGCTGGCTGATCCGGGTCAAGGCCGATGATTTGGATGGGTTAGACGATGACACAATGACGGCAGATGAATACTCTGAGCAGGTTGATGGAGTCTAGACCCTGGCCCCTCGGGGCTGAACTTGCTACAGGTTGCCTGTGAAATCCCCAGGGAAATAGGTGAGAATAAATATCTAGAGCCATCAGAAACCATCTGATGGTTTTTGCTTTTGGGGCCATTGACCCGCTGGACCCATGGCCAACCTTCTATCTGTGGATTAACTGGAGTTTTTAATGTCCTACGAACAGTCTCAGCCGATGTCTGCACCTTCTGTGAGCAATTGGGCGAATGAATTAGTCGCCCCCAATGACTTTCCCCAGCGACACATCGGTCTGACGGAGACGGACATTACCCGGATGCTATCGGTGCTGGGCTATGACACCTTATCGGCGCTGATTGACACAGCCGTACCGGCTGAGATTCGCTCAACCCGGCCCCTGGCCCTGGCCCCGAGCCTCGATGAGCAGGGGGCGCTCAAAAGCATGGCTGCGATCGCAGACCAAAACCAGGTCTTTACCAGCTACATCGGTCTGGGCTACCACGGCTGCATCACGCCCCCCGTCATCCAGCGCAACATTTTAGAAAATCCTGGCTGGTACACCCAGTACACCCCCTACCAACCCGAAATTTCCCAGGGCCGTCTAGAAGCGCTGCTCAACTTCCAGACCATGGTCAGCGACCTGACGGGTCTAGAAATTGCCAATGCGTCGCTGCTCGATGAGGGCACCGCTGCCGCCGAAGCCATGACCCTGAGTCTGGGTGTCTGCAAAAACAAAGCTGCCAAAGCCGCTAAAACATTTTGGGTATCGGCAGACTGCCATCCCCAAACCATTGAGGTGGTCAAAACCCGAGCCCTGCCCTTGGGGATTAACGTCGTTGTGGCTCAGCAGCCCGATTTTAGTGAGCCCCTGTTTGGCCTACTGCTGCAGTATCCCGCTAGTACGGGCGCTATTTACGACTACTCTGAAACGATCGCCGCGGCCCACGCCGCCGGAGCCCTGGTCACCGTCGCCGCCGACCTGCTCAGCCTCACCCTACTAAAATCACCGGGGGAGATGGGCGCGGACATTGCCGTGGGTAACACCCAGCGCTTTGGGGTGCCCCTGGGCTATGGCGGTCCCCATGCGGCCTATTTTTCGACTAAAACGGCCTATGCGCGCAAGCTCCCCGGTCGCCTGGTGGGGGTTTCTAAAGATAGCAAGGGCAGACCGGCCCTGCGGCTGACGTTGCAAACCCGTGAGCAGCACATCCGGCGGGACTCGGCCACTAGCAATATTTGTACCGCCCAGGTGCTGCTGGCGGTGATGGCCGGTATGTATGCGGTGTACCACGGACCGGCGGGGCTCAGGGCCATGGCTGAGCGTATCCACCGGCTGACGGTGGTCCTTGGCGAAGGGCTGAGCAAGCTGGGGTTTGGCCTGCCAGCAACGCCATTCTTTGATACGTTGGCCGTGGAGGTGGGGGAGCAGGCCGATGGGATTTGCGATCGCGCCCTCGCCCACCACATCAACCTGCGTCGCATCGATGCCACCACCCTCGGCATTTCCCTAGATGAAACCACGACACCTGAAGCCGTCATGCAGCTGCTGCAGGTATTTGCCGGTGACCTGCCCATGCCAGCGGTGGAGCACCTCAGGTCTTGGCCTACTATTCCAGCAACGCTAGCCCGCACCAGCGCCTACCTCACCCACCCCACCTTCAACCGCTACCATTCCGAAACCGAGATGCTGCGCTACATGTACGCGCTGCAAATGAAGGATCTGTCCCTGGCCTCCGCCATGATCCCCCTCGGCTCCTGCACCATGAAGCTCAACGCCACCGCCGAGATGGTGCCAGTCACCTGGCCCGAGTTTGGTCAGATTCATCCCTTTGCACCCCTGGTCCAAACCCAGGGCTACCAGGTGCTCTTTGGTCAGCTAGAAACCTGGCTGGCTGAAATCACGGGCTTTGCTGGTATTTCCCTCCAGCCCAATGCCGGGTCCCAGGGTGAATATGCTGGTTTGTTGGTGATCCGGCAGTACCACCAGTCGCGGGGGGACAGCCACCGGACGGTTTGTCTGATTCCCCAGTCGGCCCATGGCACCAACCCTGCTAGCGCCGTCATGGCCGGTATGAAAGTTGTCGGTGTCAAATGTGATGACGACGGCAATATCGATGTGACCGACCTCACTGCCAAGGCCGAGAAACACAGCGACAATCTAGCGGCCCTGATGATTACCTACCCGTCTACCCACGGTGTGTTTGAGGCCAGCATCCGCACCGTGTGCGACACTATCCACCAGCACGGCGGCCAGGTGTACATGGATGGAGCCAATATGAATGCCCAGGTGGGGCTATGCAGCCCCGGCGACATCGGCGCGGATGTGTGCCATCTAAATCTGCATAAAACCTTTTGTATTCCCCACGGCGGTGGCGGTCCGGGCGTTGGCCCCATCGGTGTGCAGGGTCACCTGGTGCCCTTTTTACCCGGCCATGGTCTGACGCCGGACCTCGGCACCCAACAGTCCGTCGGTGCCGTAGCCGCCGCCCCCTGGGGTAGCGCCAGCATCCTCCCCATTTCCTGGATGTACATTCAGATGATGGGTGCTGCCGGGCTGACCCACGCCACTAAAACCGCCATCCTCAGCGCCAACTACATTGCCAAGCGTTTGGAGGGGCACTACGACATTCTCTACAAGGGCAATGCCGGGCTGGTGGCCCACGAGTGCATTGTGGATTTGCGTAGCTTTAAAAAGTCCGCCAGCGTGAATGTCGATGACATCGCCAAACGCATGATTGACTATGGCTTCCATCCGCCTACGATGTCCTGGCCGGTGGCGGGCACCATCATGGTGGAGCCTACCGAAAGTGAGTCGCTGGTGGAGCTAGACCGCTTCTGCGATGCAATGATTGACATCCGCGATGAGATTCGCCAGGTTGAAGCGGGGGAGCTGCCCCAGGACAACAACCCCTTGGTGAATGCACCCCATACCACCAGCGACCTAACTGCTGAGTGGGATCGGCCCTACAGCCGAGAGCAGGCCGTGCATCCGACAAGGTGGACAAAGGAGCGAAAGTTCTGGCCCACGGTGAATCGGATTGATCAGGCATTTGGCGATCGCAACCTCGTTTGCTCCTGTCTACCGATGGATGCCTACGAATAAGCCCAGTAGGGTGCCGTTAGGCCTCGCCGTAACGCACCCTTCCGAAAGGCTTTGCTACCATTGCACTATGACAATTATGATGTCAGTGCGTAGGTAGGCATTACTCACTTTGAAGTTTTGCCGTTTGCAGGACAGCAGCCATGATTGCTATTCCCCATTACATTAGTCCCGAAGATTATCTTGCGTTAGAGCGTCAAAGCTCAATCCGTCATGAGTATCAGCGTGGTCTGGTCTATGCCATGGCGAGGGGCACCGATAACCATGAGCGGATCGCGTTTAACCTTCTGAAGATCATTGATAATCACCTGGGCGATTCGTCCGGCTGCCGTTTTCATGCGGGGAATGTGAAAGTCAACTATCTGAATGAGTTTTACTATTATCCAGATGCGTTTGTTACCTGTGACCCGCGCGATCGCGAGAATCGCTACGTCAAGCGCTATCCCAAACTTGTTGCTTCAGTACTTTCACCCAGTACTGAAGCATTTGACCGTGGTGAGAAATTTCAGAATTATCAGCGGCTCGACTCTCTTGAAGAGTATGTTTGAATTTCTCAGGAGAGTCAGCAAGTGGAGTGTCGGCGGCGTACTGTGTCGGGTACCTGGGAAACGGTGGTTTATGCAGGGAGCGATCGCGCTATTTTAACCAGCATTGGTTTGGAATTTACCGTGGCCGAACTTTATCGCGGTTTTGATGCTACATGAGTAGAATAGGTGCGTGAATCCCTCAGATGACTACGCCCTATGTCCTCGCCTGGAAATCAGCCCGATGATAAATCTCTGGAAGAAAAAATTACTGATGCTCTAACCAAGTTTTTGGTACTGGGCGGCGGTGGCTATGGTCTCTACAATCTCTATCTTGAAGACATTCCCAAGGCAGCGATCTCGTTTGGGATTTCCCTAACGACAAGCCTGGTTACCAGCTTTGGTCAGCCGATTATCGACAAGTGGAAATCTGGGTTGAAATCGTCTGGTGAGAAGACAGCGGATGCCCTGAATGAGGAATTTGGTAAAACCACATCAAAGTTGCTGAATCGTGGGTTTGATAAGCAGTATTTTGAAGTATTGAAGGTGCAGTGCGATCGCATCGAGCTAGAAGGTTTTCAAAACCTGCAGCCACTGGCTTTGGATAAGGTCTATGTGCCATTGCAAATCCAAACGAAGGATCAGCTGAACCTATCGGGCCAGAAGACAATCTGGGACTTTTTACCCAAGCGATATCAAACGCCGAATCAGTCGGGCCATCGGCGCATCGCGATTTTGGCGGCTCCCGGCTATGGCAAAACGACGCTAATGCGCCACCTGACCCGCACCTATGCCATGGAACCACCGGAGAATACACCGCCGTTTATTCCGGTGCTGCTGCGTCTGCGGGAAATTTATGAGTTGCTGCAGCGTGTGGATGGGCCAGAGCAGATGGCCCAATCTCTGAGTTTGAGTGAGCTAATTGTGCAGCATATTCCTACCCAGCGGGGCTGTAAGAACCTGAAGCCATCCAAGCACTGGTTTGATCAGGTTCTGCAAGATGGAAAATGCCTGGTGCTGTTTGATGGGTTAGATGAAGTACCCAAGGCTCAGCGGCAGACTGTGCGTCGTTGGGTGGATACCCAAATGCAGGACTATGGCAATGTGCAGTTTGTTTTGACGTCGCGCCCCCATGGGTTTGACCTACGGCCTGATGAGCCTAGCCATCCCATTGAGATCGATACTCGGTTGGAGGTGTTGAAGTTCAATAACCCTCAGAAGGAAACGTTTATCCATAACTGGTATCGGGCGCTGTACGAGCGGGAGTGGCGCAGTAACCAACAGGAAAGGGAACAGCAGTTAGATTCTGAACAGGTCAGTGTCACAATTGAAGATGATGTGAAAAACAATGCGGCTGACTTAAAGAAACAGCTGTTTGCTGATGCGCAACTGACAGCGATTGCCAGCAATCCATTGCTACTGACGTTGATTGCCAATACCCATAGAGCAGATACATTTTTGCCGAAACGACAGGTGGAGCTATACGAGCGGATTTGTAATTTATTTTTGGGAACTCGGCCCTATGTGAAAGGAACTAAACTAAGCCTGACAGCAACAGAGAACAAGGCTTTGCTGCAGTTGCTGGCGTGGCAGATGGTACAGCAGGAGACAACGCAGTTTTCCCTGACAGAAGCAACACCGTGGATTGCAGAGAAGCTGAGCCGGTGTAACAAAAAACAACCTGTGGAGCCGAAACAGTTTTGGGAAGAGATGCGAGATATTTCAGGATTGTTGATAGAAAAAGAGCTAGAACTGTATGAGTTTAGTCACCAGACATTTCAGGAGTACTTGGCGGCGTGCCACGTAAAGGAGTTAGGCCAATCAGGAGAAGCGTTACTGTTTGAGAATATAGCCAATGACCGTTGGCGAGAAGTAGTTTGTTTTTGTGCAGCTCAACAAGATGCGACAAAACTAGTAAATCACTTGTTAGATAACTATGCCAAGGACTCCAATGCTTATTTGTTAGAGCTAGCGGATCGCTGTCGAGTGCAGGGGCGAGAGATTTCCCAGGAATCTCGTCAACGGTTAGATGAGCTTCTGGCGCAGAAGCTGAAAACTAGACAGCTTGCTATGGAGGAAGACAAGTCTGATAAGCTATATGACATGTCCCATGTCGGTAATTTATCAGCACCAGCCAGGACTGATGCCTCAATTGAAAATTTAAATATTGATTTTGCGGTTGATGCTGAACTTAAGTCTGAGTTTAATCAAGGAGTTCAGCTTAATGACAAGGTATTTGTGCGCCGGTCGTTGGTGTCTTGGGAGGAGTTTCAAACGTTTTTGCAGGATGTTTCCAATGGCCAGTTTCATGCTGCTGTGGAGCTGAATAGGCAGAAGCGTTCCATTGTGAATGACAGTGTTCAGCTACCAATTACATGGGAAGAGGCACGATGGTTTTGTGGATGGCTGAGTACACAGGCGGAACTGGCTCCGGATGATGGGACCTATCACTATCGGTTGCCTGCTGAGGATGAGTGGCAGGAGATGTCGGAGAGATCTTCCCTTGATCCCCCCTTTATAAGGGGGGTAAAGACTAAACTCCCCCCTTTTATAAGGGAGGCTGGGGGGGATCTTCAACCCTTTACTCAAACTGCCGATACCCCCGGCAGTCCCATTTGCATTGTTCGTGAGCAGGTAGATCCTCGCTATGGCAACCTTATCAACTACCTTGCCAATGCCCAGTGGCAAGAAGCCGATGAGGAAACTGCAAAGGTAATGCTGGAGGTGGCCAATCGGCAAAGCCAAGGCTATTTGGAGTTGGACGATATCAAAAATTTTCCCTGCCACGACCTGCGGCTGATTGATCAGCTGTGGCTGAAATTTAGCGGCGGGCACTTTGGCTTTAGTGTGCAAAAAGAAATCTATCTGGGCTGTGGTGGAAAGACCGATTACCAGTACTATGAAAAAGCCTTTAATAATTTTGGAGGAAAGGTGGGATGGCGTGAAAATGACTCTTGGGAATTTAGGATGAGGTATGACTTTCCCCAAAGCCCTGTAGGTCACCTCCCTTTTAGTAGATGGTTGATTGGTTGGGGGGGTAGTGATTTTGGGTTGAGAATCTCTTTTCTCGCATCCAGGCTTGTGAACTGTAACACATAAGCGCTTCAGCCCGATTTTAATTTTCTTAAACACGCTATCTACATACCAATTCTCGTTGTTTCGTCAGTTCAATACCTGGCACCGGGCGATCTCTGGATTCAACGCATTGGCCACCACAAATTTCTCAGCGACGGCCTGGATTTCCTCAAGGGGTGCATCCCAGTCTTGCCATAGGGACTTTTGCCCAGGGCTGACTTTTTTCTTGGGTTTCCCCTTAGCCTTTACCCGCGCCAATAACTTGCTACCCCAATGGCTGTGCTTTTCTGGCTTCGGCTTGGGTTTATAGCGCTGACAAAACCGACGATAGGCCTCGGCACATAGATCCAATGTGGCCCCCAACGCCATAAACGCCGGATGCCACTGGGTGATGCCATCCTGGGTTAGCCGTTCGTAGGTGCCATAGTTACTAAAATCATAAAAAAAGCCCTGCTGCATACTCGCCGCCCTAGGATTGCCATGGATATAGCGAATGGTATTTAGAACTCGGCGATGATCGCTTGTATCAAATCCGCTGCTGTGATAGCGCTTTTCCCAAAAGTGGCCTGTACGATTGAGCATTCGGTTAAAACACATGGCCGTATACCAGTTTAGCCAGTGCATTAGCTGTGGCAACTCCTCCGGCTGTTGTGGTTCCAGTAGGTAATGTACATGATTGCTCATAATGCACAGGGCATGAAGCTTGAAGCCATATTTTTGTTGGCATTGCTGAAGGGCGTATAACAATACTGACCGACATTCGTAGCGTGTCAAACGAAACTCTCGGTTATTGCACCGCGTGGTAATGTGATAACAAAAATTAGGACGTAAAATTCTCGGTTTACGTGCCATTAAACAAATCTCCGGAGGGTGAGCAATACCTACTCTCCTATGAACGGATTAAAGCTATGACGGTTTCAACCTTGACGATGTAGAGAAGACCGCACTCCAAAAGAGCTATCCTTCAACACCCATAGCAGAGCCAACCCAGTAACGACACCATAGCTACCCCAACCTTTCGCTTGACCCATACCGCTCAGGGTATTCGGCAGCGCTTGGAAAACGGCATTGCCCATGACACACTCACAGCTCCATTTAGGGCTGCGCCCAGGCAGCTAGCCAGCAGCCACACGCCAAGTATGCGAAAACGTTGGCGACTATGGTAGCCAAGAATAATCCCCTGGGCAATGGCCATACCCGCTATCCAAACTGGCTGATTGATGAGATTTATCCATAAAACCTGCGTAAGCTGACTGCCAGTGGCTGCAGCGATAAACCCAGGCTCTGGTAATAAAATACCGATGAGCGTACTGATGACCCACCCCAAGGCACTGGCCAGCGGCCACAGCACCCAGCGTAAACCGTTTTTGCCTATCCATCTGAATATCGCCCATTGTAAAGACCCGATAATGGCTCCAGAGAAAATCAGTGTGGCCATAAACTGAGCCCTGTTACTTTCTAGAAATCCGATCAGAAATCCTCCTATTGCATTGGCAAGAATCCAGGCTAAAAGAAATATTGCTGTTTGTTTTTTGATCATTGTTTTTGTTCTCCTGGGCGATGAATCCTGAGATGGTATCGGGCTAATTTTCTGTTTGGGTAAATGCAAGATAACCTCTACATGTAGGGCATCTCTCCTGCTTAAAAAAAGTACTGCCTATGGTGGGTGTGTTGTTTAATTTCGCGTCCTTTATTGAGTGCGCTCAGAGGCTTAGGAACTTCAGCACCTGATGATTAAATTCAGCTGGATTAACCAGATTAGAGGGATCCATTGACTGTTCTAATAGAATAAACTTGGTGTTGGGTAAGGCATCGGCAATCTTGCGATTGATTTGGATAAATGACTCTCCCAGGTCTGTGCCGACCATGATCAGCGCGGGGATGGTGACTGTTCTCAGCTTTTCGAGTACGTCAATTTGATTAATGGCCTGTCTGGCTAGGATTAGCTGATCCAGGTCTACCTTTAAACTGGCCTTGTCGAAATATGCCTGGGCGGCTTGGGCATGCCCGGCGCGATAGGTTTGATGGATACCATTTGCTAACAGCTGTTTGCCCAGTACCTTGAACAGGTTAAAACCAATGATTTGGGAAAAACCTAAAAGTCTCTCTTGTAAGGTACGCAGCTCGCCAAAGGAGTCGGCGATGATGATTTTGTTTACTCTCTGGGGATACTCGACGACAAAGGACTGGGCGATCACTCCCCCCATGCTGACACCAATGAGGGTGCAGGTTTCTAGGGTGAGGTGGTTCAACAGCCAGGTGATTTGGTGATGCCAGCTAGAGAGCCGTATTTTGCTTAGCTTGGATGAGCGACCATGGCCAAATAAGTCGGGGACGAGCACATGAAACCCTGCCTCTGTGTAGGGTTTTATCTGGGGTTCCCACATGGCATGGTCAGCGCCGATACCGTGTAGTAGCACCAGGGTCTCAGACGATGGATCGCCGTATTCTACATAATAGGTTTTACTGCCGTCTGGATTTTGGAGGATCACGGTGGATATGTTGTTGGGGCCAATCTTAGCTGACGGTCTGCAGTTGCTCTGAAAGCGGCTGTTTTTGGAGCCAATTACGGACGGTTTGGGCAAATAAGTTGGGGGCTTCTAAACTCCACCCGTGAACCATGTTGGGGGCAACATAGGATTGGGCATTTTTCATGACGCGGCTGAGCGTATCCTGGGATTGATGTATCAGGGAATGCTCGTTCTCTCCAGCAATAATTAGGGTGGGGGTGGCTATCGAGGCAATATTCTTGGGCATTTCGAAGTTGCTGGCATCCCTATTTGCTGAGTTATAACGACATGCCTACGGCGTCGAAGAAGCTCGTCCAGGTCGACGAGACCAATCCCAAGAAAACTGCTGCGATTCCGTCGTTGTCCAAAGGCATGTTCGTCGAGCTCCTCGAGCGAGGTAGCGAGACGGCAGAGCTTCCTTCGCCTCCGATGAACAACGAAGAGCGACCGTCGTTTTCGTCGTCGTCTTCGGCCAGAGCAAGGCAGCAGCAGCAGGCGACTTGGCCGGAC